>CAMDEX010000051.1 GCA_945897075.1 Litorilinea aerophila
ACCTCCTTCAGCGCCTTTCACACCGTCGGCAACCAGATCATCGAAGCCATCCGCCTGCACCAGAAACTCAGCCCGAAGGAGGCGCGCGAAAAGGCCATTGACCTGTTGCGGCAGGTGGGTATCCCCAAACCCGAGCGGCGCATTGACGAGTACGCCTTCCAACTGAGCGGCGGTCTGCGCCAGCGCGTGATGATCGCGATGGCTCTCTCCAGCGATCCGAAAATTCTGATCGCCGACGAACCGACCACTGCCCTGGACGTGACCACCCAGGCCCAGATTCTCGATCTGCTGCGCCAGTTGCAGGAGGAGAAGGGCGTCTCGATTATTCTGATCACCCACGATATGGGCGTGATTGCGGAGATGGCCGACGCTGTGGTGGTGATGTATCTGGGCCAGGTGGTGGAGGAGGGGCCGGTGGACGACATCTTCCACAACCCCAAACATCCCTACACCCGTTCGTTGCTCAAATCCATTCCCAGCATCCTCGCCAAGCCGCGCACCAAACTGGCGACGATTACCGGTTCGATCCCCCACCCCTACAACCGGCCCGCGGGCTGCTCTTTCCATCCCCGCTGCCCGGATTTCATGCCGGGGCGCTGCGATGTGGCCGAGCCGAAGTTGCAAAAGATCAACGAGCGGCAGGTAGTAAGTTGCTTTTTGTACGAGCAGGAGGTGAAGCCGTGACAGTGATGACTCTGGACTTCCGCCGCTTTGTCACAACCGATGAAGATTTCTGGCAACTCTGCGTCGCCAACCCAGAAATGCGCCTGGAACGCAGCGCCGAGGGGGAAGTAATTTTTATGCCGCCAGCCGCCGCTGATACCGGGGCGCGCAATTTGGAAGTAACCGGCCAACTGTGGCTGTGGAATCACCAAACCGGTTTGGGTAGAGCTTTTGATTCTTCTGCCGGATTTACCCTGCCCAACGGCGCTATCCGTTCTCCCGATGCGGCGTGGATTCGGAAGGCGCGCTGGGATGCGCTGACACGCCAGGAGCAGAGCCGTTTTGCCCCCATCTGCCCGGATTTCGTTGTGGAACTGCGTTCGCGCAGCGACGAACTGGTCGACGTGCGTAAAAAAATATTGGAATATATGGAGAACGGCGCGCGTCTGGGCTGGCTGATCGATCCCCAGGAGGATCGGGTCTATATCTATCGTCCCGGCTATGCGCTGGAAGTGCTGGACGAACCGGAAATCATCTCTGGCGATCCGGTCTTGCCCGGCTTTACACTGGAATTGGGTGGCATATTTACGTGAACCAGACCAAACAGACCCTCCTCAAAGTCAGTGGACTGAAAAAATACTTCCCCATCCGCAAAGGGCTGCTGCGCCGCCTGGTAGGCCACGTGCGTGCGGTGGACGACGTGAGCTTCACCATCCGCCAGGGCGAGACTCTCTCGCTGGTAGGCGAGAGCGGCTGTGGCAAAACGACGACTGCCCGCTGCATCCTGCGCGCGCTGACCCCCACAGCGGGCGATGTGCATTTTCTCACGGAAAACCAGACGGTTGTCAACCTCGCCACCGTTCCTAAACGGGAATTGCGTCCCTTACGTCGTCAGATGCAAATGATCTTCCAGGATCCCTATTCTTCCCTCAACCCGCGCATGACACTGCTGGACATCATTGGCGAACCGTTGCTGGTCAACGGCGTGGGCAGCGTTTCCCAACGCCGTGACCGGGTGGAGGAGCTGTTGAAACTGGTCGGTCTGCCCCCGGAATTTATGAGCCGCTACCCCCACGCCTTCAGCGGCGGCCAGCGTCAACGCATCGGCATCGCCCGCGCCCTGGCCCTGCAACCCGCGCTGATTGTGGCCGACGAGCCGGTTTCGGCGCTGGATGTCTCTGTGCAGGCCCAGATCATCAATCTGATGCTGGAGTTGCAGGAGGAGATGGGACTCTCCTATCTCTTTGTGGCCCACGATTTGAGTGTTGTCAAGCACGTCAGCGACTGGGTGGCGGTGATGTATGTGGGCAAAATCGTGGAGGTCGCGGCCACCGAAGCACTCTTCCAGCAGCCGCTGCACCCCTACAGCGAAGCCCTGCTCTCCGCCGTGCCCAAGCCGGATCCCCGCCTGCGCTCCCAGCGCATCATCCTGGAAGGCGAAGTGGCCGATCCGGCCTCCCCACCCAGCGGCTGCTATTTCCATCCCCGCTGCCGCTACGCCATCGACCGCTGCCGCACCGATTCTCCTACGCTGGAAGAGGTACTCCCCGACCGTTTCGTCAGTTGCCACCGGGCGCGGGAGTTGACGCTGATGGGTGTGGAGTAGGATGGGATGAACAAATTGACGGCCTTTCTTGCCCAACTGGACGCAGAACGGATCGATTATTCGCTGGCCCACCAGCGGGAAGACGCAGTTCTGGTTGCCGTGGCTGTGCCGGGAGAGCGCTGGGAAGTCGAGTTTTTCGTTGATGGCTCGGTGGAGGTCGAACGCTTTGTCAGCAACGATGAAATTTACGACGAAGCAGTGTTGCAGGAACTGTTCGACCGCTACGCCGGGTTTCACGATCCTCCCGTTTCCGGGCTGCCAGATGCAGAAGTGCTGGCAATCGCAGACTTGAAAATGAGTGTGGAGCAAAACCAGCGGCTCTCGGAGCTGCAATCCAAAGGCAAAGCGACAGATCTGTCCGAAATGGAACGAGACGAACTCGTATCATTGCTCTATCTCTATCAAATTGGTCAGTTGCGTAAGTCGGAAGGGTTGGCAGAAGCTATCCAGCGCGGTTTAAGAACGCCGCTCTCGTTATGAGTAGGATCGGCGCGGTGCTTTCGGCTGACGCCGCAAGGACGCTCCACTGTCCAGACATTACAGATGAACAATGATCTGGCGCTCACTGTTCGCCGCAACTGGATTCGGGCTGGCTGGCATCCACCGATTACGAATTGAGTTCATCCATCCCTCCCCAAACAAGGAACCCCCACCCCATGAAAATCAACACCGCCAAACAACGGATGCTGGCTGGCGAACCGGCCTTCGGCTTTTCCGTCGGTCTGGGCGCACCCCAGAACGCCGAACTGCTCAGCGCCACCGGCGTTGACTTTATCCTGCTGGATCGACAGCACGGCTCCTGGGGTGACGATTCCACGCTCGCCGCGCTGACCGCGATGCAGGCGGGCAGCGCGATTCCAATGGCCCGCGTCCTGCGCAACGACTACGCGCTCATCGGTCGTCTGCTGGACGAAGGCTTTCTGGGCATTGTCGTGCCGATGGTGAACACAGCCGAGGAAGCGGCAGCCGTGGCTGACGCCTGCCGCTTCCCACCGGTGGGCCAGCGCTCCTGGGGTTGGGGACACGCCCGTATGTACGGCCCCGACTACGCCGAATGGATCGGCGAACAGCTTTTTGTGGCTGTGCAGATTGAAACGGCGGAAGCGGTGAAGAACGCCGAAGCCATTCTGGGCACACCCGGCATTGACGGCTGCTGGCTGGGGCCGAGCGATCTCTCCTTCTCTTTGGGCTTCCACCCCAAAGAAATGGACAGCCGGGACGAACACCGCATCGCGCTGGAAGCCGTCGTGAAGGCTTGCCGCAATACAGGCAAAATCCCCGGTGTGGCTGGACGGGGTATCGAAGATGCGCGCAAACGGGCCGCGATGGGTTTCCAGTTCATCACCGCCGGCAGCGACATCGGCTTTCTCAGCGCGGGCGCGGCCGCGGCACTGGTGGAACTGAACGGGATTCGGGATGGGTTGAAGAAGTGACGTGGCAATCGAACTTGTCTCCAAGTTCAGCCCGCCCAATAACCGCTGGCTGTCACCGTCCTCCTCGTCGGGCTGAACCATCCCCATTCTCCGGTCAGCCTGCGCACGCTGGCCCACCTGCGCACACTGGCCCAGATGCTGGAGGATGTGGTGTGCTTCGTTTCACTCATAATTCCACCAGCGTGCCCAGTTCCACCACCTGATTGACGGGCAGGCTGAAAAAGTCGGCGGCGCTGGTGGCGTTGCGGCTCATCAGCGCAAAGAGCTTCTCGCGCCAGATGGACATGCCCGGGTGGTCGGTGGCAAAGAAGCGCTCGCGCCCGAGAAAATAACTGATCTCAGCCGCTGGCAACTCCAAGCCTTTGTGGCGGGCCATACGCAAACCCCGGGGCACGTTGGGATTCTCCATAAAGCCGAAGGCGAGAATCACCTGGTAGAAGCCATCGCCCAGGTCGTGGACGGTCACCCGTTCGGCCCTGGGCACCCGCGGGCGCTCTTCCATATGCACAGAGAGAAGGATGACCCGTGCGTGCAGAACGCGGTTATGCCGCCAATTGTTCAGAAGCGCCGGTGGCGTTGCCTGCGCATCGCTGTACATAAAGACCGCCGTGCCGGGGACGCGCACCGGCTTTCCCTGCTCAACCCGCTCGATAAAGTTGGCGAAAGGAATTGTACTCTCGCGCAGCCGTTTGGCTAGAATCTCTCGCCCCCGTTTCCAGGTGGTCATTAGCGTAAAGACAAGCGCCCCGATCACCAGAGGAAACCAGCCGCCCGCGGGAATTTTGATGAGATTGGCACCCCAAAAAGCCACATCAACGATCAGAAAGAGAAGGGTCAAACTCAGTGCGGCGTAAGTGGGCCAATGCCACTGTTCCCGTTTTACCACCACCAGCAAAAGGGTCGTGATGACCATTGTAGACGTCACCGCCACCCCATAGGCCGCGGCCAGATTGCTGGAAGATCCAAAGGCGACCACCAGAGCTACACAGGCCACCATCAGCATCCAATTGATGGTGGGGATATAGATCTGCCCCCGTTCGTGGGCGGAGGTGTGGCGAATGGCGACGCGGGGCAGGTAGCCCAACTGCACGGCCTGCATCGTCAGGGAGAAAGCGCCGGTGATCAGCGCCTGTGACGCAATCACCGCGGCCAGGGTGGCGAGGATTACAACCGGATAGTGCGCCCAGTCGGGCGTCATATTGTAAAAAGGGTTTTCCACTGTGGTCGGATCTTCCAGGAGCAGCGCGCCCTGGCCGAAATAGTTGAGGAGCAGCGCCGGCAGGGCCACGGCAAACCAGGCCAGACGAATCGGGGCGCGGCCAAAGTGGCCCATATCCGCGTAGAGCGCCTCGCCTCCGGTCACCACCAGAAAGACCGACCCCAACACCACAAAACCGGTCCATCCATTGTCAAGGAAAAACTGAATGCCATAGAGCGGGTTGATGGCAACCAGCACTCCCGGCTGGCGCACAATCCAGCGGATGCCCAGCAGGGCCAGCACGACAAACCAGAGCAGCATCAGCGGGCCAAAGACTTTGCCCACCCGTTCCGTGCCCTGGCTTTGAAAGAGAAAGAGAACGATCAGAATGACAATCGTAATGGGCACGATATAGGGCTGGAAGAAAGGCGTTGCCAACTTTAGCCCTTCCACAGCAGAGAGGACGGAAATGGCCGGCGTGATCATCCCATCGCCATAGAGCAGCGCAGTGCCAAAGAGACCCAACAGAATCAGCAGATAGCGCCGGTTGTAGCGTTTGGGGCCGCCCGGTGGGAAGATCAGAGCGGTCAGAGCCAGGATGCCGCCCTCGCCCCGGTTGTCAGCGCGCATGACAAAGATGATATATTTGATGGAGATGACAATCGTCAACGCCCAGAAGATCAGGGAGAGAATGCCCAGAACGTTGGCCGCTGTAACTGCAAGCCCATGGGCCAAATGGAAGGATTCGCGAAAGGCGTAGAGCGGGCTGGTGCCGATGTCGCCGTAGACGACACCCAGCGCACCCAGCGCCAGCAGCGCCAGATATTTGTTGCCCGACCCTTTGGGGTGGCCGTTTTCTTCGTGTTCGTGGTTCTCTTTTTCCTGGCGTTCAACAGCAGACATAGACCGACCTTCACAGTTCGTGGTAGACTACAGACAATCGCGCAAACCCGCGACTGTTCAGTATACTCCTCACTGATCAGAAGTCAAAGCCAAACACCCAAGATAGCGGGGAGATGTGTCAACTATCAGGGTAGATGTGCTGGTCGATCTCACGTAGCACATCGTGGAGGTGGGGTGGCGCAGCAGCTACAATTGTTTCGCGTCTGCTCTGTTCGTCAAAGAGATATTTGTGGTGAGGGAAGGCTTTTCAGGTTTTGATAGAGTTTATAACGACCTGCCCAGCGCACATATTCGATGGAATCGCCCATTGTTCCTGCCTGATAGCGGCGGAAAAACTCATTAGAAGACAGTCCGTGGGTCTGCTCGAACAGCGCCATATCCCGCTCCAGCGAAAGAAGTTTATCTACGGGATCGTACTGCGCGCTGACTTCCCGAAGTTGCTGGGCAAATAGTTCGGGAGACGGCAAAGACCCGCCAGAATATTCAATCGCTGTGTTTGACATTGACTATCTCCGTCCCGCTTCAACAAAACCAGACCGACCCGCCTGTAGAATAGTCTAACCGAAAGTAGAACACAACCCAAGAAAGGTTTTCGCTGATGCAAGCCACCTCAATGATCGGCGGCTACGGCCCCTGGGCCGCCACCCTCACCGGCGACGAGCCGCCCGCCTTCTCTTTCCGCCGCGACGCCTGGCGCGACGTAGACGCCTGGCGCGCCGCGGCCCGCGCCCGCTTCCGGGAACGGGTGGCCTCGCCCGTCACCCGCGGCGCGGCGAATGTAACTGTTCACCGGCAGTACGAGTACGACGGGCTGGCTGTGGAGGAGATTTCCTGGCAACTCGCCTACGGCCCGCGTACAGAAGCGATTTTACTCAAGCCAGCGGGCGCGACCGGACGGCTGCCCGGCCTGCTCGCCCTGCACGATCACGGCGGCAACAAATACTTCGGCAAGCGCAAGATCACCCGCACGGGCGACGATCAGCACCCGATGATGGCGGATCACCAGCGACGCTATTACGGCGGACACGGCTGGGCCAATCAGTTGGCGAAACGGGGCTATGTCGTTCTTGTCCACGACGCCTTCGCCTTTGCCAGTCGCCGCGTGCGTCTGGCCGATATGCCGGACTTTCTGCGCGGCGGGCTAAACGACGACGACCCGGAGAACCCGGCCAATATCGAAGCCTACAACCGCTGGGCCGCCACCCACGAACATCTGATGGCGAAATCGCTCTTTTCCGCGGGCACCACCTGGCCCGGCGTCTTTCTGGCCGAGGATATCGCCGCTCTGGATGTGTTGTGCGCCCGGCCCGATGTAGATGCGGAGCAGGTGGGCTGCGGCGGACTCTCCGGCGGCGGGCTGCGTACCGTCCATCTGGCCGGGGCAGACGACCGCATCCGGGCCGCGGTCTGTGTGGGGATGATGACCACCTGGCGCGACTATCTGCTGGACAAATGCCACACGCATACGTGGATGTGCTACACGCCCCTGCTGCCCAACGAACTCGACTACCCGGAGATTCTGGGGTTGCGTGTGCCCCTGCCCACCCTCGTCCTCAACAACAACGAGGACCCACTCTTTACGCTGCCGGAGATGGAACGGGCCGACCGCATTCTAGCGGAAGTCTACGCCAAAGCTGGCGCGGCCGATCGTTACCGCTGCTCCTTCTATCCCGGCGGTCACAAATTCGACGCGGCGATGCAGGACGAGGCGTTTGATTGGTTAAATGGGTGGCTGTAATAAGGGAATGTCGTAGGGGCACTGCTTGCTGCGCCCGGAAGGGGGCGCAGCAAGCAGCGCCCCTACGCTACAGTGAGAGGGATTTCCAGAAAATTCGACGGCACAAAGAGGCTGCCTGCTGTGATACCGGCGGGGACCAGCCCGGCCAGCTTGCGGCTGAGTTGGGACGCTGGCTGTGTCCCGGCCAGAGTGGCGGCGAAGGCGCGGGCAATCTGCGCCACCTCTGCGCCGCTTTCATGCACAAATTCCAGCCGGAAGTGGCGGATGCCCGCGGCCAGCCAGCCCTCCAGAAAGTGGCTGGCTTCCTGGGCTTCGGCCCCAAAGACAGTATTGCGGCAGCCCACATCCGCCAGCACCGGGTGGACGCGGCCCTTCTCGTCGCGCAGCGCCACCCGGTGCGTCTCGCAGGGGTGGCCGCAATCTTTGTAGCTCGTGCCTGTGGAAAGAAAACGGCAGAAGACGCAGTGTTCGGTGTGGAAGACGGGCAGGTGCTGGTAGGCGATTACTTCCAGTTTCTGCGGGCCGATACGCCGGGCCAGTTCACCCACCTGCGCCGCGTTGAGGTCGTGGGTGGGCGTCAGCCGTTCCAGCCCCATCTCCAGGAAGAGGCGCGCGCTCAGTTCGTTGGCCGCGTTCAGGCTGAAATCGCCGCTCAGGGGCGGATGTTCCTCCTCCAACAGTGCGTGGAGCAGACCGGCCGAGCGTACCAGCACCGGCGCACCCAAGCGGCGCAGGAAGTTGACGATGCGCTGTTCGTTGGGTTTGAGGATGCGCGGCGAGGCCACACGCACAGAAATCCCCGCCGCGCCCACCTGTTCCACCGCCGGGCGCAGACCGTACAAATCCAAATAATCCAGAGTGATGCTGGCCGGACGCACAGACAGGGCGGCGGCCAACTGCTCCGGCGTGCGCACGAGAAGATGAAGGGAGGAAGAGAGGACAGGAGGAAGGGACGGGCGCGCAATGTCTGCGGCCATCTGCAAAAATCTGCGTTTATCTGCGTCCAGTATTTTTTGTGGCTCGTGGATGGGGACGGCAGTCGGGCGGCTTTGCAGGGCGGCCAGTTGCTCCACCGCGTCGCGGCGCAGTTGGTTGAGCAGAGAGGCCGGGGCAAAAGGCGCGTCTTCCACCTCCAGCGTCAGCGTTTCCAGTGCATAGGGCGTGTTGCCCAGACGCCCCAACTGCTCGCGCACAAAGTCGGCGTCCAGCGCCCGGTTCTGGGCAGAAGCGAGTGGTTCAGCAGAGCGAACAGTCACGGCCAACGCGGGGTGAGCGACCAGCGACCAGCGGCTTTCCAGCGGCACACCGGCGCGGGCGTTCACCGCCACAGCCAGCGGCTGCTTGTGGACGGGCGTGGCGGGCTGGAGGAAAGGGCGGGCGGCCTTGTCGGTTTCCGGGTCGTGGCTGCGCCAGAGCAGATCGCCCGCACGGATGCGGCGGAAGTCAATTGCCCCGTTGCCAAAACGCACCTCCACACGCCCGCGCGGGCGGGGCTGGACTTCGTAGACCCGTCCGCCCTCCTCCCGTTCCTGCGGGCTGCGCCAATCCGCGGCATCAAAAACCACCCCATCGCCCGGTTTCAGGGGCGCAATTGTGGTTGCTGGCGCTTGCGGTGCGATGAGAACCCCATCGGCCAACACCGCCACCACCCGTCCCATCAGCACGCCCCGGTGACGCGGGGCGCGGCCGCTGACGACCGTCTGGTGGTTGGTTCCCGTCACAAAATGGGGGGCAAGCCCGCGCGAATAGACCTGCGCCAACCGCAACTCTTCCTGGGCCGTGATGCTCAACGGCAGTCCGGCCCAGGCATCGTCCACGGCCTGGCGGTAGGCGCGGGTGGTCAGGGCCACGTAGTCGGCCTCTTTGTAACGCCCTTCGATCTTCAGCGCACTGACGCCCAGCGTCACAATCTCTGGCATCTGTTGCAGCGCGTAGAGATCGCCGGGGGAGAGCAGATAGCGCGCATCGCCCAACGATCGCAGTGCGCCGTCCACAATCATCTCGTAGGGTAGGCGACAGGCTTGGGCGCACTGACCGCGGTTGGCGCTGCGCCCGCCCCAGGCTTCGGAGGAGAAGCACTGGCCCGAATAGGAGACGCAGAGCGCGCCGTGTACAAACATTTCCAGCTCACAATCGGTCTGGCTGCGGATGGTCGCAATGTCGGCCAGGGAGAGTTCACGCGCCAGCACCACCCGGCTGACGCCGCAGCGTTGGGCCAGGGCGATACCCTCGGCGCTGGTGATGCTCATCTGCGTGCTGCCGTGGACTTCCATCCCCGGCGCAATCTGGCGGGCCAGGCGGGCCACGGCCACGTCCTGCACAATCACGGCGTCCGCGCCGGCCTGGGCGATCTGGGCCAGAGCGTTCACCGCCGCTTCCATCTCCTCATCGAAGACGAGGGTGTTGAAGGTGACATAGCCACGCACGCCGCGCCGGTGCAGCGTCTCCATCACAGCGGGCAGCTCGTCCAGCACAAAGCCGACTTTGGCGCGCGCCGTAAAGTGGGTCAGACCAAAATAGACTGCATCCGCGCCGGCCTCGATGGCCGCGTGCAATTGCGGCCAGTGGCCGGCGGGACTCATAATTTCGGGTTTGGGATAGGCTGGGTGTGTGATCATCCCTCTATTGTACTGCGACAGAGGGAAAGAACGAAACTCCTGGGAACGCCAGCATCCTGCTGGCTGCCGCCAGGGATGGCGGTGTTCCCGGCTGCGCCATCAGCCAACCTCAGCGCGTGCGGCGGCCACTTCGCCTGCAATTTCCGCATCGGACAGCTCTGCATTGGTGGCTTCCATCCGATCCAACAATTGCCCAAACTTCTGGCGAATGGCCTGTTGCCGCAGAGCTTGAAACTGCTCGAAATCCGTATAGGAAATGAGGGCAGCTTCTGGGCGACTGCCCCGGATGAGGATGTAGGGAGTACTCTCTTGTGTCACCTCATCAAAGACTTTACGAAACAGAATTTGGGCAACCGCAGACTCTTTGCCCTGACTGAAACTTTGGGGTACACTGGACATCCACAGCGCGCCCCACTTTCACCACCGACGGAGGGATTCCTATGCAGCCAGTTTCGCCCCACTTCACCCCCATAGACCTGACCGACGCTTACAATTGGGATCGGGAAATGCTCCCCGGCACGCAACAACCGCCGACGGGACACGGCCCGCTCTTGGGTAGCCAGGCGTTCAGTGGTATCCCCTTTCAACTGGCGCAGGAGGGCGCACGCGAGAGTGTGATCTGGCTGGATGTCTACGAGGCCGCGATCCCCCTCAACGACAGCCGCGCCACCTGGCTGATCTTTCTGCACGCGGTGGAGGACAAACCCACCAACTATCTGAAGTACTTCGCGGACGAAGACGTGGACGGCAACGAACTGGGCGATCACGTCTCCGACTACACGGTGGAATACGCCGACGGCACACGCCACGAGACGCCCATCCTGCGCCGTTTTGCCACCCAGCAGAGCCGCATCCGCTGGGGTGCCAGCCCCTTTCTGGCCGTGCCCGCGCTGCCGCCGCAGGTCTTCATCACCGCCAGCGAAGATGCCGCCCTGGGCCGACCAGCGCGTGTCTATGGCCGGGGCGAAACCCGCGTGGCTTCCGGGCGGGAGCGCAGCGCGGAGAAGCTCTGGCTTTATGCCCTACCCAACCCCCACCCAGACAAACCGATCCGCCAGCTTCTGCTGACGCCGGCAAAGGAGCGGGCCACGATCTATGCAGTCACCGCGACCCAACTCGTAGAGCATCCCCTGCGCCCCGGTGTGCGGCGCAAAGTGCGGGTGACGCTGCCCGCCGATGTGGCTCTCAACGCGCTGGGTGAATGTGAGGATCTGTCCATCGATCTGGGCACGGTCATCTCGGCGCGGGCTGTGCTGGAATACGACCACGCAGCCTGGCTAGGCGGCGACCCGGACGTGCAGCCCGAACGTTCGGAACGGGAGATCGTCGTGGAGTACGCGGCCCATCCCCAGGCCCGGTTGTACGTGGGCGCAGAGACGGTCTACGATCTGGCCGATCTGCCGGAGGAGGGGATCGTCGAAGTGCCCCCCGCCTACCGGCCTGTGAACGTGTATGTGGTGGAGAAGGGCAGCCAGCGCCAAGTGCCCGTGCGCATCCACTTTCACGGCAGCCACGGCGAATATCTGCCGCCGCGCGGTCGTCACCGCAAAGTCAATCCCCACTGGTTCGAGGACAACTACGGCGAGTTTGTCAACGGGCGCAACCAGTACAGTTATATCAACGGCCATTGCGAAGTAGACCTGCCGCTGGGCGAGGTCTACGTGGAGATCACAAAAGGCTATGAAATCGCACCCATCCGCACGCAAGTGACGATTGGCCCAGAGACCGCCGAGCTGACCTTCGAGTTGGAGCGGGTATTGTCCTGGCGCGAGAAGGGGTGGGTGACAGCCGATACCCACGTCCATTTTCTCAGCCCCAGCACAGCCCTGCTGGAAGGCCAGGCCGAGGACGTACACGTCGTCAATCTTCTCGCCAGCCAGTGGGGCGAGATGTACAGCAATGTCAGCGATTTCGACGGCAAGACGACGCTGGGCGCAAAGGAGTTCGGCGGTGACGGGGAATTTCTGGTGCGGGTGGGCACAGAGAACCGCATGCAGGTGCTGGGCCACATTTCTCTGCTCGGCTACCGCGGCCAGATGATTCACCCCCTCTGCACGGGCGGCCCGACCGAATCGGCTCTCGGCGATAGCCAAGAGGTGCTGATGGCCGAGTGGGCGCAGCGCTGCATCGAGCAGGGCGGGCTGGTGGTGATGCCCCACGCGCCCAACCCCCAGTTGGAGCGGGCCGCGGATATTGTGCTGGGGCTGGTCAACGCCATCGAATTGATGACCTTCAACCCCCACGACGCCCAACTCAACCCCTACGGCATTGCCGACTGGTATCGCTATTTGAATCTGGGCTATCAGGTGCCGCTGGTGGGCGGCTCGGACAAAATGGCGGCGGCCGCGCTGTTGGGTGGCGTGCGCACCTATGCCCAGCTGGGCGGGCGGGAATTTTCCTACGAGAACTGGATGGCCGCGGTGAAAGCGGGCAACACATTTGTCACCGTCGGCCCCCTGGCCGAATTGCAAGTGGAGGGTGTTGCGCCCGGCGGCCAGGTGAGATTGCCCGCGTCCGGCGGCGATATCGACATCACCTGGCGGGTGGAGTCAACCCGGCTGCCCATCTGGGAGGTGGAGACGGTGATTGACAGCCACGCCATTGATACGTGGATGATCGGCAATCGTTTGACGGCCGAGGGCGGCATCCGGCTGCCCATCTACGAATCCTGTTGGGTGGCGCTGCGTGTGCGCGGCAGCTACCGCAACGGCATCGGCGACATCGCCGCCCACACCAGCGCGGTGCAGGTGCGGGTGGGGGATCAGCCCCTTTTCAACGAGACCGACGCCGACGCCGTACTTTCGCAGATCGAAGGGGCGATGGCCTATGTGGACATTCTGGCCCCCCGGCCCGTGGACGGGGCGCGTTTCCGCCGTATGCGCGCCACGCTGGAAGCGGCGCACAACCGGCTGCACCAGCGCATGCACCAGCACGGGGTCTACCACAAACACACACCGCTGCACAAGCACAACGCGTAGGACGGATTGGAATCCGTCCGGTAGAATTGAGAACGGATTACCAATCCGCCCTACAGAATTGATGAGAGCGCCGCTCCCTGCTATACTTGGCCCTATGCCTGTTCAGATTCACCCGACGCCCAACCCGAACGCCCACAAATACACTGCCAGCGGGCTGAAATTTAGCGGACCGCTCAACGCGTCCACTAGAGAAGAAGCCAGTAAACACCCGTTGGCCGCCCGTCTCTTTGCCCTGGAAAACGTCTATAACGTCTTCCTCGTGCAGGATTTTGTCACTGTGAATAAAGTGGCGGGGGCGGAATGGGAAGACGTGGATGGGAATGTTGTTGGAATTATCGAGAAATTCTTGGAAGGCGGATGATGGGATGATGCACACCAATCCCCACGTAAACCCCGTCATCGTCGCCTCCGAAAATGGGCGGGCAGGCGCTACTGTCGCGATGGAACTGCTGCGGCGTGGCGGCTGCGCCATTGACGCGGCCGAGCTGGCCGCGCGCGTCACCGAAGACGACCCGCAAGAGCATTCGGTCGGCTTCAGCGGTCTGCCCAATCTTCTCGGCCAGGTGGAGTTGGACGCCAGCCTGATGAACGGGCGCACCCTGGAAACGGGCGCGGTGGCTGGTGTGCAGGACTACGGCAATGTTATCAGCCTGGCGCGCGCGGTGATGGACGAACTACCCCACGTATTGCTGGTGGGCCGCGGCGCGGAACGTTTCGCCGGGGAGATGGGGCAGAAGCCCGCGGATCAGCGCACCTTTGCTTCGCTGGATTTCTGGCGCACCCGCTTTACAGAGACGGGCCTGGAGTTGACCGGCGCAGAGTTGCGCCATATCGTCACCCGCCTTACCCTACCTTTGCATTTAGAAGACCGGGTGCCCCACGGCACAGTCAATTATCTGGTGCGGGATGCGCATGGCGATCTGGCCTCGGCGGTCAGCACCAGCGGTCACGCCTGGAAATATCCGGGCCGGGTGGGGGATTCGCCGATTATTGGCGCGGGCAACTATTGCGACAACCGCTATGGCGCGGTCGCCTGCACGGGTACCGGCGAACTGGCGATCCGCGTTTCCACCGCGCGCAGTCTGATCCTCTACCTGAAAATGGGGATGAGTCTGGAAGAAGCGGGCCAGGAGTGTCTGGCAGAGATTGTGCAGTTGAAGCCCCGGGTCGGTCAGTATATGAATTTCGTGGCTATGACCCCGGACGGCCAGCACCGGGGCTTTTCCACAATGGCGGGCAAGAAATATCTCTACTACACAGGCGAGATGGCCGAGCCAAGCCTGGGCGAAAGAGAAACGCGGCGCTGAAATAGCGACTGGCGACTGGGGGAACGGCGACTGGAAATTGCGGTCCGCCGTCTGCCGTCTGCTGTCTCTACCCTAGAAGAAAAGGACATCTCCATGCCCACCCCAATCAAAATGCCCCAACTGGGCGAAACGGTTGTGGAAGGAACCGTCTCGCGCTGGCTGAAGCAGCCCGGCGACCGCGTAGAACGCCAGGAGAGTCTGCTTGAGATCAGCACGGACAAGATTGACACCGAGATTCCCGCGCCGGCCGCGGGCACACTCTTGCAGATCACCGCGCAGGAAGGGCAGACCGTGCGCGTCGGCACAATCATCGGCTACATCGGCGCGCCGGGTGAAGTGGCGACTGGGGACTGGGGATCGGCGACTGGGGACTGGGGATCGGCGACTGGCGAACGGGGATCGGCGACTGGGAACGATTCTTCCCCGATTTCCGTTCCCCAATCGCCGTTCGCCGATCCCCGTTCGCCACTCCCCAAACCCACCGGCCGCGCTTTTGTCAGCCCGGTTGTCGCCCGCATCGCTGCCAAACACAGCCTGAATTTAGACAGCATCACCGGCACGGGTCTGCACGGACGGGTTACGAAGAAGGATGTGGAACAGCATTTGGCGACTGGGGATCGGGGAAAAGCGACTGGGGAGAGGGGACTGGAGACCGGGGATGCGCCCTCGCCGATCCCCGATCCCCAGTCCCCTCTCCCTTCTCTCCTCTCCCCGATCCCCGATCCCCACTCCCCGATCCCCACTCCCCTTACCCCCATGCGCCGGGCCATCGCCGAACACATGGAGCGCAGCGTGCGCACCAGCCCGCATGTGATGGCTCTGTGGGAGGCAGATATGACGGCGGTGGTGCGCCACCGGGAAGCGCACAAAGCAGAATTGGCAGCCAATGGCATTGACCTGACCTTCACCCCCTATTTTGTGGCGGCGGTGGCCGAGAGCCTGCGCGCCCACCCGCAGGTGAACAGCAGTTTCAGCGCCGAAGGGCTGCTGCTCCACCGGCGCATCCACATCGGCGTGGCGGTGGCAGTGGCGGGCGGGCTGCTCGTCCCGGTCATCCGGGATGCGGACGAGTTGAACCTGGCCGGGCTGAGCCGGGCCGTCAACGACCTGGCGGAGCGGGCGCGGGGCAACAAACTCAGCCCGGATGAATTGCAGGGCGGCACGTTTACGGTGACAAACCACGGCGTCAGCGGCAGTCTGCTGGGCACGCCTATCATCAACCAGCCCCAGGCCGGCATCCTGGGCATCGGCAAAATCGAAAAGCGGCCTGTCGTGCGCAGTGGCGGTCATCCCCTCCTGCCCAGCGCCGACGACGCGATTGTCATCCGGCCGATGTGCTATCTGAGCTTCTCCTTCGATCACCGGATTCTTGACGGTGCGCAGGCGGATGGGTTTGTGGAGCGGGTGGTGGAAGTGTTGGAAAATTGGAAGCAGTAGTCAACGATACTGAAGACGTGAAACGTGAAACGTGAGAGCGGGCACTACTCTCACGTTTCACGCCTCACGTTTCTTTGGCAAACACGATTCGGAGGCACAAGTGTCTACACACAAGTACGATTACGACCTTCTCGTTCTCGGCGGCGGGCCGGGCGGCTATGTGGCGGCGATTCGGGCCAGCCAATTGGGACTCAAGACGGCAGTGGTGGAGCGGGAAAACCTGGGGGGCGTCTGCCTGAACTGGGGCTGTATCCCCACCAAAGCGCTGATCCACAACGCCGAGGTGCTGGAAACCCTGCACAGCGTGGCCGATTTTGGCTTCAGCTTCGACAACCTGACCGTTGATTTCAGCAAAGCCGTCGAACGCAGTAGAGGTATTGTCGATCGCCAGACCAAAGGCGTGGCTTTTTTGATGAAGAAGAACAAAATTGATGTGATCAACGGCCACGGCGTCTTTGTCAATTCCCACAGCGTGCGCGTGGGCGGCTCGGAGTATGCGCAGGTGGCGGAAGAACGCACAGTCAGCGCTGCCCACATCATCCTGGCGACGGGCGCGCGGGCGGCCTCTTTGCCCGGCGTGGAGATTGACGGCGAACGGGTGATCCAATACCGGGACGCAGTGGTGCTGGGAAATCTGCCCAAAAAGCTGATCGTCGTCGGCTCCGGCGCGATTGGGATGGAGTTCAGCTACGTCTACCGCACCTACGGCGTGGATGTGACGATTGTGGAGATGCTCGACACCCTTCTGCCCCTGGAAGACGCCGAAGTCTGCGCCGAGGTGGAGAAGAGCTTCAAGAAGGCGGGCGTGCGCATTCTGACCGGGACGCGCACGGAGAAGGTGGAGAAGAGCGACGCCGGCGTGACGGTGACGGTCAAAAACGTAAAAAGCGGCGCAACCGAAACGATTGAAGCGGACAAAGTGCTGATGGCGATTGGCATCCGTCCCAACACCGACCGCTTGGGACTGCACGCCACCGGCGTGGAGACCGACAAACGGGGCTTTGTGGGCATCGACGCGGTGATGCGTACAAACGTGGCCCACATCTTCGCCATCGGCGACTGCACGGGCAAGCTGGCCCTGGCCCACGTCGCCAGCGCGCAGGGCATTGTGGCCGCCGAGACGATTGCCGGGGTGGAGACACTGCCCATCCCCGCCGAGCGCTACCGCTTCCTGCCCCGCTGCACCTACTGCCAGCCCCAGGTCGCCAGTCTGGGCCTGACCGAAGCGCAGGCCCGCGCCGAGGGTCACGAGATCAAAATAGGCAAATTCCCCTTTCAGCCCAACGGCAAGGCCCAGGCGTTGGGCGCGCGCGCAGGCTTTGTCAAGCTCATCTCCGACGCCAAATACGGCGAGATTCTCGGCGCGCATATCGTCGGCCCGGACGCCACCGAGCTGCTCCCCGAAATCAGCCTGGCCCAGATGCTGGAGATCACCCCCGCCGAGATCGCGCGCAATGTCCACGCCCACCCGACGCTGGGCGAGGTGCTGATGGAGGCCGCGCACGCGGTGGAGGGGCATCCGATTCATATGTGAGGTGAAAAGATGGCGATACGCTATGAAATTATCTTTGCACAGGCAACCAGAGAACACTTGACTTTCATTGAGCGCCACTACTATTCCCTCATTTATCAGACGACTGTCGAGCAGTTACAATACGATCCGATGGTCGAAACGCATAATCGTAAACCGCTCAAGAAGCCAAGTGAAATCGGTGCCACGTGGGAACTGCGCTTTGGGCCAAACAATCGTTTCCGCGTACTGTATGAGGTATTGCCTGACGATGGGAAAGTACACATCCTGGCAGTCGGTGTCAAGCAGGGGAATCGTCTTCTGGTTGGCGGCAAGGAGATAAAGCTATGAAGACATTCACGATTGCAGAAGCAAAAGAGAATCTGTATACGCTTGTGTATGAGCAGGGGAACGACGCTGTTCTGATTGTGGAGAACGGTCAGCCTCTTGCCATTTTGTCGCTCGTAACCGATCCAGATGACATGGAGCGGCTGAAGATGGCTTATTCTCCCGAATTGCAGGCAATTCTAGCCAACAGTCGGCAGCAGATTCGCGAAGGCAAAGGCATCCCCGCCGAGGAGTTCTGGCGGCTGGTTGAGTCCGATTTCGCTGACGAAGCGGTGGATAGCGCGTGAGCGACTACGCAGCCCCACACACCCTGGACATCACCGTCCGCTTTGCCGAGACGGATCAGATGGGCGTCGTCCACCACGCCAGCTATATCGTCTGGTTCGAGGCCGGGCGGGTGGCGTGGATGGGCGCGGCGGGTCTGCCCTATGTCCAAATTTCCAACGCCGGTTATAACTTTGCGGTGACCGATGTGCAGTGCCGCTACCGCGCCGCCCTGCGCTTCGGTGACCCGGTGCAGGTGATCACACGGCTGGTCAGCCTGCGCAGCCGCCAAGTGGAATTTGGCTACGCTGTGATGAACAGCGCCAGCGGCGTCCTCTGCGCCACGGGCAGCAGCAGCCACATCTGCGTAGACCGGGCAGGCGCGATGACGCGCATTCCCGATTGGGTGGCGGAGGGGCTGACGGGGAAAAGTGAGCGATGATTGACGTCCAGCAGCACGGCTCCGTCACCGCCATCCGCATGGCCCGCACACTCCTGGGCCGCCCGCTCTATTGGAGCGCGGCCTATTGGCTGGACGGGTTGCTGATTGACAGCGGCCCGCCCTGTCTGGCCGACGAACTGGTGCAGGTGGTGGAGCAGTTGGGCGTGGAGCAGATCGTCGTCACCCACGGCCACGAGGACCACATCGGCGGGCTGCGCACGCTGCACCGTCGCTACCCCCAGGCGATCATCTGGGCATCCGCAGCCACAATCCCTTTTATCACAGAACCCCAGCGCCTGCACCAGCAACTCTACCGGCGGCTGCTTTGGGGCGCGCCCCAAGCGGTTGCCAGAGTAGAACCGATGGGTCTGCGCGTGCAGACCGATAGCTTTTCGTTGCGGGTTGTCGAAACGCCGGGTCACAGCCGGGATCACAGCGCCTTTTTCGAGCCGAAGCAGCGCTGGCTCTTCAGCGGGGATGCCTTCATCGGCGGGCGAGACCGGGCCTGGTCGCCGGAGTTTGAGATGTTCGGGACGATCAGCAGCCTGCGCGGGCTGGCTGCGCTGCACCCGGAGCGTCTCTTCCCCGGCAGCGGCCACGTGCGGCGCACACCCCTGCCCGAAATCCACGGCAAAATCGGCCAGCTTCTCACCCTCTGCCGCGACGTGGCCCATCTGGACGCGTTGAAGATGCCCGACGAGGAGATCATCCGCCGCCTGTGCGGCGGCGAATCGTCCATGCGTTTCTGGACGGGGGGTCACTTCTCGGCGGGGAATCTGATCCGGGCGTGCCGGAGGTACAACGAAGTTTTTGATCCGGAGGTGGAGTTGACGAGTGCAGACAAAAGCCGTTCGGCTACAGTGCGTTAAATGAGAATTTTCGAGCCTGAAATATCGGCAATCAAATAAGTTGATAAACTACCTTCCGGGAAGCAGCCACAATCGCTTTGCCACGCTCTCAATTTCGTAGCCGCTTCCCAGAAGGTTACCGACCTATTAATGCCCTTCTTTAACTGTCGTTGGCTGTTGAGAGAGAAGTCAACAACTTCATATCGAACTCTGCCAGGGTTTGCACGGCGAGCAGATAGTCAATCAACTGGGTCAACAAGGACAAGTCGTTTAGCCGGGCCACCTGTTGCTGGTAGGCTGCTTTCTGGGTTTCGGCAAGCTGGAAACGCCATTCCAACAGGCGCAGCAAAGTCTGGCGTTGCGCCTCCAAGCCCTTTTCTAAGCCCCTCTCCAAGCCTCTCTCCAAGCCTTCTTCCAACCCTTCGGCACGCCCCCTGGCCCGCCCTTCTTCTTGCCATCTTTCGGCTAAGGTTGCCATCAAATTCTCTCCTTCCGGCAGCGCAGCGGCTGCCACTCCCCGCTCAAACTCCGCCTCTGTGACCGCTTGATTGGCCTGGGCGATGTACAACAAGACAGTACGCAACATCTCCAGCCCACTTTCCTGCTGCGCCAGGCTGCCTATCAGACCCAAAATGTGCGGCAATTGTTGGCCCAGGTTTTGGTCGAAAATGTGTTTCAGCGCCAACAAACCAACGCGCAACCAGACTTCGTGGAGTAACTCCACGTCTCGGTCCCGTGATAGAAAAGAAGCGGCACAATCGGTGAAATCTGACCGCGCTTACGCCATTCCTGCTCCCAGATGCGTATCATATAGCGCAACAATTGCAGCCGCGCCTGTTTGTCCGGTCGGCTCTTGTGTTCAAAGAGCAGGTAGAGATAAACCTTGCCGCCGCTCTTCAAGGGGACGCTGTAGAGCAGGTCCGAAAAGTGCTTGCGCAGCCGGGGATCTACAAAGGTGTCCCGCTCCGGCTGCAACTTCGTCAGGTCCAGCAGCGCCACTACATCGGCGGGCAGATAGTTCTGGACAAAATCGGCTACCATCGCCGGTTGGGAGAGGAGTTGGCGAAAGAAGGTGTCATGCGGCTCCTTCGCTGCGTCTTGCAGGTTGCTTTTCCGCAGTTTTTTCGCCATACCCGCCTCAATCTGCTGCGTTGGTTTGTCATGGCCGATTATAACATACGATTACGACTTTATGCCAGAAGAATGAAAACCCGAAAACCCGTCTCGATCCGCAAATGCCACAATTCGCCAATCCCCAATCGCTACTCCCCAGCCGCCACTCGCCGCACCGTCATCACCCCGGCCAGGCTGATGCCCGCGGCCAGCAGATACATCCCCGTCAGCCCCCAGCTACCCAGCACCGGCCCCAGCAGCCAATTGCCCATCCCAATGCCCAGATCGAAGGCCAGGTAGAAAGAGGCTGTGGCCCGGCCGTGTTCGCTGTCTGGCATCCGGTCCACACAGAGGGCGATGAGCGCGGGGTGGGCCACGCCGGAGCCAGCGGCCATCAGCGCGGCAGAGGCCAGCAGCAGAAACCAACTATCGGCAAAGGCAAAGCCAGCCAGACCGAACGTTGCCACCAGCAGGGAGGGGGCAAGAACCTGTGTGCGGTCGGGCCTGTCCAGCAGATTGGCCGTGAGCAGCCGGGTCAGAATAATCGAAGCGCCATAGACTGTGTAGGCCAGACCGACTGGCGCGAAACCCCGTCTTTCCGCCAGCAGGGGTAGAAAGGCGTAGAAAGCGCCGAAGCTGACGCCAAACAGCGCGGTGGTGAGCATCGCCGGGCGCAAGCGCGCGGGCGGTGTCAACACTTCGGCGATGCCCAGCCGCCGCCCCCTCCCCAATTTTTCGTTGGGAATGGCTGCCCACACAACGACGCCCGCCAACAACGCCAGCCCGCCGCACAGCCAGAACGCGCCCCGCACTGTCAGCACGCCCAGCCCCGCGCTCACCGCGGCCGGGGTGAGGGTAATGGCGACGTTGGCCGCCGCGCCAAAGAGGGCGATGGCCGCGCCCCGTCGCGCCACGGGGGCCAGATTGGCAATCAGCGCGGTGGAAGCGGTGGTGAAGGCGACGTAACCCGCGGCCTGCAGGATGCGTAACCCAAAGAGCGCGGGCGGCCAAACTGTCTGGGTCACGCCGAGCGCGCCCACCAGCAGGCAGGCCGTGCCGCAGAGAATGACCGGTTTGCTGCCCAGGCTGTCGCTCAGCGCACCGGCCAGTGGCCGCCCGACCAGCGAGGCGATCCCGAAGGCACCCAGAATCAACCCGATCTGCCAATCGGGCAGAGCCGCCGCGTCCAGATAGAGGGGCAGAGGCACGAGCAGCGTGTAGAACGCAACGAAGAAGATCAGCGTGGCGGACCAGACGGTCCAGTAACGACGCGAAAAGGTTGGCATCGGTGTTTCCAAAATAGAGATTGTACAAAATTTTTTCTGCCTTTTCCGCAATGTCCCGGTTTTTCTGGGACAAAAGCTCTTCCGTCCTCCTTCTTTATGCCCTATAGTGAAGTTGTGGATGCAGGATCGATCTGACCGGCATCCACAAAGCGGCATGAAAAGAAGAGACCGCCAGGAGCGATGAATGGCGGTGACACCCACACAGAAGGATGGAATCTATGAAACGTATCTGGTTGGTCGTTGGAATGATCGTAGTCATCTCCCTACTGGTAGTGAGTTGTACGGCACTGCCTGTTCCTCCTGTTGCCCAGGCACCGGCAGCGGCCGTGGCAGAACCCAAGGCTGTAGAACCGACTGCCGCCCCGGTTGTCGAGCCGACCGCCGTTCCGGTTGTGGAGCCGACGGCTGTCCCTGCAGCGGAAGCGACGGCCGCACCTGTGGCAGAAGAGATGCCCCGGGATACTGTCTTCTCGATGAAGACCGATGCTGCCCCTATTCTGGATGGTGTGGGTGACGATGCAGCCTGGGCCGCTGCCCCTGTCTCAATGTTCGATGTAGCCAAGGGTGCCAATATGGGCGAAAGCGTTATCAATATCCAGTCGCTCTACACCGATGATATGGTCTACTTTCTGCTCTCTTGGGCCGACCCGACCGAAAGCTATATCCGCAGCCCGTGGGTGAAACAGGCCGACGGCACCTGGGCCAAGCTGAAGGACCCGGATGACAAAGGCGGCGACAACAATGTCTATTATGAAGACAAACTCTCCATAATCTGGACGATCAACAACAGCATCCCCAAATTTGAGCGCACGGGCTGCAACACCGCCTGCCACACATCCAAAGAAGGCGATCCCAGCGCCAAGCCCTACGGCAACAAATACACCGATGAGGGTATGGGCGACATCTGGCACTGGAAATCGGTGCGCAATCTGAATCAGGTGGACGATCAATACCTGGATTCCACCCAGTGGTCTGCCGATACCCCCGAAGCTGGTCGTCACAGCGACCCCAAGGATGGCGGCGGTTATGCGGACAACCAGACCGAAGACAAGAAAATGCCAATGTGGATGGGGCCGGCAGACGCTCCCAAAGATGGCGCTCCTGGCTATATTCTGGATGACGAGAAGTTGCCCTTTGACGACAGCCTCTTCGCAGCCGGCGATATGATCCCCAGTATCGTCAAGTCTATGTTGACCGGCGACCGGGGCAACATTGCGGCCGGTTGGGTCTACGCCGACGGCAAGTGGACGCTGGAAATCGGACGGGCGCTGGTCACGGGTTCCGAGTTCGATGTACAATTCAGCGACTTGACCCAGCCCTACTACTTCGGTATGGCCGCCTTTGACAACGCCCAAGTACGCCACGCCTTTATGCAACGACCGGGCACACTGCTCTTCAAATAGCAGCCCGTTGATTTTACCAGCAGTCAAGTAGAGCGAGGGGACGCCTCCGCTGCGGCGTCCCCTTTGTTTACCTCCTGCTGCTCAAGTATACTTTGCGTTGAAATCTACATTGCACTGCACGGATTCTGACCTGTGTTCTGGAAAGAAATTTTCGCTCTCAACGAGGTCATCATCCTTTCCATCTATGGGCAGGTCTTCTTTGTCCTGGGGCTGGTGATCTTCATGCAGTCGCGCCGCCACAGCCGGCTAAAACTGGCGCGCGATCTGCGCTGGCTGGCTCTCTTTGGCCTTTTGCACGGGCTGCACGAGTGGGGTCTGGTCTTTATACCCATTCAGGGTGAATATCTCCCCCCCTTTGCCATCACTATTTTGCTGATGGCCCAGGTTTTGCTGCTGGCCGCTTCTTTTGCTGCTCTTTTGATCTTCGGTTACGTCCTGGCGCAGCCGTCGGCTGCCTGGTTGCGCTGGCTGCTGATTGGGCTGTTAGCCGGCTGGTCTCTCCTCACTCTCTTTGTCCACCTGGTTGGTCTGGAAAGTGTGGAGCGGTTACTACTGCTGACCAATGCTGCCCGCTATTTTCTCGCGCTGCCCGGCGGACTGTTGGCCGCGTTCGGTCTATACCGTCAGGGCCAAACCCAGCTACTGGCTGGGGAGAAAGCTCTGTATGGCCGCATGTTGCGTTGGGCAGCCTATTCACTCCTGGCCTACACGTTGGTGGCCGGGTTGATTGTTGCTCCGGCCCCCTTCTTTCCCGCCAACTTTCTCAACCGCACACTTGTGCAGGAGTGGCTTGGCATTCCCATCGAGCTTTTCCGCTCGCTCTTTGGCCTCTTTCTAACAGTCAGCATCATCCAGGCACTAGAGCTTTTCGAGGTAGAAGTTGACCAATTGATCGAGACAATGGAAGTCGAGGCCATTCGGGCCACCGAGCGGGAGCGCATCGGTCAGGAGATCCACGATGGGGTGATGCAGGGTGCCTATTCCGTCGGGCTGATTCTGGATTCTATGACGAAACACATCGACAACCCCCTGGCCGGCCAACGTTTGACCCAGGCCCAACAGGTCTTGGAACAGGTCATCCTCGGCTTGCGCCGGTACATGACTTCCCTACGCACACGCCCGCCAGAGGGTTCATTGACCGAGGAACTAACCACGCTGGCCGCTGAACCCCGCTTTCGTTCGCTGGTCAACATCCATCTCGATATCGTTGATCTGCCTGGCCTGGATGCCATACGTACCGGCCATATCCTAGAATTGGTGCAAGAGGCCCTCTCCAATGTGGTGCGCCACGCCCAGGCCCGTCAGGTCATTGTCCGTCTGGTCCAGCGCGCAGACGAGATGGAGTTGACGATCCAAGACGACGGGCAGGGCTTTACGCCGCAGCGGGTGGCCGCCGGCTATGGGCTGCTTACGATGCGTAATCATGCCCAACTCCTGGGCGGCGTGATGGCTATCGAAGCCACGCCGGGCAAAGGCACCACGGTGAAGGTGGTCTGGCGCAATAGTGAGTAGTGGACGGCGGACGGTGGACGGCGGACGGTGGACGGCAGTCGGCAGTCGGCGGTCGGCGGTCACCGATAACTGATAGCGAGGCAAGCGATGGTTGATCTACGTGTCCTTTTGGTGGACGATCACGAAGTGGTGCGCATGGGGCTGCGTCTGGTGCTGGACGAAATCCCCGGGGTGCGGCTGGTGGGCGAAGCCACGGGTGCCGATGAAGCCATCGTCTGTTGCCAGCAATTGCAGCCCGATCTGGTCATTATGGACATCAAAATGCCGGGTCGTTCCGGGATTCAGGCCTGCCGCGAGATCACCGAACGCTGGTCTGCCATCCGGGTCATTATGCTCTCGTCTTTTATTGACGACGACCTGCTGGCCGAGGCCATCGACGCCGGCGCTTCGGGCTATGTGACCAAAAATGTGGGGACGGGTGAATTGGTGCGGGCGTTGGAAGCAGTGCGCCAGGGCGGTGCTTCCTTTGACCCGGTCATTACGCAACGGGTGCTGGAGATGGTGCGCCGCCGTTCCCGTCAGGGGAATCCCTTTGCTGAACTGACCAAACGGGAGCTTGTTGTTCTCCATTTACTCTCTCTGGGCAAGAGCAATACGGAAATCGCTGATGAACTGCTTCTGAGCGAAAAGACAGTGCGTAACCACGTGAGTACGCTCCTGAGCAAACTGGCGGTCGGCAACCGGGTAGAGGCGGCCACCCTCGCCCTGCGCAAACGCGTGGTGGACTACTTGCCCCAGAACGAAGCCTGATGCAGGCGAAAGAGCGTCCTTCAGAACCCCGGCCCCACCACAGCAATCAAAATCAAGGCAAAGATAGCAAAGATCGCAAATTCGACGATGACGCGGCGGGTCAAATGCTCTTGCAGGGCGTGTTGGGCCAGGCTGACAATCAGGTAGAAGACCAACAGTAGGAGCAGCCCCCCGGTGAGACCGGGCAGCGGCCAATAATTGAGCGCCCAAGTCGTCTCACCCAGAACCAGCCCCACAATCAACGCATGGCTCAGGATCATTTCACGCCGTTCAGTCGTGCTGCGCAGCAGTTCGACCGCCAACAATGTTGCGGTCAACGCTACCACCGAGCCGGAAAGCAGGCTGCGCGTGCGCGTCTGATAGACCAGCAAAAAGAGGGCCAGCGCGCTGGCATAAGCCAGCACATTCAAAAAGAGACGCCCGCGGCGAAAGCCGGCAGCGCCCTGATCGACGGTGGCGTAGAGGGCAAAGAGCGCCATTGCCATCAACCCGCCATGCGCCAACAGACCAGTCACCTGGGCGATGCGCGAAGGAAGCTGGGGGATCAGAATTACCGCCAGAATGGAGAGAGCCGCGGGCAATGCCCAATAACTCCAACTGGCCCAGCGCCCATTCTGGTGGCGAAAGCGTGGATGGACGCGGATGGCGCTCTCCGCACCGCTGGCCGACAAGAGGGCCAAAAAGGCCGCCATCAGCGTTGTATCACTGATTTGCAGACTGATGGGCGATCCCAATGCCTGGAAATCCAACACAAAGACCGCAGGTAGTCGGATAAAGAGGCTGACGGCGGTGGCGGCGACGACTGCCCAGGTCACTACGCTTACGCGCCCGCGGAACTCCCCATCCACCGGTTGCTCACGGCGGGGGTTGGGGGTAGAATGGGTAGGCGATTGGAACGGTTGGCTTCTTTGCATACAACCGATTGTACGTCCACGGCCAAAAGTCTGTCAAACTATGCCTGCTTGCCAAGCCCAAAACTTCGATATTGCCATTTTCGGTGTTGAAAGCCCCTACACTCTTGTCGCCGAGTACCAGGGGCAGACCGGCGATGGCTACTTTCACCACGACGCCTTGCAGCCCGATTGGGCCGAGACAATCAGTCTCCTGGCTGCCACCCAAACAGCACCCGGTGAGCCATTTATTCTCAACATCGGCGGGCTGCTTTTTGACGAGTTGATGCAGGGCAGCATTCGCGATCTCTGGGTCGAAGCCCGCACCGGGTTGAAAGCCGGCCAACACCTGCGTGTACGGCTGAATCTACGCCCGCCCGCGGTGGCTGCGCTGCCCTGGGAAACCCTGGCCGATCCCCGCCGCCGCCGTACCCTGGCTGCCGACAAATCCCTGGCCCTCGTGCGTACGGCCACCGACGCCGAATTTGTGGGTCGTCCCCGCGCTCTCCAGGCGGAACGACCGACAAAGATGCTGATCGTTGCCGTGGAAGAGGCCGAGAGTATTGACGCGTCTGCCGAAATCAGCCACATCAAGGCCAGCCTCGCCCCGCTGCACCCCACCCATCTGCAACTGGAAATCCTGCAGGGGCGCGTTGACCTGCAGACGCTGCGCCGCCGCTTGGACGAATACCGCCCGGATATTCTGCACATTATCAGCCACGGGGAAGCCGACGGTCTCTATCTGTGGGAGAACGCTGAGCTGACTCTTGTCAAAGCCAGTCAATGGGCGGCGATGCTGGGGCTGGTTGATTCGGTCAAGCTCGTCTTTCTCAACGCCTGTCTGGCCGGTCAGCCGGACAATACAAAGCCCTATAGCGGCCTGGCCCAACGTCTGTTGCAGACCGGCATCCCTGCGGTGATCGCTATGCAGTTTGCCGTGCTGGATCGGGCTGCCGCCGCTTTTGCCGGGTTTCTCTACGCGGCCCTCGTCGTCGGCCCCTGCCCCGGCGCAATTGACGTGGCAGTTTCCATTGCCCGTAGCGCCCTCTTCCTCAGCGACCCGGAGCGCATTGACTACGCCACGCCCCTGCTCTGGCTCAATAGCGCGGACGGGATGATCCTGCGCTGGAGCGATACTTCTCCCCAGAGTATTTCCAACCCAATCCCGGCCTCAGCCCCCGATCCCGTGCCCCCACCGCTGGTTCTGGACATTGAGGGTAAAGAGGAATGGCTTGCCCGGCTCCCCTCCCCAAGCATTGCACCGCCAGAGTTGCGCTTTGACTATCTGGAGCGCAAAAAGCAGGCGGAGAAGGTTCTGCACTCATTGCGCCAGGATCACACGGCCCAAAAAAGTGGAAAAGCACTCGATTTTCGCCGCGTAACCGAGCGGCTCGAAATTTTCAATGTCGAACGCCGTTTCATTGACAACCTTCTCGAACGGCTACACCGCACAGACCGTTGAAGTGGCGACCACCTTTTCTGTCAGCAGCAATTCCCCGCGCATAGCCCTCGCGCTCGTGCGGTTGCTCTTTCTCTACGCCGCCCTCTGCTACGTCCTGCTCGAAATCGGGTTTGCCAGCCGCGATCTGATCGAAGCCACCCCCTTTCTGCCCCAGCCCTCTGCCACTTTTGCCAAAAATGGCTATCCCGCACAGATGGCCGGGATGAACGTCGCTCTGGAACAGTATACAAATGGCGGCCAGCGCCGCGCCGCGTTGGAGAAGTTGGCCGCTGCCGGTTTTGGTTGGGTGCGCCAACGGGCCGATTGGCGGCTGCTACAGCCGTCACCCGGTCGCTATGCCTGGGCGCAGATGGACGACATTCTGGCCGACGTGACCGCGGCCGGTCTGGAAGTTGTCATTGTGTTGGACGGCAGCCCAGTCTGGGCGCGCGCCCCGCTGGACCGCGCCCCCACCGATAATCCCTTTGCCCCTCCCGCGCACAACGCCGACTTTGCCCGTTTCGCATCCGCTTTTGCCCTGCGCTACGGGGAAAGCGTGCGCTTCTACCAGATTTGGGACGAGCCGAACATCGCGCCCCACTGGGGCAACCGGCTGATTGAACCGGTTGCTTATGGCCGAATGCTGGCTGAAGTCGTCCCTGCCATTCGCGCTGCCGACGCCGACGCGGTGATTCTGCTGGCCGCGTTGGCCCCCACCGCGGACCGCGGACACACGGCCATTGATGAAGGCTGGTACTTGCGGCGTCTCTATGCGGCCGGGGCCGCGCCCTATTTCGACGCGGTGGCGGCCCAGCCTTTCGGCTTCGGTCTGGCCGCCGACGATCCGCGCAGCCGGGTGGAGCTTCTCAATTTTCAGCGCATCGGTCTGCTGCGCCGGGTGATGGTGGCAGCGGGCGATGGGGACAAACCGCTGTGGGCTGTGCGCTACGGCTGGAACCGCTTGCCCAATGGCGTCTGGCAGACTGTCACGCCGGATGCGCAGGCGCGCTACGTGGCGCAGGCCAACGCCCTGGCGCGGGGCTGGCCCTGGCTGGCCGGTTTGGGTTGGGCAAGCGACCGGCCCGCCGCGCCCACCGGCGATCCCCTGTGGGGCTTTGCTCTCTACACCCCAGACGGCGCACCCCTCCCCCTGTGGGATACGTTTGCGCTGGTCAATCGCTCTCCCACAGAGCTGGCCGCGCGCCGATCGTTGCCCCTATGGGGTCGTCTCTTCCTTTGGGCATTGGCTCTGCTGGGGATTGTGTGGCGGGGCTGGCAGGCGGCGAAAGCAGCCCGTGCAGAAGGCTGGCCCGCCCGCTTTACCCGGCTACCCCTGTGGACAAAGTCCGCGGCCTGGGTTCTTCTGGCGCTGGTCTATTATTTCGCCACCTGGCCGCCGTTGATTGGCCTCTGCTGGTTGATCGCTGCCCTCTTTCTGACCGCCGAGCCGCTGCTTGGGCTGGTTGCAGTTGGGCTTTTGCTGCCCTTTCACTACCAACACAAAGAGTTGCAACTGGTCGGGGCGCTGCTGGCTGTGCCGCCGGCCTATGCCATTCTCCTGTGCAGCCTGCCAGGGCTGCTCCGCCAGTGGCTTAAGGCAAATTTCGTAGGGGCGCTGCTTGCTGCGCCCGATTTTCGGGCAAAGTCTGTAGGGGCGCGG
>CAMDEX010000052.1:0-29191 GCA_945897075.1 Litorilinea aerophila
TCCAGCCGCTCCACCAGCACAGGCTCAATCCGCAGCCCCTTCTGCTCCTGAAACCAGCGGGTATAGGACAGGTAGAAATCCAGCGGGAGCGGCTCCACATCCGCCGCGGTCTGGCCGCGGGTCGCCAGAAAGGCTTCAATCGTATGGAGGTTGGCCGGGTCCAGATGCCAGTCGCAGGCCGAGCGCAGAAACATCCCCGCGGGCATGTGGCTGCGCCAGAAACCCATCGGCTTGCCCACGACGAGATAATCAACTCCATCCGCCTGGGCCTGGGCCGCTACCGCCAACCCAAACGGCCCCGCCCCCACAATCAACAGTTCAACCGACCGCATGCCAATCCCCAATCCCCAGTCTCCAATCCCTACTCCATTCGCTCAATCGCCACAGCCACGGCCTCGCCGCCGCCCAGACAGAGCGAGGCGATCCCCCGCTGCAAGCCCCGGTCGTGCAGGGCATGGACGAGGGTCGTCAGCAGCCGGGCACCCGTCGCTCCCAGCGGATGGCCCAGGGCAATCGCACCGCCATTCACATTCACCTTCGCCCAATCCCAGCCGGCATCGGCCAGGGCATAGCCGTTTGCCAGAATCTGGGCGGCAAAGGCTTCGTTGAGTTCGATTAAATCCACATCGGCCAGGGTCCAACCGATTTTGTCCAGCAATTTGGCAATGGCTTTGGCGGGCACATCGAAGATATACTTCGGCTCCACCGCCACCTGGGCATAGCCGACGATGCGGGCCAGGGGTGTCGCGCCGATGGCCGCGGCTTTGCGCGCCCCGGCGATGACCAGCGCGGCCGCGGCGTCGTTCAGCCCCGGCGCGTTGCCCGCGGTCACGCGTCCGTCGTCCCGGAAAGCGGCAGGTAACTTTGCCAGAACTTCCAGAGATGTATCCCGGCGCGGCGATTCGTCCGTATCTACCAGCGTCACCTGTCCCTTGCGCCCAGTGACCGCGACCGGCACAATCTCTTTTTGGAAGCGGCCCGCATCTATGGCAGCGATGGCTTTCTGGTGGCTGCCCAGCGCGTGGCGATCCATCGCCTCGCGCGTCACTTCGTACTCGTCGGCGATAAACTCGGCCGCGTGGCCCATCGCCCAATCCTCGAACGCACACCAGAGACCGTCCACCACCAGCGCATCGCGCAGTTGGACGCTGCCGTAACGCAGTTGGTTCATGCGCCCGTCCACCAGATGGGGCGCATTGCTCATACTTTCCACCCCGCCCACCACAAAAAGATCGCCGTCGCCCAGGCGGATGGCCTGCGTCGCCAGCATCGCCACCTTCAGGCTGGCCCCGCAGACTTTGTTGACGGTCGTCGCACCTACGCTGGCGGGCAGCCCGGCGTGGATGGCGCACTGGCGGGCGATGTTCTGGCCCAGACCCGCGGCCACGACATTGCCCATCAGCACTTCGTCGATCTGCGTCGGATCGGGCAGAGCGGCCCGTTCCACGGCGGCCTTCACTGCGGCCGCGCCCAACTGCGCGGCGGAGAGAGTAGACAGGCTGCCCTGCAAACGGCCCACCGGCGTGCGGGCTGCGCTGAGGATGACGGCTTCGTCGTAGTGGTTGTTCATCGGTTGGGTTTCCCAGAGAATGCGCAGAGTCACTTTCCCGATTTTAGCATTCTTACCCCGGCCCTGCAATGATTGAGCGGTGTAACACGCGTTTGACGCTCTTCTTCAGGCCGGGTACACTGAGAATACCCCCAAACGCGCAGGGCCAAAGTCCCCGGCACTTCACGTTCATCCCTGTCGAAAACAGGACGTATTCGCTCGCTGGGTCAGAAAGTGCCGGGGATTTTGCACCGAGTCTATCTACGGAGGAAGCAGTGAACAACCGCTCCACGCCCATCTACGGGCAAATCACCGGCTGGGGTGCGTATGTCCCGGAAAAGGTGCTGACCAACCACGACTTTCCACCCGAACTGGAGACCAGCGACGAATGGATCTTCCAGCGCACGGGCATTCGGGCGCGGCGCATTGCCGCGCCGGACGAGACGACCTGCACCCTTTCGCTGCACGCCAGCCGGGCCGCGCTGACCCAGGCGGGCGTCCAGGCGGCGGAGTTGGACCTGATTATCGTCGCCACCTCCACGCCCGATCACCACACGCCGCCCGTTTCCAGCCAGTTGCAGCACAGCCTGGGCGCGACGGACGTGCCCGCTTTTGTGATTGTCACCGGCTGCACGGGCTTTGTCTACGCGCTGAGCACCGCCTACCAGTTTATTCACAGCGGTGCCTACCGGACGATTCTGGTGGTGGGGGTGGAGCTACTCAGCCGCTTTGTGGATTGGACCGACCGCTCGATGTGCGTGCTCTTTGGGGATGCGGCCGGCGCGGTGGTGATTCAGGCCACGGAGCGGGCGTGCGGGCTGCGCAGCTTTGTCCTCGGCTCGGACGGCAGCCAGAGCGAGCAGATTATGATGCACGGGGGCGGTTCGGCGCATCCTTTTAGCCAGGAAGTGCTGGACAATCGCCAACAGTATGTGCAGATGAACGGGCGCGAGGTCTTCAAATTCGCTACACGGATCGTCGGCCCTGCCTGCGAACAGGCCGCAGCCAAAGCCGGGCTGACTCTGGCCGATATAGACTGGATCATTCCCCACCAGGCCAATCTGCGCATCATCCAGGCCGCGGCCAAAACGATGGACTTCCCACTGGAACGCTTTGTCGTCAACATCGAACACTATGCGAATACGTCAGCCGCTTCCATCCCCCTGGCCCTGACCGAAAATCTCGCAAACGGGCGCATCCTGCCCACCGACCGCCTGCTGCTCGTCGCCTTTGGCGCGGGGTTGACGTGGGGCGCGGCGGTGGTGGAGATGAGTCCACGATAAAACAGATATTGGGTATTGGATATTTCGTAGTAGTCGTAGGTTGGGTTCTCCCGGCAAGAGCGCGCCAACGACGAGACCAGCCTGTGCCGGGAGAACCCAACACACTGCGTGTCATTGACGCGGATAAAAGGGAGGGCCAGACTTACGGTCTGGCCCTCCCTTTTATCCGCCTACTCACCCGCAGAGGCAAGTACGGTTGCGATCAGCGCATCACTGGCCCGAAAACCAAAGGATCGCAATTTATCAGTCGTCTGGCTGCCTCCACCTCGTACTTTGCCTCTCTCGCATCCAAATTGATGGCTGCCACGCCATATCGCTCCAGCAGATGCAGAAACAGCACACGCGATAGCCCAGCTACTTCTGCGGCTTTGCCCGATGTCAATTTGCCCATATCAAAGAGTTTGACAGCAAGCAGCAACTGCATTTCACGCGCAAAGTCATCATCCGACATTTTGAGCAGCAGTGGAATATCATTCGGGATTGTCAGGGTCAATTGTGTCATCATTCCAGTACTCCCATTCTACGAACAGGACGCAGTTCAGCCCAACTTCACATGCGTCAACCAATTCCACTTGTCCGGCGCGCCGTCTTCTACAATGCCGAAGAAGACGCCCTGCACGGCTTTGGTGATGGGGCCGCGCGTGCCGTCGCCCACCGGCAGCCGGTCCACCGAGCGCACGGGAGTGATTTCGGCCGCGGTGCCGGTGAAGAAAATTTCGTCGGCCAGATAAAGCATCTCCCGGCTCATCGAGGCTTCCTTCACCTCGTAGCCCAGGTCTTTGGCGATGGTGATGGCGCTGTCGCGGGTGATGCCGCCCAGAATGCTGCTGGACATGGGCGGCGTGTAGATGACGCCTTTGTGGATGATAAAGATATTCTCGCCGCTACCTTCGCTGATCTGACCGTTGCCGTCCAACGCGATGCCTTCGGTGAAGCCGTTGTCTTTGGCTTCAATGACGATATTCTGGCTGGAGACGTACTGGCCGCCGATCTTCGCCATCGGGCTGAGCATATTGGGGGCCATGCGCCGCCAACTGCTCACCTGCACATCCACGCCGTTTTCGATGGCCTCGCTGCCCAGATAGCGCCCCCAGGGCACCGTCGCCACAATCGCATCCACCGGGCAGCCGCGGCCATCCACACCCAGCGTATTGTAACCGCGGAAGACGAGCGGGCGCACATACGCGCTGCGCAGATTGTTGGCCTGCAAGACCCGAATCGTCACGTCCATCCACTCGTCAATGGTCAGCGGGGAGGGGATGCGCGCCACTTTGCAGCTAAAGAGCAGCCGCTCGTAATGTTCGCGCCCGCGGAAAATGGCGGGACCGTCGGGGGTTTCATAGGCGCGGATGCCTTCAAACGCGCTGCTGCCGTAATGCAGCGCGTGGGTGAATACGTGGACCTGGGCCTGGTCCCACGGGATGATCTCGCCATTCATCCATATAAAATCGGCCCGCATTTTTGCCATCGGGTTTCTCCTTCGCAGATGGGACACGGGCGCTATCGAATCCGTCGGGGGAAGATGCGCGTGTCTGTTTCGGATGTTCGCTATCTGGTCGTCGTTCGTGCCAAACCTGTCAGGTGCGCAGATAAAGTTCTTGCGAATGCCCAGACTGTTTTGTCTGCGCACCTGACAGGTTTGCTACGCGCCAGTAGAACAATTATAGCCAGGAAAAGAGAGAAACGCTATTTTGGGGCAGGTCCGTAGGGCGGACTGACAGTCCGCCCTATGGTTTCGCACTGTAAATCCAGGGCAGATAGAGCGGGCGGGCCGTCCCGCCGGGTTCGCCGGTTGGCTCTGCAGTTACAACTGTTTGCAGGGTGGCCGTGCGCACAATCCCCGCATAGACCGAAGAGACATCTATAACGGTCACATTCGTCATGCCGATGCTGGCGGTAAGGGGAACGCTGACAGTGACGGGCAGTGTGATGGCGTGGCCGGGTTGCAAAACAAGCGGGCCGTTCGTCACACCCGCAGCCCACAGCGAAGAGCGGATGGCGACGGTAAAACTCTCCATCTGTGCGCCTGTATTCGTCAGCGTAAGGGTGTGGGTGATTGTCTCCCCCGATGTGGCGTCGGCGGAGGCGGGCGTCTGCTCCAATGCCAACCCGCGCTGGCCGTAGACCATCACAAAAGCAGCCGAGGGCGGCCCCCAATTGCCTGCCGCATCCTGGCTCTCTACAAAGAGCGTGTGGCGTCCCGGCGTCCAGCCGCTGGTGTCGAGCAGAGCCTTCACCCCTTCGCTGGTGGCGTTGAACGCGCCGTCGCTGGGGGCAAGCGGCTGGGTGGTGCTGATCTCCCAGGAGGGTTTGTCAAGCGTATAGCGGGCAGCGGCGATGGCCTGGGACGGCTCCACCCCGTAGCCGTTGGAGAAGTAGCGGGTGTCGTCGGCAGTCGCCGTGAGGGTAATCGTCTGTCCCACGTCCACCTGGCTGGCGGAAAGGACAACCGAGAGCGTATCCGGCCCCGCGGCCACCTGATAGGGACGGCGGGCGGCTTTGGCCGCATAGAAAAGGCTGTCCAAATTTTGCTGGACGATAGCATTCTCAAAGTAAGAGCAGCTTTGGAAGAAACTGGTGCCAACCTCAAAGGTATAGGTGGCTACGCCAAATACACCGTAGGCAAATTCGGTGGTGCTGCCGTCCACCGCATAGAGACAGTTGGATGTGTTGCAGACCGAATAGCGGTTGTGGTAGCCAAATTTGCGCCCCAAGCGGCGCAACTGCTCCATATTGGGGGCGTCGCTGCCTGTGTGATCCCAGGAATAGATGACCAGATTGCCGTAGGAGTGCAGCGAAATAAAGACGCCATTTGTGTCAACGGGTGCGGCGTCGTTGAGATTCGGCCCGCGCTGGTCGGCCAAGACGCTGCGCATATAGGCTTCAATGGCCTGTACCTCCGGCTCAGATCCCGGCGCGGTGCCGCGATAAATGACGCTGCACGGATCGCTGGAAGAGCAGCCCTGGGCAGCGGTGCAGCTTCCCCACAGAAAGGTGCTGTTGCGGTTCAGGTCTATCCCATAGGAGTAGGGAGCGTTGTTCGGCCCAGAGCTACAGGACGACGGGTTGTCCGTATTCTTGCGCCAGGAATAGCCCTGTTCAGCCCAGCCACGGCCATCCGGGTTGGCCTGGGGGATGATGTGGATTTCGTTGTAATCCAGCAGCCAGGTGATCTCCGGGTCTATCCCGTAACCCGTGACCAGCCGCTCGGCGTAGCGGGTTGCGATCTCTGCGGTGGCATATTCGCGGGCGTGCAGCGCGGCCATCAGCACAAACTTGCCCTTTTCTACGGCGCTGGAGTTGCGATTGGTCAACACCAGCGCGTGGATGTCCGAACCGGCGGGGCCGCCCGCTGTCGCTTTGTCGTAGCTGTCGCCGATGTCAATCCACTGGGCGATGGCCGGCTTAGCTGTGGCCAGTGCGGCCAGACTGGTATAGGTTTCGCCCACTGTGCGGTAGCAGGCGTAGCCAGGGATGCCGCTGGTCTGGTCGGCGCTACGGGCTGCGGGCCGGGTGAGAGCCGCCGTCATCTCCGCGTCCACCGTCCAGACATAGCCCAGCAGCGCCAGCCAGCGTTCCTGCGCCGGATAAATCAGCGCCACCACTTCGCCCTTCTCCCGGTTGACCTCCCAGACGTCCAGGTTGCCGGTCAGCGGGCGCAGGGCGGACTCGTCGGCGAAGGGGATGCGGACGATCAGAGGGGATTGGGGGATTGGGGATTGGGGGGTTGGCAGGGATCGGTGAAGGGCGTTGGCTGTTGGGGTGCGGGCAGACCGGTCGGGCTGGAGAGGTCTGGGCGGCAGGGGATGGCGTCCTGGGCTGGGCGCGCGGCGTGCAGGGGAGCAGCGGGTTTGATCTGCCGTCCTAACGCCAGCAGAGTGACGCACACAAATAGCGCTATCAACAGTCGTCTGGTAGTCAAGAGTTCGTGTCCTTGTTTTGATAGAGTACCCCGTACAGAGGCAAAGGCCGGTCGCTCACGCTCCCGCTACGGATCATCCTGCCACCGGTGTAGGGCCGGTCGCTCACGCTCCCGCTACGGATCATCCTGCCACCTGCCACCTGCCACCTGCCACCCCTACTTCTCCACCAGCATCCGATCCACCGCGGCGGCCAATTCGGCCAGCGTACTCACCTGCAAAATTGTATCGCAGATCGGCGCGTATTCCAGCATATCGCTGTCGCCGCTCCCCCACATCATCGGCATCTCCGGGTTGAGCCAGAGCGTGCGCCGACTGCGCCGGGCCAGCATCTGGAAGATATCCAGGCGGGGATCGTTGTAGTTGTTGCGCCCATCGCCCACCACAATCAGCGTCGTTCGGCTGTCAATCGTGTCCAGATGATTGTCCACAAAGTTTTGCAGACCGTTGCCCAGATCGGTGCTGTAGTAGCCTGGCGGCATACGCACCAGCACCTGGCTGATGGCCTGGTTGGCGTCGTTGCCCTGAAAATCTGGGGTGATGTATTCCAGACGATCAATAAAAGCGAAGGCGTGGGTCTTGGTGACCAGATCCTGCAATGCGTAGACCAGACTGAGCATCAGCTCCGAGCAGTAGCGCATGGAAGTGCTGATGTCGCAGATGACCACCAGTTTGGGTTTGACTTTGCGGTCGCGGTGTTTGATGTCGAAGGGGACGCTGCCGTGGCGCAGGTTGGCGCGGATGGTGGCTTTGGCGTCCAGTTGACCCGTCTTGGCCCGCTTCTGGCGCAGGGCCACCCGGCTGCGCAGCAGCGCGGCCAGACGGCGCACCTCCTTGCGCAGTTTGTGCATATCGTCGTCGGAGAGGGCGTTGAAGGGGCGATCCATCAACCCGTCGAGGGTATCCTCCCGGCGCTGCTCGCCCATATTTTCGGCGATCTTCTGCCCGGCAAACTGGCGCAGTTGCTCCTCCAACCCCTGCAGATTGGCCTGGATCAACTGGCGCATCTGTTCCATGCGCTGTTTGTTCATCCCCATCTGCCCCATCAATTTGGCGATCTCATCCATCGCCTTGCGCACTTCGTCAAATTGGAGCGCGCGCTGCATCCGTCGCGCCATCCATTCCCGGTAGCGCAGATCGTCGGCCTGGTTCAGCCCCACCATCTGGCCCAACTGCTCCAGCTCCTCTTTGCTCAGTTGCTCGCCGCGCAGCAGCCGTTCCAGCATCTCGCGCAGCCGGTCGCCATATTGACGCAACAGTTCGGCCAACATCGCCGCCTCCTCCGCCGTCATATCTTCGGTCAGGTTCATCAGCGGCGGCGCTTCTGTGCCGTCGAAGAAGAGGGGAAAGAGCTCCTCAAACGTTCCAAAATCCGCGGCCTCTTTGACCAGTGTGGCGCGCAAACTGAGCCGGAAGGCGTCCCGCTGCTGGATGCCCAGATGCTCCACGGCCTTGAAAGCGTCGGCGCTCTCGGCCAGGCTGACGCGCACCCCGCCGGAGCGGAGCGCGGCAATGAATTTGACGATGCGTTCTTCCATAGAAACCTCCAGAAATGTGATGCGTGAAACGTGAGAGTCATCGAACGATCTCACGTTTCACGTTTCACTCGTCAGGTCAATTATTGCGCCGCCCACCCCGCCGTCGCGCTTCCTCTTCCCCGCCTTCTTCGCCGCGCGCCTTGCTGATCTGCCGCTGGACTTTGCGCAGGTCGCTCTCGTGTTTGAGGAGGACACTCATTGTCGTTTCCAGCGTCTTCTGGTCCAAGTTGGTGGCGTTGAGCGCAACCAGCGAACGCGCCCAGTCCAGCGTTTCGCTGATGCTGGGCGACTTGCGCAGGTCCATCCCGCGCAGACGCTGCACCAGATCGACGGCCTGCTGGGCCAGTTTGGGGGCCAATTGGGGCACTTTCAGCCGCACGACATTCAACTCCTGCTCCGCATCGGGGTAGCCGATGAAAAGGTAGAGACAGCGCCGTTTGAGGGCTTCGCTCAATTCGCGGGTATTGTTGCTGGTCAACAGCACAATCGGCATGTGTTTGGCGACGAGAGTCCCCAACTCCGGCACGCTGACCTGAAAATCGCTCAACACCTCGAGCAGAAAGGCTTCAAACTCGGCGTCGGCGCGGTCAATCTCGTCAATCAGCAGCACCACCGGATCGTCGCTCAGAATCGCCTGCAGCAGTGGGCGCTGGAGCAGAAAGCGCATAGAGAAGAAGACATCCTCCTCGGCCCCTAGCCGGTCGGCGGCTTCGGTGAGGCTGGCCGCGCCGGCCAATGTCTGCGCCAACTGATCCCGCAGCAATTGGGTATAGAGCAGCTGCTTGGCGTATTCCCATTCGTAGAGCGCCTTTGTCTCGTCCAGCCCCTCGTAACATTGCAGACGAATCAACTTGCGCCCGGTGGCCCCAGCGATAGCTTTGGCCAGTTCGGTCTTGCCCACGCCGGCGGGGCCTTCGGTGAGCAGGGGTTTCTGCAACTGTTGGGCCAGAAAAGTTGTCGTCGCAATCTCGTCGCTGGAGATGTACTGCTGTTGGGAGAGTGCGTTCTTCGTATCGTCTATGGATTTGAACGTGCGTAACTTCGTCATACGTCATGGCTCCTTGCGGGGGATTTTGCCAGAAAGGTCAGGGCCGACGGGCACTCCGTCGGCGGGCAGCGGGGTGTTGCGCAGTTAGAGGCCGCAGCATCTGTTGCCCATGCAGTGTAAACGACAGGGCGGGGGTTTGTAAAGCAAGCCAGAATCCCAGATTTCTCCAAACACACCATTCTACGCTCCACTGCCTTTCCTACTCTCAAACCACAAACGTGAATCGGTTGACTTTGGAGCAACTGGGTGCTAAAATCTTGACAGATGTCGAGCGAAATTGAGTGATCTGAAACCAAAGGAGCGGGTCTGCTGTGGCTACAAACCATTCACCTTATCTGACGCTGAAAAGAGCGGCCCAACAATTGGGTGTGCATGAACAGACGTTGCGCAGTTGGGAACGACGTGGGCTGATTCGGATGGCGCGGTTACCCCAAAGCGGTTATCGCCGCGTTCCCGAAGATGAAGTTTTGCGTCTGCAAAGGGCAATGGTGGCCGACAAAACAGGCGGACGTATAAGAGTTGAAGCCCCGTCCCGGGATGCTAATTCTCTGATGGAAGCAAAACGGCTGGCCGAGCTTGTGCGCATTGAACTGCTCGATTGCGAAAGCAATACCAGCTTTGACGAATGGATGCAGTCTCGTCGAGGGCGGCAATGGTTGTCGTCGTGACGCCTGGAGAGTTTGTCGCTTCTCCGCCAGCATAAACAGGTTAGGGCCATTCTTTCATCCGCAAGGCCGACCAGATCGGCGTGCCGTAGTAATCGGAAGCCAAAAGTTTTCATTGACAGTGAAAACAATTTCGTGTATGATTTCATCATGGTTGAAAGCAATTGGTCGGAGAAATGGTCTGGGGATCAGATTCGGGTCATGCTCCGGGAGCAGTTTGCTTCCTTTTGGCAGCGCGATACAGGAATCACCCGCGCAAAGCTTACGACTGTCCAGCGTAGCAGCGGATCGCCCCACGCCGTCATCATCTCTGGTCTGCGCCGGGTTGGCAAATCTACGCTGCTGGCGCAACTGGCCCACATCCTGGGCGGGGAGAGCTTCTACTACATTAACTTCGAGGACGAACGCTTTCTCGGCTTCCACAGTGCCGACGCCAATGACCTGTTTGCGGCTCTGGTGCGCACCTTTGGCGAGAGAAAGATATTTCTGATTGACGAAATCCAAAATATAGACGGCTGGGAGCATTTTGTTCGCCGCTTTATGGATATGGGCTACAAATTCTACATTACCGGTTCCAACGCGTCGCTGCTGAGCCGCGAATTAGGCACGCGGCTGACCGGGCGGCACATCTCCATCGAACTCTTTCCCTTTTCCTTCCACGAATTTCTGGCCTTTCACGGCGAGACGCCCGGCGATCCCCAGCAGTGGACGACGATAGAGCGGGCAAAGATGCAGAGTAGACTGGACGTCTACCTGCGCCTGGGCGGTATTCCCGATGCGCTGAAGTACCCCGAACTGCCCCTCCTGCGCGCGCTCTACGACGACGTTCTCTACCGGGACATCGCCACCCGCTATCGTCTGGATGATGTGGCAACGCTCAAAGAGTTGGCCTTTTATTTGATGAGCAATCCGGCTGCGCCCCTCTCCTTCAACAAATTGAAAGAGCAGTTTCGCCTGGGCAGTGTCAATACCATCACACGCTACATTGACTATCTGGCCGATAGCTGGCTGCTCTTTACCCTGCGCCAGTACGACTTCTCGTTGAAACGGCAGCAGATTGCCCCTAAGAAAATCTACCCCATCGACACGGGACTCGCCCAGGCGGTTGGCTTCCACTTTTCACCCAATACGGGCAAAGCGCTGGAAAGCGCCGTCTTCCTGGCCCTGCGCCGCCAGACAGACAACATCTACTATTTCGCAACCCCCGGCGGCTTTGAAGTGGACTTCTACCTGCCAGAACAGCGACAATTGGTGCAGGTAGCCCAGCATCTGGACAACCCCACAACCCGTCAACGGGAGGTGCGCGCCCTGCAGGATGCGATGAGCGCGATCCCCGTGCAGAGCGCGCTGATTCTGTCCGGAGCGAATGAGGAGAGTTTCACCCTCGACGGCGTGCCGGTGGCTGTGCGTTCTGTGGCGGAGTGGATGGTGACGGGGGAGGGATGAACAGAGCAACGCCTCCCATTCCCCACCATAAAATCGTTCTTGGCATTGCCCCACCGCTCGAGTATACTATCCGCAGACGCGCCACTCGCGCTTTGTCCGTTTTGCGTACGTTCCACTTCCACTATCAATCACAATCAAACAGCCAGCCAATCCACCTTTCGTGGCTGTTTGTCTTAAAACGTTTTTCGCCTATCCGTTACCCGCCTTGCCACAGGAGTACCCCAATGACCGCCAAAGCCTTTCCCGCCCTGGAAGTCTGGTTCATCACCGGTAGCCAGCATCTCTACGGCCCCGCAGTGCTGCAACAGGTGGCCGACGACGCCCGCACCATCGCCAACAGCCTGGACGCCTCGCCCCAGATTCCCGTCAATGTCGTCTTCAAGCCGGTCGTCAAGACCTCCGAGGAGATTCACGCCATCTGCCAGGAGGCCAACGCCGCGGCCAACTGCACCGGCCTGATTACCTGGATGCACACCTTCTCCCCGGCCAAAATGTGGATCGCCGGGTTGATGGCCTTGCAGAAACCCTTCGCCCAGTTCCACACCCAATTCAACCGGGACATCCCCTGGGACTCGATTGATATGGACTTTATGAACCTGAACCAGACCGCGCACGGCGGGCGCGAGTTCGGCTTCATCGGTGCCCGCCTGCGGCTGCGGCGCAAAATCGTCGTCGGCCACTGGCAGGACGAGGAAGCCCTGGCCCGGCTGGATGTCTGGATGCGCGCGGCGGCAGCCTGGCACGACAGCCAGCGCGCCAAATTTGCCCGCTTCGGCGACAATATGCGCCAGGTGGCCGTGACCGAAGGTGACAAAGTGGCGGCGCAGATGGCCTTTGGCTACAGCGTCAACGGCTACGGCGTGGGCGATCTGGTCGCGCATGTCAACACGGCCAGCGCCGCCGCGGTGGATGCGCTGGTGGCCGAATACGAAAGCGCCTATGTGGTGGCCGAACCCCTGTGCAAGGGCGGCGCAATGCGTTCCTCCCTGGCTGACGCGGCCCGCATCGAGCTGGGCATCCGCTCTTTCCTGACGGATGGCGGCTTTGCAGGCTTCACCACCACCTTTGAAGATCTGCACGGGCTGACCCAACTGCCCGGCATCGCCCCGCAGCGGTTGATGGCCGACGGCTACGGTTTCGCCGGTGAAGGCGACTGGAAGACGGCGGCGCTGGTGCGCGCGATGAAAGTGATGGGCACGGGGCTGGCGGGCGGCACGTCGTTTATGGAGGATTACACCTATCACCTGCACCCCAACGGAATGTCTGTGCTGGGCGCGCATATGCTGGAAATTTGCCCCTCCATCGCCGCGGGCAAACCCTCCGTAGAGGTTCATCCGCTGGGCATCGGCGGCAAGGCCGACCCGGTGCGTCTGGTCTTTAATGTGCCTGCTGGCCCGGCGCTAAACGCTTCGCTGATGTATATGGGCAAGCGTTTCCGCCTGCTCATCAACACAGTGGATGTGGTGACGCCGGAAGCGCCCCTGCCCAAACTGCCTGTGGCCCGCGCCTTGTGGATTCCCCACCCGAATCTCAAAATGGCGGCAGCGGCCTGGATTCAGGCGGGCGGCGCACACCACACCGGCTTCAGCCAGTCCGTCACTGTCGAACATCTGGAGGATTTCGCTGAGATTGCGGGCGTCGAGACGCTGCTGATTGACCGTAAGACGGAGATGCGCGAGTTCAAGAAGGAGCTGCGCTGGAACGATTTGTACTACCATTTGGCACAGGGGTTGTAAGAAAAGAGTGCTGCGTACTACGTGCTGCGTAAGATCACCGCATCTCTCACGTAGCACGCAACGTGTAGTCCAATCGACTATTATCGATAGTAGGAACGATATGTTCGACAGAGAGAGCCTCGTCAGAGACGACGATGCGCTCGATTAACAACCGAAGAACTTCCTGTTGGGTGGAGACATCGGCAGAGTCGAGAGCGGACTGGATGCGCTGGGTAAAGAGTTCGATAGAAATCTGGAAAGGTGGCTGAGCAGGTTCAGCCAGTTGGGTTTCGAGTTGGGCGAGTTCCTGAGCCAGCGGGGTGAGGCGTTCCTGAAATTCTGACAGAGAAATGGCTCCGGTCTCGTAAAGGTCAAGCAGGCGACGACGACGGAGGAGCAGATTATTTTGGCGGACCTCAAGACGGGAATTCGGGGTGTGTTCCGGAACGGCGCAAAAGGAAAGCCAGGCATCCTGAAGACGCTGGGGCTGGTCGAGCAGGGAGCGCAAAGCCTGCCAAATGAGAGGTTCTACGACTGCGGCAGAGACCACACAGCGGTGAGGCGGCACATCCGGCGGTCGGCGGCAGCCGCCGTAGGTGCATTGATAGGTAATGCGTTGGCCTTGGGTGCGCCCCTGGAGGGTGTGGCCGCAGGTGGCGCAGACCAACAGACCCCGCAAGAGGTAGGGTCGGCGACTATTACGCGAGGAAAACTGGCTGTTCATATCCAATCGGCTCTGGGCAGCCTGCCAGTGGGATTCGTCCACAAGGGCAGGGACTTGGCTCTCAATCCATTCGGCAAAGGGGTGGGCAAGATAGCGAGGGAAGGCTAACCGCCCCCGCCCCGCTTTGCGCATCTGACCGATCTGGCTGGTATCTGCGCTTTTGCGTCCGTAATAGGCTTTGCCCATGTAGGCTGACTGGCGCAAAAGACGAGAAATGGCCGTAGAACCCCATTTCTTGCCTTCGGGACTGGGGGTTCCTTGTCCGTTCAGACGGTGGGCAATCTCTTGCTGAGTCAACCCGCTATCAGTATACCATGCGAACACTTGTTCCACAATGGCCGCTTCTTCCTCGACAACCAGCCACTGGCTGCGTCGGCTGGCTTGATCGGCCAGATAGCGATAGCCGTAGGGGGCTTGCACGGGCACCGTTTCGCCCTGGCGCATCCGGTGCAGGCGACCTCGGCGCATGCGGTCCTGAATCACTTCCCGTTCGTACTCGGCAATCACGCCCGTTATCCCTTGCCATAGCTTTTCTTGCTCATCTGTGGCCAGATTGGGCTGATTGAGAAAGGTCACTTTCACCTGATGCTGTTCCATTTCATACAGCAACACCTGTTGTACGGCAAGTGTCCGGGCCAGTCGGTCTGGACTCAGGCACAAAATCTCGTCAATCGTCTGCTGGGCCACCTGGTCTCGCAGACGATCCAGTCCAGGTCGGGCCAACCGCTTCCCGCTCACTCCGTCATCCAGATAGCGATCTTGCTCCCCCAATTCCAGACCTCGTTCTCTGGCATAGGCTTCGATTTTCGCTATCTGACTTTCAATCGTTCGTTCTTGTTCCTGGCGACGACTCGACACTCTGGCATACATCACTACTCGGCTCATCTTGGCTCTCCTTTCGGGCTTTTTCTTGGCTTATGGCACTCTGCCATAACCAGTGGTATGCTTGCTGCAATCGCTCTTGGCTGTCGTGGCGCACTTTCTCCACCACTTCCAACCGCCTTTTCTCTTCTCGTTTCATTCCGCCCTTCCTTATATATATGTGACCTCTTCCCATATATCCCGGAAGGTTCAGCATAGCACTCAGCCCTTCTCTCTGCCTTGAACCTTTCTTTCAGGTAGTTCTATTCGGTTGGTAAAGTGCCAAGCATATCGCAAGTCGTTTGTACTACACGTTTCACGCAGCACAACCCTGCCACACAATCTGATCTGACGAGGCTGAATTATGACAACTTCCCACAAATACACCATCGGCGTGGACTACGGCACCGAATCTGGGCGGGCAGTGCTGGTGGACGTGACCAGCGGACGGGAGATCGCCTCGGCTGTCCACCCCTACGGCGACGGGGTGATTGACGAGCATCTGCCCGGCAGCGACAAGCCCCTGCCCTTGGACTTCGCCCTGCAAAATCCCCAAAATTACATCGACGTGCTGGTGGAGACGATCCCGCAGATTCTGCGCGCGGGCAATGTGCGCGCCGAGGATGTGATCGGCATCGGCACGGACTTCACCGCCTGCACAATGCTGCCCGTGGCAGCGGACGGCAGCGCGCTCTGTATGGACGCCAAGTGGCGCGACAACCCCTACGCTTGGGTCAAACTCTGGAAGCACCACGCGGCCCAGCCCGAAGCCAACCGGCTCAACGAAATCGCCCGCCAGCGGAATGAGCCGTGGCTGCCCCTCTACGGCGGCAAAATCTCCAGCGAATGGATGATCCCCAAAATCTGGGAGACGCTCAACGACGCGCCGGAGGTCTACGCCGCGGCCGACGGTTTTATGGAAGCCGCGGATTGGATTGTGCTGCAACTGACCGGCGCGGAGCGGCGCAACGCCTGCACCGCCGGCTACAAAGCCATCTGGAACAAACGCGCCGGCTATCCATCCAACGACTTCTTCGCCGCCCTCGACCCGCGCCTGGGCACACTCGTGCAGGACAAACTCTCCACCGACATCTACCCGCTGGGCCAACGCGCCGGCAGTCTGACCCCGGCAATGGCGGCCCGAATCGGTCTGCGTCCCGGCATCGGCGTCGCCATCGGCAATGTGGACGCGCACGTAGCCGTGCCCGCCTCCACCGTCACCCAGCCGGGCGTGATGGTGATTATTATGGGCACGTCCAACTGCCATATGCTGCTGGGCGAGACCGAAAAGGTGGTGGAGGGGATGTGCGGTGTGGTCGAGGACGGCATCATCCCCGGTCTCTTTGGCTACGAGGCGGGGCAGTCCTGCGTGGGCGATCACTTCGCCTGGTTTGTGGACAACTGCGTGCCGTCCGCCTATTACGAGGCAGCCGCCGCGCGCGGGCTGAACATCCATCACTATTTGGAACAGTTGGCCGCCCAGCAGAAGCCAGGCGAGTCCGGTCTGCTGGCGCTGGATTGGTGGAACGGCAACCGCTCGGTGCTGGTGGATGTAGACCTGACCGGTCTGCTCATCGGCGCAACGCTGGCGACGAAGCCGGAAGACATCTACCGGGCGCTGATCGAGGCCACGGCCTATGGCACGCGGGTGATTGTGGACGCCTTCCACAGCAACGGCGTGGCCGTAGATCGCATTGTGGGCTGCGGCGGGCTGCCGGGACGCAACAAACTGCTCATGCAAATCTACGCCGATGTGACCGGGCGCGAGATTCGGGTGTCTGGCACGGAGCAGGCCGGCGGCTTTGGCTCGGCCATGTTTGCCGCGGTGGCCGCGGGCAAAGCCGCTGGCGGTTTCGACTCGATTGTGGAGGCCGTGGCACAGATGGCCCGGCTGCAGGATGTGGTCTATACGCCGATTCCAGCCAATCAGGCGGTCTATGAACAGCTTTTCGCCGAATACGTGCAACTCCACGACTACTTTGGCCGGGGGGAGAACAATGTGATGAAGCGGTTGAAGGCGATCAAGGCGGAGGCGTTGCGAGGGTAGGAGGAGGAAGGGAGGAAGGGAAGAATGAATGAGTAGAGCTGCCAGGTTCTCCGAAACTTGGCAGCTCTGCTAAAATCGGTGTCAACCTGCGCTCAGACTTTCAGGCGACAGCGAAATCTGTGTAGGGTCGAATCGAAGGCGGTTTGAAGGCCAAGACAATCTGCTCGCGGGGAATGCCAGCCTCCACCAACTCGTTCGCGATGCCATCTTCGGTGCCGTCGTACTGGATCCAGACTTTGCTGTTACGGATGTCGATGTGCAGCACGCTGCCGTGGATACGATAAGGACCATTCCAGCCGGCGTACATCAGTTCGTAGTGATCGTTGCCCTCGTCAAAGATCGTTTCGATCTGCACATCACCCATTGCGGGGCGAAAGACGGCATAGCCTTCGATCATTTTGCGGATGATTTGGCGATAATGCGCTATCTGGTCCATTGAACAATCTGCTCCTTTTCTGCATCAAAGGTCAGAATCGCGATATCTTCGTCTTCCAAAACTGGTCTGGCTATCGCTTCATCGAGGACGCCAATCAGGACAGGATGTGGAACAGCCAGGTAGAGTTTGCGTTGGGCGTCAAAGCGACTGAGCAATGAGCGATAGAAGACGTACTGACCGACTGCCTGTTCCAAGTCGTGAATATCGGACGCTCCCTGAAAACTTTTCACTTCCACAGCGATTTTTTGGTTATCCTTTTCGGCTGCGATCATTCTTTCAGCGCCAAGGTCAACGAAGACGTTCCTCTGGCCGAAAGCAATTGTGTACGGATCGTGCGTGACTATCCAACCGTCGTTGATAAGCGCGGACTTCACCTGCTCGTGATAAATATCCTTTGCTGGCATCGCCACACCGCCCCTCTCAGCTCACGCTTTTCAACCGAATCTCCGATAACTTCAATTGAATTGTATCACATATCAACGAATTTCCGAACAGCCGCCAACCGCCTAACTATTGGCGTTGCGGCTGGTCGGCTGCTACAATTTGTCTGATTGGCCAACCCATGAAGAGCGGAGAAACACTATGCGACGTTTTGAAAATCAGGTAGCCATCGTCACCGGTGCCGCCAACGGCATCGGCGCGGCCACGGCCCGTCGTCTGGCCGGGGAAGGCGCGGCGGTGGTGGTGGCGGATATGGATGAGAAGGGGGGCGGGCAAACTGTGGATACGATCCGCGCCAGCGCTGGTACGGCCACGTTTGCCCCGGTGGATGTAACCAGCCGCGCTGGGGTGGAGGCGCTGCTGGCCGCGGCCATCACAGCTTACGGTCAAGTGGATGTGCTGGCCAATATCGCCGGGGTGGCCTTCGACGAACCCTTTTTGGAGATCACAGACGAAAAGTGGCAGCGCACCCTCGCCATCAACCTGACCGGCGTCTTCCTCTGCTCCCAGGTGGTGGCGCGCCACATGGCTACGCGCAAAATCGCTGGACGCATCGTCAATATGGCTTCCACCAACGGACTGGTGGGCGAGGCCGAGCTGGCCCACTACAACGCTTCCAAATTCGGCGTAGTGGGGCTGACGATGACGATGGCGATTGAGTTGGCCCCCCTCAACATCCGGGTCAACAGTGTCTGTCCGGGGTTGATCAAAACCCGGCTCACCCAGCCCGCGCTGGACGATCCGCGCTGGGTGGAGGGCTATCTGAAGAAAATTCCGCTCAATCGTTTCGGTGAAGCAGAGGAGGTGGCCGCAGCCGTGGCCTATCTGGCCTCGCAGGATTCGGGGTTTATCACCGGCCACCAGTTGGTGATTGATGGCGGGCAGTTGACTTTTTGATATAAAAATAGAACGCGGATTCGCACGGAAAGAACGGATTCACACGGATTTAGTCTGTGAAATCTGCGTCCTCGGCGTAATCTGTGTTTCCGTTTTCATTGCTAATTGTGCCTGATCCAGGCCCGGCATATCTTCTTCTGCCGATGCCGCTGCAAATGCGATGACAGCGCGGATTTGCTCCACCCGCAGAGTCGGGAAATCAGCCAGAATCTCGTCGATCCAGGCTCCCTCGGCCAGACTGGCAAGAATTGTGCGCACCGGTACACGCGTGCCGCGCACAACAGGCTCACCGCCACAAATCTGCGCATCACGCACGAACAATTCAGAATAATTGAGTACCATTGGTATTACCTCCCTGTTCGTAACTACTCAGCCGCACCACCCTAACCCTCCCCAGATTGGGGGAGGGGATTGTGACGACTCCTCCCCCAATCTGGGGGAGGTTGGGTGGGGGTGATGTCTCCTTTTTAGGGCAGACGACGGAGCGCAATCCCCAGTCGCCGATCCCCAGTCCCCAGTCCCCAGTCGCTATTTCCAAGTCAGATTCTGCTCCGTCTTGGGGTCAAAAAAGTGCATCTTGGCCAGGTTCGGCTTGAGATGCACTTTTTGCATTTCGCGCACGGGCAGTTCTGGCGCGGCGCGGGCCAGCAGCATCTCCGCACCGAATTTCACGCTCACAAAAACATCCGAGCCAAGCGGTTCGACCAGATCGACGACGCCCTGGGGATAATTGCCGGCCGGGTTGTCGGTCAGGTCAATCGTCAAATCTTCGGCGCGCACCCCGCAGACAACCGGCGTTGCTCCGCCCGCCAGATGAACGCCTGTCAGCCGGGCCTGGACGTCTGCGGGCAGGAGGTATTCGGCAAAGGCGGTGCGTACAACCAGGCGGCCGCCACGATTTTCGAGCATCCCGTCAAAGAGATTCATCGGCGGGCTGCCGATAAAGCGGGCCACGAAGCGGTTGGCCGGATGGTTGTAGATGGTCATCGGTTCGCCGATCTGCTGGACAAGACCGCCGCGCATGACAACGATGCGATCGCCCATCGTCATCGCCTCCACCTGGTCGTGGGTGACGTAGACGGTCGTGATGGCCAACTGTCGTTGCAGATGGATGATCTCCCGGCGCATCTGAATCCGCAACTGGGCGTCCAGATTGCTCAGTGGTTCGTCCATCAGAAAAAGGCGCGGCTGGCGGATGATGGCCCGCCCCAGCGCCACGCGCTGGCGTTCGCCGCCGGAAAGCTGGCGGATGCGCCGCTCTAACAGCGGCTCGATCCCCAGCAGTCTGCTCGTATCGAGGACGCGCTCCCGAATCTCCGCCTTTGGCACGCGGCGCAGTTGCAGGGGGTAGGCGATATTGTCGTAGACTTTTTTGTGGGGATAGAGCGCGTAATTCTGGAAGACCATCGCGATGTCGCGGTGGCGCGGCTCCACATTGTTCACCACCTGGTCAGCGATCAGAACTTCGCCGGACGAGATGCTCTCTAGCCCAGCGATCATACGCAGGGTAGTGGTCTTGCCGCAGCCCGACGGCCCGACAATCACCAAAAACTCCCCTTCGCCCACCTCCAGATTCACATTGTCAACCGCGAGCTGATCCCCGTAGCGTTTGTACAAATTGCGACAGACGACTTTGGCCATAAGGCGATCCATTGATCTTTCTCAGAGACTGTTGCATCATTCAGGTTCTAGCGACACAGACCGACAACCACGGAATACACGGAAAATTCCTCTTTGTCTTTCCTTCCGTGTATTTCGTGTCTTCCGTGGTTTGCCAAGAGTTTGTTGCATCGTTCAGGCTCTCAGGCTTGCGTAGGGTTTCCAGAACGAGCTTCCAATTCACGCAGACGAGCCAGGGCCGCAGCCAGTTTGGATTCAGCTTCAGCACGCGCTTTGGCTTCGGCTTCGGCACGGGCTTCAGCCTGCGCACGCGCGGCTGTGGCTGTTTCAGCGCGCTGCATCCATTCCTCCGGGGGCAGCAGACGCTCACCGGTGGCAACGTCATAGACTTCTACAGTCTCGCGGCCCCGCCCAACAAAGCGCAAACCAACCGAAGCAAAGGTCAGCCCGCCTTCCGCATCCGCTTGCAGATCATCATAAAATGGCTGGTCGCCCAGACGATAGCCGTGCAGCCGCCAGATTTCAGCCGGTTTTGACCAGCCGTCAATGATCAAATACTCCTCCACGCCAAACGCAGCGTAGTCCCATTTCTTACGGTCCAAATCGCTCCCCGGCTTGTTGGGCGAGGTAATTTCGATGACAAAGCGCGGCAACGGGCCGTGATACCCGACATAAAACGAGCCTTCTTCTTCTGTGGGATAGTCACCTTCGGGAATTGCTGTCACATCGGGGGCCAGCGGTGGCGCGCCGGGCAAGCCCCAATGGACAAAGACATTACCAAAAACCACCCAGCCGCGACTGGCCAAGTGGACGCGCAGCATTACTTCCAAGAGTGTCGCGAGTGCGTGGTGCATCCAGGCTTCTGCCACATACATCTCCTCTCCGGTCGGATAGAGTAGGTCAACCAGACTAAGCTGTCTCTGCTCCACCTGCCCGGTTGCTTCATTGCGCGCCCATTTGTGGCCCCACGACCAGTCGAGCGCGGGAGGCGTCGGTAACGGATAACGCGCCAAACGTCCATTCGTAGTTGGAGGCATCTCCTGCATCGCCGCGCGCACGGCAGGTGCTGGCATTGTCATTACGGTCATACGTGAACCCCTTTCGTCACAACGGAGAAGTTCAACTTTTTAGAAAAAGTCGAACTTCTGATCGCGCCTACTTCTCGCTGAACGCCACCATCCCGCGTGTCAACTGCTCCTGCACGATCATAAAAAGCACAACCACAACCAGCGTGGCCAGCAGAGAGGCGGCCATCAACTGATGCCACTCGACTTTGAAACGGGTGACAAATTTGAATAACCCGATAGTCAGGGGCAGTTTGTCCTGGCTGCGCAAAAAGGTAAGGGGCAGGGTAAACTCATTCCAGCCGTTCATAAAGCTGAAGATGCTGACCGCGGTGATCCCCGGCCAGGAGAGGGGCATAACCATCCTCAGCATCGCGCCGACGCGTGAATTGCCATCCATCATCGCCGCCTCCTCGATCTCCTGCGGGATGGTCATAAAGAAGCCCATCAGCATCCACGTATTGAAGGAGAGACCAAAAACGGCGTTGAGTACGATAATCGTCAGTAAGTTGTCCAGCATATTGAAGCCAGCCACCAGCCGGAACAGCCCCAAAATCAGCACAATCGGCGGGAACATCTGGATACCGAGCAGAAAAAGCACATAAAAATTTTTGCCCGCAAAGCGGTAACGGGCCAGGGCATAGGCCGCCGGAATCGCCAATACCAACGAGGCGAAAGTGGAACCGAGACCGATGAGCAGACTGTTCCAAAAATAGGTACCCAGTGGCACAACATTCCAGATGTCTACATAGTTTTGCAGGGTCGGCGCGCGCGGCAAAAAAGTGGGCGGCGGTATGTAGACTTCCTGGCTGGTCTTGAACGACGTGGAGATCATCACCAGCAGCGGGAAGATGCTGACAAAGATCACCGGGACCAACAGGCCAAAGATGCCAACGAGTTTGATTGTGCGTGGAGTGGGCATACGCGTGTACCTGACAAGGCAGGGATAGGAATGAAAAATCAGAACGCAGCGCCCAGAGGGCACCCGGCAGAAACAACGGATTTTCGCAGATTTTTATCAGCGTCAATCATTCTTTTCAGCGTCATCAGCGTCCTATTTTCTGGTTATGAGCTTTACCGTCCCTCATCCTGGCTGCCCAGCAGACGGGTGTAGATGACGCTGAAAATGATCAGAACGACAAAGAGAGCGACCGACAGGGCAAAGCCGGGGCCAAATTTACGAAACTCAAAGGCCAGCTTGTAAAGATAGGTGACGACAATATCGGTGCGGAAGATCGGGTCGCCTTTGGTCAGAATCCAGATCGTGCCAAAGGAACGAAAGGCCCAGATGATAGAAAGCAGCGTGACGATCATAAATACATTGCGCATCTGGGGCAGCGTCATATCGCGGAACTCGCGCCAGCGGCTGGCCCCGTCCATCTTGGCGGCGTCGTAGATGTGCGGGGGAATGCCCTGCAACCCAGCCAGAAAGGTGACAGTCATAAAGGCCACCGACGACCAGACCTCTACAAACATCGCCGCGGCAAAGGCGGAAACGGGATTACCCAGCCAGACCACATAATTTTTGATGATGCCCAACTCGCTCAAAAAATAGTTGAGCGTCCCCATCTGCCCGTGAAAGATCCATTTCCAGGTGATGGCGGAGACAGCGTAGGGCATGGCCCACGGGATCAGAATCAGCGCTTTGGCCAGCGAGCGGCCAGGAAAGCGGGTGTTGAGTGTCATCGCCAGAGGGAAAGCGATGATCACCTCCATAAAGACCGTTCCAAAGGCAAAGAGACCGGTCTGGCGGATGATCAGCGGCAACCGATCATCGCTGGCAAGTTGGGTGAAATTTTGCAGTGTGCCAAAATGGGTGGCGCGCGCCATAATGTCCACCTGTGAAAAGGCGGTGATGATCATATTGACAATCGGGAAGATCAAAAAGATCGCAAAACTGAGCAGACTGGGCACAAGCAGCCAATAGGCCAGTTTGTTTTCGCCCCACTCTTCCCGCCAGCGCCGCCGCAGACCCACTGATGATGCAGTCGCCACGCTACAAGCCTCTTTCGTTGAAGGGGACTAGGGACTGGGGACTGGGGACTGGGCAATCCAGTCCCCAGTCCCTAGCCCCCAATCTCCAGTCTCTACAGCCCGTGCCGCTCGTCGATCTCTGCGGCTGCGGCGGCCAGTCCGTCGGCAACCGATACCTCGCCCAGCCAAATGCGCGCCAGGGCGTTGGTCACGCTGTTGCCATCTTCGCTGCCCGTGGCCGGCCAGGGGGTCACGAAGACGTTATGGGCGGACGCCAACTCTTTGACATAGAATTCTTTGTATTTGGTCAGTGGATCGTTGGGATCGAGATACTTCGGGTCTTGGCCTACATCAATACGTTCGGGGATGACGCCGCGCTGCAAAGCAAATTGCAGGCGATTCTCGGCGTTGAACATAAATTTGAGCAGTTCAGCGGCTGCTTCTTTGTGCTGCGACTGCTGCGCCATCATCACACAATCCGGCCAGAAGACGTTGGGATGCTGCATAGCCGCATCGATCACCGGCAACTGGACCAGATCGTACTGCAAGTCCGGCGCATCGTTTTTGATGATCGTGGGCATCCACGAACCGGTTTCCAGCATCGCCATCTGCTTGGCCAGGAAGAGAGGCTGCAGATCTGCATCGCGATTGGCGTTGTGGGGGGAGGGTTGGGAGGTCTTATCGGTCAGGACAATATCCGTCAGGTATTGCACGGCGGCGATCCCCTCTTCGCTGGCAATGCGCGAATGGCCGTCCTCCGTCCACGGGGCCAGATTGACGCCTGCGCCGTGCGCACCGATCCAGGCATACCACCAGGTGTCACCCGGCTCCACCCCAAAACCGTAGACCGCGGGTGGGCTGTTGAGGGCCAGGGCCGCTTCGCGCACATCGGCAAAGGTGACCGGCGCGGACAACCCCTTCTCGGCAAAGAGGTCCGTGCGGTAGTAGAGTCCGCGCGGGTCGAGGAAGTAGGGCAGGCCGTAGAGTACACCGTCTACAGTCATCGCCTGCAAACCGGATGGCTGGAATTTGTCCAGAAACTCCTGGCCCAACAGATCGCCCAATGCGGTGAGTTCGTTGACCGAAGCAAACTCCAGCAGCCACTGCCCAGAGCCGTTGAAGACATCGGGGGCCTGGCCGCCGCTGATCTGGGTAAGCAACAGGTTGCGGCCATCGGGCCAGCCCACCACTTCCAGCGTGGCAGAGACCGCGCCCTGACTGCTGTTGAATCCGTCCATCACCGCTTGGGTGTCCGGTTGCATCCGGCTGTCGTAATCCATCACCACCAAACGCACGGCGGTGACTGCCTGGGCGGGCGCGCTTTCTGCGCCGCTGCTGGCGGGCGCGTTGGCGGCGGGTGCGGCGCAGGCGGCCAGGAGCAAGGGTGTTGCTGTGGCGGCCATCGCCTTCAGAAAAGTTCGTCGGGATAAGCCTCTACTTTGCGCGTGCATATTTCCTCCTAAAGAATTCCAACCGGTTTGAATGACGCTGTGCGGACTGCCTGTAGTGCGGAGAAAAACGAAGACTTGTGGATTATCTATCAATCTTCCGTTACTGTCAAAGCGCGTTTTTGGGAGCGACTGATTCCGGGAATGGGCCAGAACCACTCTGTAAACCGGAAATCGTCTGGCCCATTCCCTGAATCGTCTACGGCTTGATGACCACCTTCAAGCCCTCCCGCTCGGCGGCGGTGGCGAAAGCTGTCTGATACTCCTCCAGCGGAAAGCGATGGGACGCCAGGGACGCCAGGTCAATCTGCCCGCTGGCGGCCAGGGCGATGGCGCGCGGATAGGTGTGGGCCATACGCCTGCAAAGCTGAATCGTCAGCCCTTTGCGCCGGGCTGTGGACGCCGAAAAGGAGGTGCGGTCATCCGACGGGATGCCCACCAGCACGACGCGTGCGCCGGGACGGGCTGTCTCGATGGCCGTCTCCACCGCGGCATTTGCCCCGGCGATCTCAAAGGCTACGTCCACGCCCCGCCCGCTGGTAGCGTCGAGAACAGCCGCCCGTTCGCTGCCCGCCGCATCGGCCAGGAGTGTTACATCCGCGCCCATCTGTTGCGCCACAGCCAGCCGGTGGGGATACAAATCCGTGGCGATAGTCTGCCGCGCCCCATTCAGCCGGGCCAGCCGCAGCAGCATCAGCCCGATGGGGCCACAGCCGTAGATGCCCACACTGTCGCCCAGCCGAATCTGGCCCAGATCGAGGGCGTAGAGGGCCACGCCCAGCGGTTCCAGCAGCGCACCCTCCACGTCGGAAACGTTGTCGGGCAGGGCAAAGAGCGCCCGCTCCGGCCAGGCCATATATTCGCGCAGGCTGCCGTCATCCCGTCCGTGACCGGAGAAGCGGGTAGCGCGACAGAAGTTGGGGTAGCCCGTTTCGCAGAACTCGCAATGCCAGCAGGGCAGCGCGGGATCGACAGCCACCCGCTCGCCTTTGCGCGGCCCATTTTCGACCACCGCCGCGAATTCGTGGCCCAGCACCAGCGGATGGGCCAGGCGGGCGTCGCCGATGCTGCCCTCCTCAAACCAGTGCAGATCGCTGCCACAGATGCCCACCGCCGTCACCCGCAGCAGCACCTCGCCGTCACCGGGCGCGGGTACAGCCTCCTCGTGCAGCCGCAAATCGTGTGTGCCGTGCAGTCGTAACGCTTTCATCGCAAACCTCCTGCAACCACAAAGGCACAAAGACACGAAGAAGAAAAAGCTGTTCTTTGTGCCTTTGTGTCTTTGTGGTGAATCTCTTTCAAGAATAGAACCACAAAGACACCAAGACACGAAGAAGAAAAAGCAAAAGCTGTTCTTTGTGCCTTTGTGTCTTTGTGGTGAATCTTTTTTACTGCCCGTAAATGTGGGTATAGCGGTGGTGCAGTTTCGCCACATCCTCCGGTGCAATCTCCTGCACCTGGCCCAACTGCATCGCCAGCCAGACCGATTTGGCTACGTCTTCGGTCATCACCGCCGCCTTCACAGCGGCTTCGGCATTCTTGCCAATCGTGAAGACGCCGTGCTGTTGCAGCAACACAGCCTGGGACGTTCCGATGTGATCGAGTACCTGCTGGCCGATGGCTTCGCTGCCGATGAGGGCAAAGCCGGCGCAGGGGATCGGCCCGCCAAACTCATCGGCGATGGCGGTCAGGCAGCAGGGAATGGTTTTGCCCAGCGCGGCAAAGGCGGTGGCGTAGGGCGAATGGGTGTGGACGATGCCGTTGACATCGGCGCGGTGTTTGTAAATGTGCAGATGGCTGGCCGTGTCTGAGGAGGGTTTCAGCTTTCCTTCGACGATATTGCCGTCCATATCCACGACGACGTGATCCGCCGGGCGCAGCTTTTCGTAGCGCACGCCGCTGGGTTTGATCACCACCAGACCGCTCTGCGGGTCGCGGGCGCTGATGTTGCCGCCCGTCCAGCGCACCAGATCGTTCTTGGGCAGCTCCAAATGGAGGGTGTGGAGTTCTTCTTTCAGTGCTTCCAGCATCGATAGCTTCTCCGTATCATCTGCAACCACAAAGACACGAAGACACAAAGGAAGAAAGAAAGAACACGGATTACAGAATTTACGGATTCGATCTGCACTCATCTGCGGTTTCTGTGAAATCTGTATAGGTCAACGAGATCGTAGGTGCGGTTTGCAACCGCACTTCACCCGTAGACGTGCGGTTGCAAACCGCACCTACATTTCTGCGTAATCTGCGTAATCTGCGTTTTCTTCTTCTTCCTTCGTGTCTTTGTGCCTTTGTGGTTGCTATCCGTTTTAGACTACTTTTGTCATCTGTCCTTTGTCAGCCGCGGCGGCGTTGGCCCGCGAGACCGCTTTGTTGGCGGCCATCTCCTCCACGCTCTTCGTTTGCAGCCGGGCCGCACCCTCTGTCTGGCGCAGACGCACACGGGTTCCGTTGCTCTCCGCCGCGGCCAGACGGCTCTGGGCGGCAGGGATTGCGCTGGCGAAGTTGGGCAGCCACTGGGCCTGGGCCACCAGCATCTCGTCGGTCATCTGCCAGACCTCTTCCGGGTTGCAGACTGCTCCGGTCAGCGGGTCGTGCAGCATCGCCTGTTTGAGCAGCGTCACGTCGCCACGCACCGCCGCCTCCACCGCCATCTGCTGCACGCGCACGCTGGCCGAGCAGGTGGCCGCGCAGGCCAGGGGCAGATCGCCCACCACCGGCATATTAATGCCGTTCCTGTCCACGTAGCCGGGAATCTCAATCACACAGCCGTCGGGCAGATTGGTGATGTGGCCTTTGTTGATGATATTGAAATGGCCGCGATAGACCCGCCCGGTCTCCAGCCCTTCAATAATATAGGAGCCGTGCTCCTCACTGCGCCGTTCCTGGGCGATGACCGGCGGTTCTTCCTTCATCCAGTTGGGGAAGTCGGTCTCGAACCAGTTGCGCCCTTCGGTGCAGACACGCAGATAGCCACCAGTCTCGCCGTTGATCCAACTGGACATATCAATCCAACGGGGAATCTCATCCACCCGCTTGCGATACCAGGGCAGGTATTCGCTCAGATGGCCGTTGGATTCGGTGCTGAAATAGCCAAAGCGCCGGGCCACATCAATGCGCACCTTCTCCGCCTCCCGGTATTTGGGGTGGGCCGCGATCAGTTCGGGGATGAGCGGGATCATATCCATCCCGCGCCACTCGGCTTTGATGTACCAGGTCTGGTGGTTGATGCCCGCGCAGACGATATTCACATCCCGGCGATGGAGCGTCTCATCCGCGGCCAGCAGCCCCTCCTGCTTGGCCCAATGCTCGATGCTGCGGGCGATAATCCAGTGGCCGCCCTGGACGCCGTGGCAGAGACCGATGGTATTGACGCCGCCGTACTGGTTGCAGGCCCAGACATTCATCGCCATCGGGTTGGAGTAGTTGAGAAAGAGCGGGTTGTCCGCAGCCACTTCCCGGATGTCAGCGCAAATGTCCAGGAGAGCCGGGATGGTGCGCTGGCCATACATAATGCCACCCGCGCAGATAGTGTCGCCCACGCACTGGTCAATCCCATATTTGAGCGGGATGTCAATGTCCAGTGCAAAGGCAGCCAGCCCGCCCTGCCGAATCGTCGAGATGATGTAATTGGCCCCTTGCAGCGCGGCGCGTCGATCCGTCGTCGTGCTGACAGTCGCGGGCAGTTTGTTGGCCTGGATGTCCCGTTGGGCAAGCTGGGCGACCATTTCCAGGTTCTTCGGGTTGATGTCCATAAAGGCAAAATGGGTGTCGGTCAATTCGGGCACGGCCAGAATGTCGTGCATCAGTTTGCGCGTAAAGCCAATCGAGCCGGCTCCGATCATAGCAATTTTAACGGGCATACGACGAATCCTTTCAGAAATAGGAGGGATAGAGATTGGGGTATTGGGGTATTGGTACCTAACCAGTGAAATTCTTGTTTTTTGCGCAAGAAAAGAGAAATTTTTGTACACACGGATGGAAAGGAACACGGATTTTTCTGATCTGTGTTCTTTTCCATCCGTGTATACAACCCTCTTTGGTTCTGGCTTTGCCAGGTTAGGGTATTGGGTATTGCGTAAGGATTCTGATCCCTACGCAATACCCAATCTCTACTATCTACTATCTTATCCCGCTACCCAATTATAGAGCAAAACCAGCCCGATGAGGGCAAAGGCAAAGGCGCGGAAGCGCACCTCCCAGAGGGTGAGACGCATAAGGCGCGCCCGGTTGGGCATCGCCAGCACAAGGCGCACGTACTCGCTCTGGCGGGCGTCAACGTCCTGGATGCTCCCCAGTTCCAGCGCGTGCAGACGGACGAAGCGGCCGAGCTGCGATTGCAGAGTCACGTAGAAGTTGCCCTCCCCGCGCAAAATTTGGCGCAGAAACTCGTCCGGGTCTGTGCTAAGAAGCCGGTCATCTTGGATGGACCAGTAGATCATTAACCCGCTGATCAGCAGGCCGATGGGATGCCAGAGATTGATGTCGAAGTTGGGCATGGCAGGTGGCAGGTGGCAG
>CAMDEX010000053.1 GCA_945897075.1 Litorilinea aerophila
AGCGTCCCACTGACGGTGGCTGTCCCCGCTGTCGTCGCCGAGGTCAGCGTCGCGCTGTATGTGCCATCCCCGTTGTCGGTCACACTGCCCAGCGTGCCGCTGCTTGTCGCCAGCGCCACCGTTGCCCCTCCGCTCGTCAGGTTGTTGCCATTCACATCCTTCAACTGCACGCTGATTGTGCTGGTACTCGTGCCGTTGGCGGTGATGCTTGTCGGCGACGCGCTGATTGTCGAGGTGGTCGTGCTGGCTGCGCCCGGCGTAAAGCTGACTGTCGCATCGTCGGTGATGGCGCTGCCACCAACTGTCCCTGTCACCGTCGCTGTCCCGGCCGTCGTTGCGGAGGTCAGCGTCGCGCTGTATGTGCCATCCCCGTTGTCGGTCACACTGCCCAGCGTGCCGCTGCTTGTCGTCAGCGCCACAGTGTCCCCACCTGTCGTCAGGTTGTTGCCGTTGACATCCTTCAACTGGACGCTGATTGTACTGGTAGTCGTGCCGTTGGCGGTGATGCTTGTCGACGACGCGCTGATTGTCGAAGTAACTGTGCTGGCTGCGCCCGGCGCAAAGCTCACAGTCGCCGTGTCGCTGATGGCGCTGCCCCCCAGCGTCCCACTGACGGTGGCTGTCCCCGCCGTCGTCGCCGAGGTCAGCGTCGCGCTGTATGTGCCATCCCCGTTGTCCGTCACGCTGCCCAGCGTGCCGCTGCTCGTCGCCAGCGCCACCGTTGCCCCTCCGCTCGTCAGGTTGTTGCCGTTAACATCCTTCAACTGCAAGCTGATTGTACTGGTCGTCGTGCCGTTGGCGGTGATGCTCGTCGGCGACGCGCTGATTGTCGAGGTTGTCTCATCCGCCAGGCCCGTGCCTGTCGAGAATGCGCTGCTTGTCCCGCTGAGGGTATCCGTGTCCGTGCCAGTGACGGTATGCGCCGTGCCTGCCGCCGCATTCGTCGTGAAAGAGACCGTCGCCAGACCCGTCCCACTCGTCGTACTCGTCGCACTCGCAAACGAGCCACCGTTCGTGCTGCTCCACGTCACAACCTTGCCGGCGGTACTCACGGGGTTGTCGTTGGCATCCGACAGTTGGGCAATCACCGTCACCGCTGACCCGGCCGTGGGCGTTCCGCTGATCGTCACCACATATTTGGTTGCCGGCCCGGCAGAGAGAGAAATCGAGTTGCTGCAAATCGTCGCGATGCCACCGGTCGTCGCATCGGACGCCTGTAGAGAGATCGTCTCCGCTTTTGTGTACGAAAGATTGGCAAAGCTGGCAATACCGGCGCTGGCAACTGCGCTCCCGTTGCTCAACACCCCATTCGGCGCGGTGGCGCAGCCGCTGGCGGCAAAAGCGGCCAAAACGATTGTGTCCCCGTTGGGAGAGATATTCTCGAATTGGTCGCGTATGTGTACGACGGGATTTTGCGTGAAGGCTGCTCCCGCCGTTGCATTGGCATTGGGCTGGGTGGCGAAGATCAGATTGTGCGCCCCCGCGCCATTCACCGTCACAGCCAGGCTGCCGCCGCCCGTCGAATTGATGATCCCTTCCGACACATTGACGGTAGCCACTTCCGCCTTTTTCAGTGTCAGCGCGCCGTTGCTGCCGCTGGCCGTAGCCACCCCGTTGGCAAAGTTGATCGTCGTGGCGCTGCCAAAGTTTGTGGCAATGCCGTTCTTATCCGTCACCGTCGGGATTGCGCCGTTGGGTGCGTTGGCGGCCCCGCTAAAGGTCAACGAGCGGTCGCCGGTGTAGCCTGTGGCCGTATTGCCAAAGCTGTCCAGCGCCGTAATCGTCAGATTCTGGGCCACACCCGCGGTCTGGGTGATGGCACCGCTGATGAGCAGTTTGGCTGCATCAGCGGGTGAGACCGCCACGCCGCTGCTGCACCCGGCGGTCAGCACACCGCTGGCCGCCTTCAGAAAGACCGTCTCGGCCTTTGTATAGTTCACAGCGCTGAAGGTTGCCACGCCAGCGCTGGCGGCTGTTCCACCGCCGCCACTGAGGAGACCAGCGCCGGCAACGGTACAGCCAGCATCGCTAAAGGGCGTCAGCCCAATCGAATTGGTGGCGGTTGTCGGGTTGTTGAACTGATCCCGAATCTGCACCGACGGCTGCTGGACAAAGTTGACACCCGCAATTGCTGTGCTGCTCGGCTGCTGGCTAAAAGCCAAATTGTGTGGCGCGCCGGCGCTGACAGCCACCGTCAAGCGATCCGAACCGGTGGCGCTGGAAACGCCGTCCGAAACCGTCACAATCACCGACTCGGCCCGCACCAGACGCAGAACGCCGGTCGCCACACCGGAGACAAAAGTGATGCTGGTAGAGCCGCCGATGGGCTGGGGCGTGTTGCTGATGTCCAGCACAGTCGGGTTTGTGCCGTCCAGACCCACGCCCACGCCGCTGTCCAGGCCAAAGGTGAGACTCTTTGGCCCGCTGTAGGTGGTAGCCGTATTGCCCAGGCTGTCTTTGGCGGTGATCGTCACATTTTGGTTGTTGCCCGCGGTCTGGGTGGCCGCGCCGGTGATGGTGAATTTGGCAATCACCGAACCGACCACAACAAAGGCAGCGCTGTCCGCGGTCAACCCGCCGGGGGTGCTGGTGAAGTGCAGGGTATAGCTCCCCGCGTTGTCCAGACGCAGATTTGTAAAGCTGGCCACACCCGCGACAAAGGCAATCTGTGTTGTGGACGAGGGGTTGAAACTGCCCGGCCCCGTCAGCACCGACGCGGTGACGAGTGGGCTGCCCGTTGTCACCAGATTGCCCAGCGCGTCGCGCAATTCCAGCACCGGCTGCTGGACAAAAGCTTGCAGGGCCTCGGCGCTGCCCGGTTGTGTGGTGATGATCAACTGCGCGCCCGCACCCGCGCTGACTGTGACTGGCAGATCGCCACCGCCCGTCGAGTCAATGCCGCTCGCACTATCGCTGGCAGAGACGAGAGCGCTGCCCACATCCACCAGCCGCAGAGCGCCGTTATTGCCGCCGCTCGCCGTCGCCACACCGCTGCTGAAGGTGATGGTCGTCGGCGTGCCAAAAGCAATGGCCGCGCCACCGTTGCTCTTGACAGTGGGCAGCGTGCCGTTGGGCGCAGCGCTGGCCCCGGAGAAGGTCAGCGTCTTGACGCCCGTGTAGGGGGTGGCGGTGTTGCTGAAGATATCCCGCGCCGTAATCGTCAGATTCTGTGTCGCACCGGCTGTCTGGGTGGACGTACCGCCAATCACAAGCACGGCTGCGCTGCTGGCGGAAACAGTCACCGCCAGATTGCCGCCCGCCGTCGAATTGATGCCCCCGTCGGTCACCGAGACCGTCGCCAACTCTGCCCGCACCAGTGTCAGCACGCCGTTGTTGCCGCCGCTGGCCGTCGCCACACCGCTGCTAAAGTTGATGGATGTGACGCTGCCAAAGGGGATGGCTGTGCCGCTGCCATTGGTGACCGTCGGCTGTATGCCGTTGATCGAGGCGTTGGCCCCGCTAAAGGTCAAGAAACGGCTGCCGGTGTAGCCGGTGGCTGTGTTGCCCAGACTGTCCTGGGCTGTGATCGTCAGCGTTTGGGCGATGCCAGCGATCTGGGTGGGGCTGCCGCCGATGACCAGTTTGGCAGCCGGGCCAGTGTTGACCGTTACACTCAGATCCCCGCCACCAGCACTGCCGATGGCGTTGGCTGTGTCGAAGACGGCGACGGTCGCCGTCTCTACCAGCATCAGACGCAGAATGCCGTTGTTGCCACCACTCACTGTCGCCACGCCCGCGCTGAAGTTGATGGCCGTCGGGGCACCAAAGTTGATGGCTGTGCCGCTGCTGTTGATGACCGTCGGCGCTGCCCCGCCTGGCGCGCTCCCCGCCCCAGAGAAGGTAAGATTCTTGCTCCCTGTGTAGCCAGTGGCAGTATTGCCCGCGCTGTCCAGGGCTGTAATCGTCAGATTTTGGCTGTCGCCCGCGCTCTGGGTTGTTGCGCCGCTGATGACCAGGCTGGCCGCCGCGCCAGGGCTGACAGTGAAACCGGCGCTGGTGGTTGTAAACGCGCCGGCGCTGGTGAAGAAGGTCAGCGTATAGCTGCCCGCCGTGTCCAGACGCAGATTGGTAAATGTGGCCACGCCGCTGGAAAGGACAACCGCGCTGGTCGAAGAGGCGTGGAAGCCGCCCGGCCCGTCTTGCACCACAGCCGTCACCGTCGAAGTATTGTCAGAGACAACGACATTATTCAGATCGTCGCGCAGGGCCACGACCGGTTGGGTGGGCAGCGGGCTGCCCGCGCTGGCGTTGCCCGGCTGGGTCTGCACAGTCAATGAACCGGCGATGCCCGGCGCAACCGCAATCGTATTGCTACACGCACTTATCACAGCGCCGTTTGTGGTGTTGCTGGCGCGCAGACGGATCGTACCCACCTGGTTGTAGCCGACAATTGTAAAGGTGGCGACGCCGTTGACAGCAGCCAGCGGGCCGCCGCCGCTGAGCAGACCCGGCGCGGCGTTGGTACAGCCACTGTTGGTAAAGGCGGCGAGGCTGATATCGTCGCTCACATCCGCCACATTCTCAAAGGTATCCCGCACCTGCACCACAGGCTGCTGCGGGAAGTTGCCCCCGGCGTTGGCGCTGCTGCCCGGTTGGGTGGCAAAGACCAGCCGATTGGCTGTGGTCGGCGCCACTGTCACCGTCAGATCGCCCGCGCCGGTGGAGGCGATAGTGCCATCGGTAGCGGAAATCGTGGCTGTGCCCGCGGCGTAGAGGGTCATAACGCCGTTGCCGCCGCCGCTGACCGTCGCCACGCCGCTGGCAAAGGTGATGGCCGTGGCGCTGCCAAAGGTGACAGAGACGGCGCTGCTGTTCTTGACGACCGGGTTCGTTCCATCGGGCGCGGCGCTGGCCCCGGAGAAGGTCAGCGTCTTGCTGCCCGTGTAGCTGGTGGCGGTGTTACTGAAACTGTCCTGGGCGGTGATGGTCAGATTTTGGCCTACGCCCGCGGTCTGGGTGGACGAACCGCCGATGACCAGCGCAGCCGCGCTGGCGGGCGCAACCGTCACGGCCAGATCGCCGCTGCCCGCCGAGGTGATGCTGCCATCGCTGGCCGAGACGACCGCGCTTCCCGCCGCGTAGAGAGTCAGGCTGCCGTTGCCGCCGCCGCTGACCGTCGCCACACCGCTGGTGAACGAAATCGTTGTCGTAGAGCCAAAGTTGACAGCCGCGCCGCTGTTGTCCGTCACCGTCGGATTCGTGCCGTCGGGCGCAGAGCTGGCCCCGCTGAAGGTCAATGCTTTGTTGCCCGTGTAGCCGGTGGCTGTGTTGCTAAAGCTGTCCTGGGCGGTGATGGTCAGCTCTTGGCTGCCCCCCGCGGTCTGGCTGGATGCCCCGCTGATCAGCAGCGCGGCGGCTGTGGCTGGGCTGACGGATACCGTCAGATTGTCGCCGCCAGAGGAGCCGATGCTGCCATCGCTCACCGCAACTGTGGCGCTCTCCACCTTCACCAGACGCAGCGCCCCATTGCTGCCGCCGCTCACCGTCGCCACGCCGCTGCTAAAGGTGACGGTCGTCGGCGCGCCAAAGGCGATGGCCGTGCCGCCGCTGTCGGTGACGGTTGGGCTGACACCATTCAGCGCGGCGCTAGCCCCGCTGAAGATGAGTGCTTTGTCGCCCGTGTAGTCCGCAGCGAGATTGCCTAGACTGTCGTAGGCAGTGATCGTCAAATTCTGGCTGCTGCCCGCGCTCTGACTGGCGCTGCCCGTAATCACCAGTTTGGCCGCAACCGCCGGATCGACTGCTGTGCTGGCGCTGGCGCTGTTGTTGCCTGTGTCGGTCTCCGGCGTGGCAGTGGAGACGGTCGCGCTGGCGTTGAGCGTTGTGACTGTACTGTTCGTCACCGCCACCGTAAAGGTGCGGCTGGCGTTGACAGCCAGAGACGCAACGCTGGCGCAGATGACCGTCGGCAAGCCGGAGGTGTCGCAGGCGCTTGAGGCACTGAGCAAAGCCACGCCGGCCGGCAGAGTGACAGTGACCGTCTGGTTGGCGGCAGCCGTAGGCCCGGCGTTGGATATCACAGCCGAATAGAGCAGCGTTGCGCCCGCGGCCACCGGGTCTGGGCTGCCCAATAGCACCACTGTCAGTTCCGCGGCCTGGGGGACGACCGTTGCCGTAGCCGAGTTGTTGCCGGGGACTGGGTCCGGCATAGCCCCGCCGCCCGGCTTTTGGGCGCTGACAATCGCTGCCCGGTTGACCAGACTCTGGCCGCCCGTGCCGCTGTTCACTGTGGCGGTGATGCGCAACTGGGCTGTGAAGTCGACCGGCGCGCTGGTGTGGCTCCACGTGGCGATTGTGCCAGCGCCGTTCATCGCCACACTGCCTGCGGTGACCGTCGGCGTACCCACCAGCGCCAAGCCAGCAGGCAGGGTGTCTGTAATCACCACCGGGCCGGTGGCGTAGGGGCCGAGATTGGCAAAGGTGACGGTAAAGGAGACGGTCTCACCCACGTTCGGTGTGGTTTTGCTGACGCTCTTGAGCAGCCGCAAATCCGCGCCGCCGACGGTCAGCGTCACCCGGGCCGCGGCGTCAATGGCGGGGGTTGGGTCCTCCTGATCCGCCTGTTTGCCGTCAACCGGATCGACGATGACCAGACCGCCACCCACCCCGACAATCGGGTTGACGGTCAGGAGCAGAGAGCGGCTCTGGCCTGGATTGATGTTGCCAACCTCCCAGCGGCCTGTGGCAATGTTATAGCCGGCACCGGTCACGGTTGTGGTGATACCCGTAGCCATTGTGTCGGTGACGACTACATTTGTCGCTGGGTCTGGGCCAAGATTGGTCACATTCAGAATATAGAAGAAGGATTGCCCCTCTTGCGGCTGGGTGATGGTGGCCGACTTTTGCAGCAGCAGATCCGCGGCGGTCACCCGGAAGCCGACCGACGGCGTCTGGTTTGTGTTGTCGCCGTCAGCCACGTTGGAGGTAGCCGCGCTGATTGTGTTGCTGATGACGCGGTTGGCCGTGCCGGGGATAACAGTGCCGGTCAGAACCAGTGTCTCGCTGCCCCCCACCGCCAGTTCGGGAATAATCCACACGCCGGGCGCGCCGGGTGTGTTGGGTCCAAACGCGCCGGCGCTGGTGGCCGAGAGGATACCGGTCAGACTGATGGGCAGGTTGTCGGTGATGCGCACATTCGTTGTGGCGCTAGGGCCGTTGTTGATGACCGTGACTGTATAAACCACTTCGCTGCCCACATCAGCGCTGGCCCGATCCACAACCTTTGTGATAGACAGATCGGCCCCGCCCACCTGGAACGCGACGCTGGCATTGTTGGGGAATTGGCCCGGATCGTATTGATCCAGCGCGACCGCTTCGATTTCATCGGTCACCAACTGGCCGGCCGCGCCCGGCCCCACCCGGGCTGTTACGTTGAGAATCGTAAACTCCCCCACGGCCAGGGAGGGAATCGTCCAGCGTCCCTGAGCCGGATCAAAATCGCCCGCACCCACCACCAGATGGGTAGAGTAGGTGAGATCGGGGGGCAGCGTTTCGGTGAGGACGATATTCGTGGCGATGTCCGGACCGTTATTGGTGAGCTGAATTTGCAGCAGCACATCCTGGCCCACCAGTTGCCCGCCGCTGGCTGTGATCTGCACGGCCAGGTCCGCGGCCGGCGGCATCGTCACCGTCACCGACGTCTGGTCGTCCTCGCCGTTGCCCACGCCGTTGCCGGGTGTGGAATCGGGATCAGAGAGACTGGACGCCATCACCTCCGCGCTGTTGGTCTGTACACCGGAGACTGTGACCGTCTTGCTGATGACCAGCGAGAGACTCTCGCCGGCGCTGATCAATGGCACGCTCCACAGACCGGTGGTCAGGCTGAAGGTTGTGCCCGCAGACGGGACAATCGTCATATCGACTGCCCCGGCCGAGATCAGATTGCGTACCTCGACATCGGCTGCCGCGTCCGGCCCGTCATTGGTCAACGTGACCGTAAAGCGCAAGCTGTCGCCCACATTGGGTGTTGCCGAGCTGACCGTCTGTCCCAGATGCAGGTCCGCCGCAGTGCCCACGCTTAGGGAGACGGCGGCCTGGTTGTCCGCCAGATTGTCGTCATACTCCGCCGCGCTGATGGCGGCGCTGTTGACAAAAGCGCCGGAGCCGACGACGCGGGCCACCACAGAAAGGGTGGCCGCGCTGCCGTTGCTCAACGCACCGACCGACCAGATGCCCGCAGTGTCGCTGTACGCGCCCTGAGAAGCAAGCGCGCTGACAAAGGCGAGACCGGTGGGCAGCAGATCCAATATCTGTACGCCTGTTGCCGTCTCTGGCCCGTTGTTGGTAGCGGTCAGGACAAAAGTGACCGTACTCTGCACCGTTGGGGTGAGGCTAGAGGCGGTTTTGACCAGCGCCAGATCCGCGTTGAGGGGCACAGTAAAGGTGACAAACTGGCCGTTGTTGAAAAGCGCTGGATCGGTCTGGTTCAATGCGTGGAGCAGGGCGGTGTTGGTGATGACCCGACCAGAGGCAACTTCGCCCAATTTTCCCGCCACCGTCATTGTCAGCTTCTCGCCCGCGGCAACCGGGCCGACCGTCCACAGGCTGCTGATCAGACTATAGCTGCCGCGCAGCACCGACACGACGGGTACTGTCAACCCGACCGGCAGCCGATCGCTGATGACGACGCCCGTGGCGTTGCTGGGGCCAAAATTGTCCACGTTGACCGTATAGGTAACGATGCCGCCTACGTTCAGGTTGTCAATCACCGCCCGCTTCGTCACCTGCAGGTCCGCCAACTGGCTGGCGACAACGGTGGCCGTGGCCGTATTGTCAGCGGTGGGGTCTATGGCGCTGGTGGAGACAGTCGCGCTGTTGGTCAAAACCCCGCTTGCCTTTGCCGCCACCGCCACGTCCAGCGTCACCGTCTGGCTGATGCCAGCAGTGACACTGCCCAGATCGCAGGTGACGACACCCGCGGCGTGGGAACAGGTGGCCCCGGCGGGTGGTATGCTGCTCACGTAAGTCACGCCGCTGGGCAATGTATCGGTGAGCAGCACTGAGCGGGCCAGGGAGGGGCCGCTGTTGCCCACCACAAGGGTATAGAAGAAGCTGTCCTGCCCCGCTGTGACCGCGGCGACGCTGGCCGTTTTGAGTAGACGCAGATTGGCTTCGGCGCTGACATTCGTCGTTACACTGGCGCTGTTGTTGAGGGTCTCCGGGTCTTGGGTAGCAGATTCCACACTGACTGTATTGGTGAGCAGGCCAAAGGTTGTGGAATTGACCCCCATCGTGACAGTCACAACGGCCCCTTCACCGGGCAGCAGAGAGCCGATCTGACAGGCGACAAGCGCCGCGCCGGTACACTGGCCCAGGCTGGTGGCCAGCCCACTGATCGTCACGCCGTCGGGCAGTGTGTCGGAAATAGTGACATTCTCCGCCACCGACGGCCCGCGGTTTGTCACCCCCAGCGTGTAAGTCAGCGTGCCACCGGCCAGCACCGTCCCGGTCGGGCTGACAGATTGCGTGGCCAGCAGATCGGCGCGCCGCTGGATCGGTGTGACAAGCACAGAAATGTCGTTGCTCGGCTGGCGATCGGCGTTCGCCTCCAACTGGGAGAAGACGGTAGCGGTGTTTGTAATCACGCCGCTGAGTGTGGGCGAAAGCATCCCGGAGACCGTGACTGTCACCACCTGATCCTGGGCCAGCGCGCCAAAATCACAGGTAAAAGTCAGTCCGTCGCTGCAAAAACCCAGCGTCGTTGTGGGTGTGGACAGGTTGAAAATCTGCGCGGGCAGGGTGTCAGAAAGCCGCACGCCGTCGGCCACCGAGGGGCCGCTGTTCGTGACCACAAGGGTGTAGGTGATGGGGCCGCCCGCCAGCAGAGGCGTGGGGGCCGCCGTCTTTGTCACGGCCAGGTCAAATTTGGTGTTGATGGAATTTGTGATGGCAACCGCGTTGTTCAACGGCTGGGGATCGGCGGTCAACTTCGACAGCACAGAGGCACGGTTTACAATCTCCTGCTCGCTAAAGACAGCCGCGTTTACCCGCGTGCGCACCGTGGCGGTGATGCGTGTACCCGGCTGCATATCGCCCAACGCACAAAAGAGAGCGCCCTCGCCCTGGCTGCACAGATCGCTGGAGAGAAAATCCAGGGCTGTGGGCAAACTGTCCGACATCAACACCTGGCGCGCCACAGACGGCCCCCCGTTACGCACAACCAGCGTGTAGGTGATCGGCTCCGTGCGCAGGGCGGTGTCGGGACTGGCGCTCTTGGCAATCTGCAAATCCGCCTGGGCCAACACTGAAGTAGCGAGGCCCAGGCTGTTGTTGGCCGGGTTGCGGTCGGCGCTGGAGGCGCTGGAGACGCTGACATTTGTCACCTGTTGACCGGTGACGCCCGGTTCGATGGCTAACCCAATTGTCATCACTGCGGACGCGCCGATGACCAGACGGTTGAACGTACACGCGATCTGCTGCCCGCTTTGGGAGCAGATGCCGCCCGGTTCGATCTGTCTGAGTTGGAAACCGGCAGGCAGGGTGGCGCGTAGCTGCACATCGCTGGCGACGGCCTGGTCCAGATTCGAGACCGTCCAGACCTGCGTCTGGCTTTCGCCGGCGACGACGGTTGTGGGTGTAATTGTGGAGGTCAGGCCCAGATCGCTGATCGAACACTCGACAGTCGAAATACCCCCTTCGTCCTCGTAAAAGAGAACAGTCCCATTGCCGCTCAGAATCGGCTGGCCCAGTTCGCCGCTGGTGGGCTTGGGCCGGCTGCTGAAGACCTGGCGGCTCTGGGAGATGCTGTCGTAGAGCACCACCCGCTGCCCGCTGCTATCCTCGCGCTGGTAGATCACCCGGTTGCCGTCGGCGCTGATGTTCGGGCTGAAGTTGTCAGCGCCCACAGTATTGCTGATCTGCAGGAAACCGCTGCCGGTGGCCGGGTGCGGGTGCAGGAAAATCTGCCGCCCACCCACGATATTGACGGCTGGATCCAGCCGCTGATCCGAGACAAAGGCGATGCGCGTGCCGTTGCCGTTGACCACAGGCATCTCGTGTGTGCCGCCGGATGTGCTGGTCACGGCCGTCATTGCCGCGGACGCTACCACAAAACGAAAAATCTCCGGGTTGCCTTCCGGGTTGGCAAAGTTCTGGCTGGAGGCAAAGACGAGGGTGGAGCCATCCCCGCTCAGGCTGGGCGCTTCGTTGAGCGTGCCCAACGGCGTCTGGGTGATTTGGCGAAAGACGGGGGACGCGCCCGACAGATCGGCCAAGTAAATGTCCAGATTGCGATCCTCGTCCGCCACTGTGCCCGCGGTGGCCGGGTCCAGCCCATTGTCGGAGATAAAACCCACGCGCGCGCCGTCGTCGCTGATCGACGGGTAGAGATTGGATCCCTGGGTGGTGTTGGTGATCTGGCGAATCTGTATGTTATTCAGATCGGTCAGATTGGCCACAAAAATCTCGAAGTTGCCGTCTGTATTGTCAAAACCGCTGGTCGGGTAGTGGCGATCCGAGAAAAAGGTCAGATAACGCCCATCTGCGCTCACATCCGGGGAAAGATTGAAGCCGCCCAGAATACTGCCCGTGGAGCGGGTAATCTGCTTAAAGGTGCGGCTGACTGTGCCATCGGCATTGAAGACAAGCTGGGAACGGAAAAGCTCGATATTGCCGTCGCTGTTGCTGCCGTTGCCCTCCAGATCACCCGTGGACCAGAAAAAGAGGACGTTGCCGCTCTCTGTGCTGCGCGGCTCCGCGCTGAAGAAAACGCTCTGTCCGGTCGTGATGAGAGACTGGGCGGCTGTCGTTGTACAGCGGATGCCCCCCTCCTGGGCGTGGACAGCCAGCGCCGGGAGCATCAGCGACCCGGCCAGCGCCATCAGCAATGCGAGCGGGAGCAGGAGTCGGCGCATCATTGGCTGCCTCCTGCGTTCTCACAGGCCGGGGCCAAATAGCTCTGGCTGCTGCCAGGCCCTTCGCCGCCCGGACCCAGCGGGGCGACCAGATAGGCCGCGCCGCAGAATGGCCCGCGCACTGTGAACCCCGTGCCATCCCCCGCCGTCACCCCAATCGGTTCAAACGCGCCCCCTTCTCGACTGGCGTAGACCCGGTAGCTTTGGATTGACCCGCCCGCTGTGGGAGCCGACCAACTCAATTGTAGAGAGTCCCCTTGCAGTTGGCCGCTTAGCTGCTCCACCGCGCCCGGGGCCAAAAGAAGGCGCGCTGGCGATCCGCTGCGGCTGCCCCGCTGCGCCGAGATAAACGGCAGGAAGATGGGTGCAGCGCCCCCGATCTTTACTTTGCCGCTGATGGTGGTGGGCCGACCGCGCGGACAGGCTGCCCCCGTCGCTGTCACCCGCACCGTATATTCGCCGCCGTAATAGTAGGCGTGATTGACACGCTGGCCGCTGACCAGAGCCGAGCCATCGCCAAAATCCCAGGTAAAGGTCATCACGCCCGTGCCTTCGAGCAGCAGACCCGTAAAGGCGACGATCTCCTGGGGATTGGGGTTCTGTTTGCTCAGGCGGAAGTTCAAGCCCTGTGGCCAGACACAGGTGGTGCCCCGCACGCGAAAGGGCGGGCTGACCGCGGCCGTGCTGGCCTGGTTGACCGGACCCACACTGTCGCCCTGCACCAGCCCAATGCGGAAGCGGGCGTTCTCGCTGATGGCCGCGTCGGCCTGCGCGTTCCAGATAAACGAGTAGCTTTGCCCAAGACGGGTGGGGGTGACAAATCCGAGCGAAGCCGCCACCGATGTTTGAATCTTGATACTCCACTGCCCATTGCCCACCACACGCAACCGATACGAGCCATCTGCCGGGATGTTCAATTGCGCTGTTCCATCATACGCGCCGACCTTTTCGGCCAATAGACCTGACAAATTGCCCTGCGCATCCAAGAGCCAGACGGTAAAGAGCGTTGTCCCGTCGTACTTTAGCTCAAATTTGGCCGTCCCAGCCGTCAACCCAAAGAGAGCCGTCGTTTGGGGTCCAACACCCGTAAACTCCTGAGAGGTGGCCGACCCGACGCTGCTGGTATTGCTCAAGACGCCCGTGGCCCGTTGCCAGAGCCCGCCGTCGTCCAGAGAATACTCAAAATTGAGCCGGGTAATGGGGATGGAAGTGCCGATGCCATTCGAGCCGGGTATGTTGCGAATGCCGTCCGGGTCGTAGATGCGGAAGGGCACGGTTACCGTCGGATGCTTGGGGCCGGAGAGTATGACCGGCGCGGCGTAGAGCGCGGCAGCCCCGGTGCCCCCCGGACGATCCACGGCCAGATAGGCCGGATTGATGACCAACGGGATGGCAGATCGGTATTCGTCCTGCAGGTGGGCGGCCACAATTGTTGTGTTCTCGTAATAGCCGTTGTAGCCGTTGCGGCTGTCGCCCAGCTGGCTGACGGCCAGGTCCAGATCGCCGTCGTTGTCCACATCGCCCCAGGCCACGCCAGAGGTGCGCTGCGCCGTGGCGGACGACCAGAGCCAGGCAAGCTGGACGCTACTGGTGGGCGCAGCCGGGTCGCGGCGGTTGACGTAGACCTGATCCAGTTCGCCGTCGTTGCCCACGGCCAGATCCAGATCGCCGTCGTTGTCCCAATCCCCCCAGGCCAGCGCGGTGGTCTTGCTCGTCTCGCTGGAGACCCAAATCGGCGTGGAGGCAAGCAGCGGCAGCCCCCCAGCCACGCCCCGGTTTTCATAGATGTGGTTGCTCGCGCTGTAATTGCCCACGGCCAGGTCCACATCCCCATCGCCGTCATAGTCACCCCAGGCCACGGCCCTGCTGCGGCCGGCCGTCACCGGCCAGGCCAGCGGCGCGAAATTGGTCTGCGTGCTGTTCAGACTGCGCTGGTTCAGGTAGATGCGGTTGGGTTGGCCCTCGTTGGCAACCACAAAATCCAGGAAATTGTCGCCGTTCAGATCGGCCCAGGCAAGCGCCGTACTGTTGGCGCTCTCGGTGGAAGTCCAGATCGGATCGCTGGTCAACAGACCGGCATTCTCCCCACGCCGGTTGCGATAGAGACGCAACGGCCCATCGCTGCTGGCAACGAGCAAATCCAAGTCCTGGTCGTCGTCGTAGTCACCCCAAGCCAGGGCTGTCGTGGCTACGTGGGGCGCGTTGGAACTCCACGCCGGGGTAGTCAATGCGCCAGCCAGATAGACGGATGTGCCCTGGCTGGTGCCTACGGCCAGGTCAACCGCGCTGTCATTGTTGACGTCCGCCAGCGCCAGGGCGTGGGGGCCAAAACCGCCGATCACAATCTCATCGTTGCGGTTGAAGACAGCGCGCGTATTGTAGTAGAGTTTGGTGGAGAGCGCGTTCGGCCCGGCGCTGGCGGGGCCTGCGCCCAGAACCAGATCGGCCAGACCGTCGCTGTTAAGATCGCCCCAGGCCACAGACGCGGCCGGCGCGGTGGCCCGGCTGCCGGTGATGACTGTCGTGGCGGGGACGGGTGTCAGCGTGGACTGCAAAACCGGCGCAAAATTGGTGAAGATCAGACTCGGCCCGTCGCGGTTGCTCACGGCCAGGTCGAGATCGCCGTCCCCGTCCAAATCCACCCCGCGCAGACTCCATATCTGTCCGCGCACATTGTCCACAGTCAGTTGTGAGCGTTTGACAAAGCCAGCGGGCGTCTGTTCGTAGATCAGCGGCGAGAGATTGGCAACGGCCAGATCGAGCAGCCCATCCCCGGTGAAATCGCCCCAGTCCAGGCTGAAAGGGGTGAGAAAGCGGTCGGTGCGCAGGGTGGCAAAGGTCGAAAAGCTGCTCCCGCCCAGGTTGCGATAGATGCGGGCCTGGCGCAGGAGCGGGTAGGCCGCGGCCAGGTCCAGATAGCCGTCACCGTCAAAGTCACCCCAGGCGAAGTGGTAGGGCAGAAAGCTGACAGAGCCATCAATGGTGCGGTGCTGGGCGAGAGGGAAGAGACCCGTGCCGTCGTTGACAAAGAGCTGGACCGAATTGGGAAAGAGGCCCAAAACCAGGTCCAGATCGCCGTCGTTGTCCACATCCCCCGGCACAAGCGCGGCCGTGGCCCGGCTGCTGACACAGCCGCCGTTGGCATCGCTCGGACGCGTGAAAGCGCCGTTGCTGTTCTTGTACATCTGCACAGGGCAGGCCGCGTTGATGGCGTTGGTACTCAGAATCAGGTCCAGATCGCCGTCGCGGTCGTAGTCGCCCAGCGCGGCGCGCACAAAGGGATGGCTGGAGGTAAAACGGGTGGATTCCTGGACGCTCGTGCCGGCAATTGTGTAGACGTAATTCAGCCCTTCTGTGCTGCCGTCGCCCACAGCCACCAGTTCCAGCGTGCCGTCGCCGTTGAAATCACCCCAATAGACGCCGTAGCTGCGCCGGGCATTGGCCCAGAAGAGGCGCAACCGCCCGCCCTCGTTGCGGTAAATCGTCGTGCCGACGGATGACCCCAGCGCCAGGTCGAGATCGCCGTCCCGATCAAAATCGCCCCAATCCAGGCTGAGGGTGCCGCCCCGGTCACTGGAAAACCAGGTGGCGGCGCGGGCCATCGTCGCGCCCGCACCCAAAAGAGCATCCACTTTGACGATTGTCTGGGTTTCGTTGCTGCTCACAGCCTGGGGCAGACCGTTGGCCTCGTAGGTGGCAAAGGCCTGGTTTTTGAGGACAGAGCCGTCGGTCTGCCCCAGCAGGCGGCCGCGGAAACGGCGCACCGCGCTGGTGCCCGGCGCTACCGAGGCAATCGTCCAACTGATCTGGCGGGTTTCGGTGACAAGAATGGTGCCGCCCAACGGTTCGGGGATCTCCTGCGTCTCTACAATTTTTTCGCAGGCCACATTGGGGATGCACTCGATGGGTTCCTGGAGCGCGCCGCGCGGCAGCACATCCAACAGCGAGATGTTGCGGATGGTGGCGGTGGTGTTGTTGGTGACGCTGATGGCGTAGGTGATCAGCCCGCCGTTGACCGCCTGTCCATCCGCAGCCAGCCCGGATTCCACCCTTTTCAAAACGATCACCTGACCGTTGCTCACACCCTCTGCCCCGCCCTGCAGCAGCAGATCGGCTACCCAATCGGGAATCTCCGCTGTCGCCCGCGTGCGCCCGGGAGCGGGCAGCCCGGAAGCAGCCGGTATTTCGGGCAGGATTGTGCTTGTGGATGTAGTGGATGTAATCGCCTGACCGGGCAGCAGCGCGGGCGCGAGGGCAGCGCCCAGCGCTACCGTTAACGCTGCCGGTGCGGCGGCGGCCAGCCCAGTCAGCAGGAGTACAGCCAAAAGCAGCGCGGCCAGCAGAACAGCGGGCAGACGCCAGAGGGGGGGGTTCTGTCTATTGGGAAGGGTTGTGGAAATTCTCGGCATAGAGTAATCCAAACAAACACAACCACCAAGACACAAAGGCACTAAGAAATCCGTTTTTCTTCTTTGTGTCTTGGTGCCTTTGTGGTAAGAGTGGCTCAACAATTGGGGCTAAACCAGCTCGTCGGGCTAGGGCCGGTCTCCAGGACATTGTTTCTAAAGTCCCGGTAGGTAGCCGCCACCACGAAATAGGCCCGCCCGCAACTGGGCGCGGTTGTGTCTGTAAAGTTGGTGACCAGCGGCCCTGTCTCAGCCACAGCAGCGAAGTTCATATCGCTTACATTAGCACGGTAGAGACGAAAGCCGGAAATACGCTGCTGATCCTGCGCGGCATAACTCCAGGTCAAGGCGTTGGCACCCGTTCCGTCCACCACACCGGAGAGGTTGAACGGGTTGGACGGGATGATCTCTTTGGCGGTGATCTTAATGCTGGCGCTGCCGCTCGTGGCTGTAGACGGGTTGCCCGCCGGGTCATTGGTAGCCGTCAGGACAAACTCCGTGATTGTGCCGTCGTATTGCAGAATCAACTCCCCTTCAAAGGGCCGAGTTCCAAAGTTCAGGGTTTGGGTACCCTTCCCGTCCAGGATCAATGTAGTGGCGCTGTTGACCGACCAGCTAATTTTCAACAACGCGCCCACCGTCACTTCGTACTCGTTGGTACCGGTCTGTTTCACCTCGTCCAGATTGGTGGGTGTAGCGCCGCTCTGCGCCCCAAAGAAGACGATCTTGGGCGACGGCACCGCGGTGGGCGCAGGTGTGGCCGTGGGCACGGGCGTGGCTGTAGCCGTCGTTGTGGCTGTGGGTGTCGGAACGAGGGCGGCGACATCCACCTGGGCGGTCGTACTCTTGTCCTGGTTGGTCGCGGTCAGAATAAAGAAGGTTGTCTTGTTCACAGTCACCGGCAACTTGCCTGTGCGGCTAAAGGTGGTGTTGAGCGCAATATCCGGGCTAAAAATTTTCACGTCAGTCAAAGCGCCTTTGATTGACCAGGTAAGGGTGATGCGTTGGGAATCGCCCTGCACCACCTCTTTCGGGCTGGCCAAGAAGAACTCGATGGCCGGCGCGTTGGGCAGGGGCGTAGCCGTGGGTTGGGGCAGCACCGTCACCGCCACGGCCTGGCTAAAGGCATCGCCGCCCAGTGTGGTGGCGCGCAGCAGATAGGTCGTGTTCTGGGTGGGGAAGATCTGGCGGCTGCCCTCCGGAGGCAACTCAGCGCCGATGCCTTCGATGCTCACCGACGGCGCGCTCAACACCCGCCAGGTCACGTTGACCGATTCCCCGGCCAAGACAGTCGTGGGCTGCACATCAAAGACCAGCACCTGGGGGTTGGGCTGCGGCGTCGGCGTCGGTGTCCAGACGGTGACCGACGCGCTACTCTGGGCCGCCACTGGGTTTTCCACCGACGGGTTGCCCGCCTCGATGCGAAAGACAGTATCGGTCTTGGGTTCCAACGCCAGGGAGCCGATAAATTGGTCGGTGGGCAGGGCCTGGGGGTTGCCGTTGATAAAGAGCGTCGCTCTGTCGGCCCGCCCGACCTGCCAGGCCACCACCACCGATTCCCCCTGCACCAGATTGTCTCGATCCACCGATAGCTTAATTTCTGGGCTGACCGGTGTGACAAAAATCTGGCGCTCCACACTGTTGCGGAAGATGGATGGGATGCCGATGCGTGAAAGCAGATTGCGCGATTGAATTTCATAGGTTGTCGAGCGCACAGGCATCACGACTGTGTTGCCCTGCGGCTGCGGTTGCAGATTGACCAGGTCGGGTCCGGCCAATTCAACACCGGCAAAGCGCGAGGTTTCCCAACGCAGAAGCACGGGCGTGCCCGCCGAGACAACCGCTGGCTCCACCTCGAACACGTAGACCGCCGGCGAAAAAATGATAATCAGCGTGATCAGCATCAGCAAAAATGTGGAAAGAATCGTCCATTTGCCGATCAGCGGGCGCGAAACGATCTGGCCGGCAATCGTGCGGGGAAATTGCTGCCCACCCAGCGGTGTGGCGGTGACGACAAATGGATAGATCTTCTCGCGCAACCCAATTAGCCGTCGCTTATGGGGTTCGATAAACATTGTGATTTCCTGGCCTTCGCTGGGGGCCAGACGCAGCTCGGCCTGGCGGGCAAAGGTCAGGTTCACATTGGGCAGAAAGAACTCAAATTCCAGAGTGCGCTCGTCATCGCGCCCCTCCACCTGCACCTGCACAACGCAGTTGCCATTGTTGGCAATCGTGAAATCCGATTCGCTGACCGGGTTGTTGTAGGTGGACTCCTGCTTCTTGCGCGAGAGATCGCCGATCATCACCTCGTGATAGGGGTTGATGGACAGCGCGCAGCCCAATTGGGTATAACGATCCGTATATTCCGGCGAGGTAATGCTGATGGAGAGATAGTGGCGACCGGATGAACTGCTGGGCAGGCGGGGCGGCGTGATGGTGATGGTGACGATGCCCGACGCCTCTTCGTTCAGGTTGATCTGGGCAGGTAGAATCACCACCCAACTGGGGTCACAACCCTCCACCGCCACATTGAAACTGGAGACCAGATCGCCGCCGTTGGTGACCGTCAGTTGCAGAGCCACCGTCGCATCCACATCAACGAGCACTTCGCGCTCGGCCAACGTGGCCAGAATAAACTCGTCCACGTGATCCATCACCGGCGTGACAATCGGGTTGTAGGGCAAAGAAGCGTTGTAGGTCGCGCCGCTGCCAAACCCAGCGCCAAAGCGGCTGCCCTGGCCGTTTGTCGCGGGGCCGCCCGCGCCCAATCCAATCAGCGCGGGGGGAAAAGCGACACCGCCGTTGCGCTGTCCGTTTCCGTTTAGGCGTGGCGCGCTGCCGCTTGCCGATTTGGATTGGACACTTGGCATCCCAGCCGCAAAACCGGCCGACTGCGCTATCACACCGGTCAAAGGACGGGCTATGGGTGGGGTTGGCTGTGGCTGGGCTTGCGCGGCGGGACGAAACCCCGGCGCAACTGGCGTTGTTGCGCCGTTCTGCGTCCCCAAAAGCAGAATGAGCGTATGACCGCCGATCTCCAGCGCATCCCAATTGTTCAGAAGCGTGGGCTGGTCGCCGTAGACAGACCGCCCGGCCACACGCGTGGCGGCTTGGGCATCCACCAGCACCAGTTGGTAGGGCTGGCGGCGGTGATCCACCACGCAGTGAAAAGCAGCCACCCCCTCTCCGGGCAGAACGATGTCGTTCTCGCTGTGGCCGCCGATATTTGTGATACCCTTGCCCGGCGTCAGGTCGTAGAACTCCACAACCCCATCCGGGCGGATGATCTCAAGTTGGTCAGAAAGTGGCACGGATGGTTGATTGGTTGAGTAGTTGATTGGGAGATTGGGTGATTGGGTGATTGGGTGAGTAGTTGATCAACGCAGACCGTCAGTCAACCAATGAACCAATCAACCAATCAACCAATCAACCAATCCCAGATCGTTGAGCAAGAAAGCGACCATAAAAAAGACAATCGCTGCGCTCCCCACCACAATCAGCAGGGGCAGCAGCAGCCAGGAGAGCCAGGAACGCCCGCGCATCTCCACGCTGGCTTCGTGGATGACCAGCGGTTTTTCCTCGGCTTCGATGGATTTGGAGGCGATGCGGAAGGGCACGGACTGTTTGCGCCTGGGGTGCGTTGGTTCGAGTACCAGTTCCAGGAAGAGGCTATCCCCCGGCTCAACCGGCGGTGTCTCCACCCAGACGTCATCAATTTTGCGCGTCACCCGCTTGTGGGGTATGCCCGCCGCGTCAAAGCGCACATCGTCCAATGCGGGCGGCAGATCCGCGGCAAAGGCGCGCTGCGCTGCGCGGCCCGTGCCGTTGCTCCCTGCCGGGTAGACGACTTGTCCCGGCAGGGCCAGCGCCGTGCCCGTGGCTTGCCCTGGAGTCGTCGCCGAGACCGCGGCAGAGGGAGTAGCGGCAGAGGGAGTAGCTGTCACCGGCGCGCCTGCGGCACTCGTCTGCCCCTTGCCAATCACCTCTTCCATATGCGCTGTGCCAAAACCGGCTTCACGCGCTCTCTCCAAGTCCCGTTGCTGGGCTTTGGTCAGGGGCACACTCGGGCCGCTGGCGACATTCTGAATCTGTCCGGCCTGGCGCTGCACCCGTTCCACATTGCGCACGCCCCGATAGGCGCCCATAGACCCCTGCGCGGCCTGGCGCAGGGCCGCGCCGCCCATCGAGGCGGGCAAAAATCCGCCCAGGGCGTAAAGCAGGCTGGCCCCCGCGCCGGCTACCTCGCCCACCCGCGAGGTCGCTTGCCCCGCCCCCTTCAGCTTGGCCAGACCAGCGCTTGCGCCCGCCTTCGCCTTGCCCAACCCGGCCCCTACACTCTCCCTGGCCGCGCCCACGCCACCGACAGCGGGGCCGCCCGCCTGGGCCATCTGCGCCGGCACAGGCGCTTGCGGTGCGTAGTAGGCCGCGGCCTGTTCCGCCCGAATGGTCTGGGCGCGGAATTGCAGATTTTCCCACTCCTCCTGCGTCAAGGCAACCCAATCGCGCACGGTGCGCCCGTTCAATTTCATGCCCTGGTACAAAAGTGAAAAGCGCAGCGCGCCTTTGGGGTCGTCCATGCGCAGCAGATAGGAGCTGGCTAGATTGCCCAGGTTGTCCAGCGCCAGACTAAAACGCCGACGACGGCGGCGACGGGCCAGCGCCGCCAGGTAGGTCAGGAGCAGCCAGGCCAAAATCAGCGTCAGCACAATGGCCAGCACGGCAAAAATGCGCAGCCACGTCTGCCCGGTAAAGATAAAACGGGGCGGCAGGGGCAGCAGATTCATGGAAAATTTCGTGCTTTCCAGATAACCGTTGCGGTCGCTGGCCTGGACAGTGACGATGTGTTCGCCCTGGGCATAACTGCTGCTGTCGAGTTGAAAGACGAAAGGCGGTTCTGTGCGCCGCTCCAACACCACCCCATCCACCAGAAAGTCCACAGCAGCCACACCGGCCAGCGCCTTGACTTCCACCGAGACAAAGACTTCATCCCCCACATAGACTCTGGAGCGGTCAATGCTGGCCTGCACCACCAGCGGATCGACGACATTGACCGTTACAAACTTCTCGCCCCGGTTGCCCGCGCTGTCTTCCACGCGCACACCCACGACGTGGCTACCCTCCACCAGCGCGCCCGTGTCCCAGACATAGCCAAAGGGTTCGGCCTGCACCACGTCCAGCGGCCGACCGTCAACGCTATACTCGACTACACGAATCGGCCCCGGCGCGCTGATGGCAGGTTGCAGATCGACGATCCCCGCCACTGTCTGCCCGTCGCTCAACCCCGGCAGCGCGACATCCACCTGACCCGGCAGCGCAGTGAGGACAAAGCGCGTAAAGATCGGGTTGCCCACCGTGCCGCTGCCGACGCTGCCCCCGCCGACCAGATTGATGGAAATCGTGTGTTCGCCTGAATCCGCGGGCAAGCCAGAGATATAGCGCAGACGGTAGCCCCGCTCAAAAAGAGAACCCAGGGTGAGCAGACGCAGACGGGCCGCGGTGGCCGTGTCCGTCACAAACGGTCTGCCTTTGATGCGCAGGGCGTAGGCTTCCATGGCCGCGGCGGGCTGGGATTTGGGGCTAAAGGCGAAGAGGTAGATGGGAATTTCCACCTGATCGGCGCGTGAATAGACATCGGCCAGGGGCAAGGAGGCGATATTTTCCACGCTGTCGGTGACGATCACCACTGCCTTGCGCTGGACGGTGAGCAGTTCGGCCCGGTTAATGGCCTCCACCGTCACCCGGTTGAGGGCGGTGTAGTTGCCCAGCACGCCCAAACCATCAATCGCCCGCAGCAGATCGTCCCGGTTGCTGGTGGCGGGCTGGGCCACGCGCACACTGTCATCAAAGGTCAACAGCAGCCCTTGATCGCCGGCGCGCATCCGCTCGACAAGTGTGCGCAGCCCGGATTTGATCTCCTCCAGATCCGCGGGTTCGGTGCTCAGGTCCACGGCAAAGACAAAACCGACGGGGCGGCTCTCATCCGGCTCCAGCGCAATCGCAGAGGCAGCCACTTTGCGTCCATCTTCAAAAATTTGGAAATCCGCAGCGGTCAATTGGGGCAAAGGCACGCCCAGATCGTCGGCCACGGCCAGGTCAATGACAACAGTCGGAAATCGGGACGCGTCTACATTGTCAACGACAATACGCGATGCTTCCTGGGCGTTGAGTTGCCAGAGCAGAGAGATCGCGACTATCCCGGCCAGGAGAGTGGCCCCTATCAGTTGAACTACCGTTTGTCTGCGCATAATGTGTGGTCAGTCCGAAATCAGCCCTGATCAATCCAAATCATAAAAATCTGCGTCCGCTCTTTGCTATTGAACGTCCGCCAGCGTCAGGCGGATGGCGTGATCATAAAACGGCGCAATCTGAATGGCCTGTGTGGCCGCCGCGCTCTCGCCGGGATAGGCGTCCGGCGCGACCGCGCGCACAGTCACGGCGCGTGGCCCCGCAAGAATGGCGGGCTGGCGGGCGTGGCGGATATGCAGCAGCACATCCTTCTGCGCACCGGGGAAGAGAATCGGCCCCGGCCCCAGCGCGTACCACTCCGGCGTCAACCCTTCCACCGCCAATTTGAACTGCGCCCCCGGCACTGTGCCCAGATTCTGTACGGTAATCACCCCTTCGAGCAGCGCATCCACGGCCAGTCTGCTCTCGCCGAAATGGAGACTGACACTGATCGAGTTGGACGTGCCCTCGCTGATCACAAAACGGAAGGTGTGTTCACCCATGCGCACCACCTCCTGATCGTAAACGTCAACCGCGCCGCGCGGCGGCAACACACGCCCGCCCTCCAATTGGATCGGCGTCTGGCTCAGATTGACCAGGCGGTAGCCGCGGCTGCCCGCGGTAGCAACCAATTGGGCGTGACGGGCTTCGATGCCCGCGCCCCGCCCACCTTCCAATACTATGTCGTTGCGGGGGTCAGTGCCGATATGAAAGATGGCCCGGTTCAGGGGATAGTCTTTGCGCCACCCCTCGCGGTCAATCACTTCCACCCGGTTGCGCGTTTCGCGTGTGTTCATAAGCGCCAATCTCTGCCCGATCGGGCATTTCAGAATTTAAGGTGAATGGCTGCGATTATACAATCCTTGCCCTGCTTTGTACAAACAGTAGACTGCAAACCACGGAGCGCAGACTGAGGTAGTCGTTGGTTGGGTTCTCCCGGCAAGAAAACGCCGTCTGGAAGACCAGCCTGTGCCGGGAGAACCCAACCCACTGATACTACTCCCACAGCAGCGCGCTGCTGGCGATCTGTTCCAATGTATCAGCGATCTGCTCCGCCAGACCGGGCAGAGGCAACTCGATCTGCGGGCCATCCGGCGGAGAGGAGGGTGGTGTGCGCCAGATGAGTGCAGCCTCCGTCTCGTCCGCTTCGATCACCTGCCGCAGGGCGTCGGCATCCCGTGAGCCGTCCAGCAGGGGCAGCAGATAACGACAGCGGGGGGTGAGCGCCACGCGGCGCAGGCGCAGGTCGGTGACGGTCGTGCGTTTGGCCGCTTCCCAGCGCGCCCAGCTGCTGGCCAGGGGTCGCGGCCCAATCGCCGTCGTAAACGCGCCGGGCTGTGTATGCAAGGAGACCAGCTCACCGCTGGTGCAATAAGCGTTGAGCAAATTGGCCGCCAACAACCGCCGATCCTCGGCCTGCCGCTCTGCGTCCGTCCCGGTCAACGCGGCATAGAGTTCAGCGCGCAGATGGGGGTTCGTCTCCATCAATTGCACGTAGGCCATCTCCTGCGCTTCGGCCAGGCTGGCCCGCCGCGGCCAGATCGATTTGAGATGGGTAAAGGCCACAATTGTCACCGGGTGGTCGGTCGTCAACTTGGCCCCATCCCCGGCCACAAATTCCACCGACGCCGCCTCCGGGTCTGTGCCCGGGGCAAGCAGTCCGCTGGCGCGGGCGGCAAAATAGAGAGTGTCCAGCACGGCCAAATCAATAGCCGGGGAGGGTGTGACCTCGGCGCGACAGAGCAGAGAACGGCGGAAGGTGCGGTTGACCACAAAGTCCAGGTATTGGCCCACATCTCCGTCGGGTTGCGCCATTGCGTTCAGATTGGCCGCCACCTCTGCGGGCAGGGAGGTGGGCAGCCCCTGGCTGAACTCGGCGTCGGCCACGTAAGCCAGCCCGTGTTGCGCGGCGTGGGCCAGAAATTCGTGAAAATAGCAGGGGTCGTTCACCGCCTCCAACTCGTCGTGCAAAAAAAGCGAGTCGGCCCGGTCGGGCAGATTGAGCACCCCGTGAAAGTAGCCGTTGAGCAGATGCTCGTAGGCCGAGGGATAGGAGCTGAGCCGGTAGGAGGCCGCACCCGTGGCCTTGACCAGAAAACCGATCAGCTCTTTGGCCGCTGTTGCCCGCTGCCCCGGCTCGTCAATCCCGCGGATGTGATAGAGCATCATCCGGCGCATGGCTTCCATCATATGCCAGCCGGGATAGGTGTTGTAGCTGATGTAGGCCACGCCGTTGGGAGTCAGCGCCGTCTGGCAGATGGAAAGCAGCGCGGCGCGCAGCGGTTCGGCCACCCACGAGTAGATGCCGTGGGCAATCACATAATCGAACTGGCCCAGGCTACCGTCCCAGGCGGCCAGGTCCAGATGGTGCAGCTCCACATTCTTCACACCCAACTGGGCGCTGATGGCGCAGCCCTCGTCAATCTGCCGGGCCGCATAATCAATCCCCACAAAGCGGGCATTGGGCAGCGAGAGCGCCATCGGGATCAGATTGTAACCCGCTGCGCAGCCGATCTCCAACACCCTACAGTTCTCGATGGGCGGGCTGGGGATGCCGCGCAGCCGGGCCACTGTGGCCAGCACATCGGGATGGGTAAAGGCGTAGGACCAACCGCCGTAGGGGACGAGATCGTAAGGTGTCATCGCAGCCTAATGAAATCAATAAGTATCCGAAAGTCCCCGGCACTTTCTGAAGTGCCGGGGACTTTTGGGGCCTCAGCCTTCCAGCAGAGCGGCCAGGGCCAGCCATTCCAACCGATCACGCACAATCTGTTCGACCCGCTCTTCCAGAGGAATTTCCGGCGTGTGTCCAAGCGGCGAGCCTACGGACGCGCCCGTTTCTTCCTTTTTGATGTGCCAGTGGCCTTTTTGCAGAGGCCCGCCCATCAACTCCTGGCAGAGATCGTACACTGTGCGGCTGCCGTCCAGACGCAGCAGCAGATAACAGTCCGGCTCGTCCAGCAGCACGCGCTTGTGGAGCAGATTGCAGATGCTCTTGGCGTTCTGGCGCACCTGCCAGCGCGCCCAGCGGCTGGCAACCGGTCGCGCCGAGACGGTCGTCACCAACGCGGGTGCGTGGCGGTGCAGTTCGATCAAGACAGAACTGGTGGAATAGGCTTTGAGCAGATTGGCCGCCAAAATCTGAGCGTCCTTCCCGTAGGTCGGACTGGTAGTCCGACTGTCGCCGGGCGGATTACCAATCCGCCCTACAGCGGCGTCGTAGGTCGGATTGGTAATCCGACTGGTCGGACTACCAGTCCGACCTACGAGGGTGGCAAAGGGCACGCGCTGCGGCCAGACGTCGCCGAGATAGTCAAAGGCGGCGATTGTCAGCGGGTGGTCGGTGGAGAAAGAGGCCCCGTCCGGGCTGATATATTTGACCGCGGGCCGCGCCCCGTCTGGTCGTTCTACGCTTTCGGCGCGTGCGCTGGAGGAAAGGTAGAGCGAAGCCACCGTCTGCATCGAGGGTTTGCCCGACAAGGCCACCTCCTTGTGACAGACCAGCGAACGGCGAAACATCCGGTTGCGCACAAAGTCCAAATACTGTTCCGCCTCCACCCGGCTGCGCGCCGAGGTCTGGATCACCTTCGCCACGCTCTCCGGGATGTTGGAGGCCAGCATACTGGCAAATTCCGTGTCGCCCACATATTGCAGCCCCGCGGCCGCGCACTGATCCGCAAATTGGCGCAGATAGAAGGGCTGGTTGACCTCCTCCAACTCGTCGTGCAACAGCCCGGCGTTGGAGCGGCCCTCCTCTTCGCCCAGATGCGACCGGTAGTCGTTGAGCAGTTGGCGAAAGGCTCTGTAGAAACCGCTATGGGGGACAACGCGGCCCTCGCCTGTTTCGACCAGCAGATCGATCCAGCGCCGGGCTTCTGCGGCCCGCTCCTGTGGATTTTCGATACGCCCGCTGTGGAAGAGCATCCCGTCGCGCAGCGCGTTCATAAAATGGCCGCCGGGGTAGGCGTTGTAGCTGATGTAGCCGATGCCATTCGGTGTCAACAGGCGGCGGTAGACAGCCAGCAGTTGATCCCGCGCCGGTTGGGCCACCCAGGAGAAGAAGCCGTGAGCGATGATGTAGTCGAAGCGGCCCAGCGAATCGTCCAGCGCCATCACATCCAGCGCGTGCAATGTCACATTGGTTGCGCCCAACTCCGCGATGGCTTTGTGGCCGGCGGCGATCTGTCCTGGCGCAAAATCAATGCCGACAAATTGGCTGGTGGGCAGGTTCAACGCCATCGCAATCAGATTGTAACCCTGCGCGCAGCCGATCTCCAACACCCGGCAGCTTTCAACCGGCGTCGGGTGCATACCCATCAGGCTACCGACAGTTGCCAGCAGACTGGGGTGGGTTTCCGAATGGGTGAGGCCGTCGTAGGGTACTTCGTCATAGCTCACAGTCAGGGCGGGGGCGGCAGCTTGCCAAGTCATGCGGAGCTACCCCCCTGTCGCCGCTGCCAGGCGTAGAGCAGCAGATTGTGACCCCACTCCATCCCGGAGCGAATCTCTTCGCGCGCGGCGGCCGCGCTGCGCCGTTCGCCCTGCCAGAGACAGCCGTAATCGCAGGTGGAGATCACAACCCCGCCGTCGGCGCGCAGATCGGGCGCGCCCTGGCTTTCGTAACCGTCCGGCGGGCGGGCAAAGAAAAAGGGATCGGAGAGGAGGGATGTGTGGCGCTTCACCACCTGCGGCCGGCTGCCCAGCGCGCTGATCAAATTGGCAAAGGAGTCGTTGGCGCGGGGATTGCTGCCGCCCTCCCGGTGGCAGCCTTCCACAAAGAGCGTGCCCCCCTTGCGTACAAAATCGTAAATATTGTTGACCGCCGCCACCTCTAAATCAAAGGTCTCCTTTGCCACCAGACAGAGAAGGGTATAGTCACCCAGATCGCCGCGCAGGTCAATGCCCTCGTTGACCAGCACCCGCATCTCCGGCTGCATACTCACGCTGCGCGCCAGATGGATCAGCCCCCGCGTATGGCTGGGATCGTCCACTTTGGAGAGGTGGGCGATCCCCACCAGCATCGTTTTGCGCGCCAACGGCGCTACGTCTACACGAAAGCGCAGGTCGATCTGGTTGAGACCGGGGCGGTAAAGGTCGGCGGCGTTGGTAATGGGCGTATCCCGCCCCTGGCGCGGGATACGCGCCAACTCCACCTGGGGGGTGTCGGTGCGGTCCACAACTGTTTCGACGTTATAGCCGGTATAAACGAAGAAGGGGTTGTCGGCGTGTTGACCGTTCTGTTTTTGCGGACGACTCTCGTCGTAGGTGAGCAGGAGGTGGAGTACCCCATCGCGGTATTGGCCCAGATCGTAGGCCGCGGGCTGATCCACGATTATCAGATGGCCGGAGGGGTCAATGGCCGCGCCGGGCAGAATGTAGACAGTCTGGCTGGTCGGGTCGCTGGCGATGACCTCCAGCCCGGCCAGAATGCCCACGCCGTGACCGTTAAGCGCCAGCATCTGCTGCTGGTAGCGGTGGTATTCGTGGGCCTCTTGCCAGACATCCGCAGTGACGGCCATCCCGTCAAAGGCGCTGATGCGTCGGCCTGGGTTGTGGCGGAGAAGCGAAAGTAGTGTCATAAATGATTTCCGAAGAAGATATTTTGTAGTCCGATTGGCGTCATATATATATGCGTTAATCGTTCGTCACTACACGTAGTGCGTGAAACGTGCGACCCAAACGACTTACGATATGTTTGGCACTTTATCAACCGAATAGAACTTCCTGAAAGAAAGGCTCATCGCAAAGAGAAGGGCTGAGCGTTATGTTGCTTTCCTTATATATAGTGGGATTCTACGTATCCCACTAT
>CAMDEX010000054.1 GCA_945897075.1 Litorilinea aerophila
GTAAAAATTCTCACTGTAGGGGCGCTGCTTGCTGCGCCCGTCGCGTGTGTGCCGGGCGCAGCAAGCAAGCGCCCCTACATCTGAATAACTATAGACGCACCGTAACGCAAGCTGTCAGCTTGCGGATTAGGGCGCTGCGGGCTTGACCGTTGGCAGCGGGGACAAAGATTCCGTCTTGCCTTCGGGTGTCTGCAACGGCGACGGCTGCACCGGCACGGGCGTGGCCGTCGGGGGTGCAGCCGTCGCTGTCGCCGGGAGCGCGGCTGGGGTCTCAACCACAGGAAGTAAGACCGCTGGGTTGTTGCCCGTTGCGCCCGCAAAGAGACGGTCCGGCGGGACAAGCCTGCGGCCTGTGCTGGGGGATGTCCAATAGAGTTCGAACTTGTGCGAGCCGCCGTCCTGGAAGTAGCGAATTTCGATGGCGTGTCTGCCCGCGCCCAGCTCCAGGGGCGGCCCCTCTGCGTAGGACGCGCCGTGCTGACCGCCGTTGTCCACCGCCAGTTGACCATCCACATAGACAAACGAGCCGTCGTCCGAAGTTGTGCCAAAGCGGTAGACGCCAGCGTCGTCAATCTGAATTTCACCCGTCCACAGAATGCTGTAGGGCGAAACCAACGCGTCGGTCGAGGCAATGACGATATCCTGCTGCACCTGCACGGGCGCGCCTTCCCAGTTGGGATTGGCATAGTAGAGACCGGTCAGGCCAAAGGGCGGCGCAGGAAAGGTGAAGAAGGCCGTGTTCGGGATCGGGCCGTCACCCACCGACCCGCCCCATGTCAGGCGCGGCGGATTACCCGCGGCCACATCCGCAGCCAAAGAGAAGCTATGAAAACCGCTGTTCAAGAGCGTTTCCCGTTCCAGAACGCCCCCGGCTCCGGCGAGTATCCCCGCCCCGTCAATGAGAAGAGAGACGGGGCCATCTGTCTCGACACGGAAGGTATAGTTGCCGTAGACTGGGACACGCAGCGATCCGCTCCAGACAACGCCAGCGCTGGCGGCTGGAAAGTCGGTGGGCAGCGCCAGCCCTTCTGTGCGCTGGCCCGGTCCCGTCGCGTTCTGCCACAGACCGGGCTGGGTGATCATTGCCTGTAAACCGGTGGCTGCGGCCTGCTGCTCCGGCGAGATTGTAAATGTGTTGAAGATCGGTTCACCCCACTCTGTGCGCTGCTCTTCCCAGACGCCCTGGGGATAGAATTGCTCGAAGAGAAAGCGCAGTTGTTGATCGTCGCTGGTTAGAATATAGACAACGGGCTTCTCCTCGGGCGCGGGCAGGGGCAGGTGCAAGGCCATATCCAAAACCGTATAGGCCGGGTTATGCGCAATAAAGCGGATGGCCGAGTGTTCGCGGAAATTCTGGTTGAGATAGATGGCAGAACCACCCCCCAGAGCCGCGATATAACGGGCCACCGACGACTCGACCGGGCTGAAAGCCATACGCACCGACTGGTTTGTGACTTGCTGGGTGAAGAACATCTGCACATCGGCATAGCCAGCGCTGACCACCAGCGCGGCGATCACGCCGCCCCACAGCCAGCGCAGGCGGCCGTGCCAGGTACGCACGCTGCTGCGCCAAAAGGCATCCACAACCGCGCTGACAAGGAAAAATGCCAGAGGGAGCATTCCGATCACCCGGCGCGAGGAGGGGGATTCCAGCGTCACAGAGAGGATGCCCGCCGGCAGCGTACTCAAAATCCAGGCCACAGCCAGGAAGAAGCGGGGCTGGACGGCGTGGCGCAGGGCGTAGATCAGCCCGATCAGCGCCAGCGCGCCCACCGTAGCCACCAGCGCGGGCGCGCCGGGCAAATTGTTGATGGCAACCGGATCCCCGCGCAGATTGTACATAAGCAGATAGTTGCGCAGATTGGTCCACAAGGGTTGCCAAGAGCCGACCGCGTCGATTTCCCGCGCAATGTTTAAGTTGCCGGTACGCAGAAAAATCACTTCGGGCCGCTGAATGGCGTAGATCGCCAGGGGAATCAGCCCGATCAGCGCGCTGGCTGCGAAGAGCAGAGCGCCGCCCACAATGGCCGCTGCCTCTTTGCGCCGGACAAGCAGCCAATAGAGCAGAAGAATCGCTACGCCGATGGGAACAGTGCGGAACGCCGTATAGGTGTTGAATCCAAAGGCCAGCGCCAGGCCAGCCAGGACAAAATCGCGTGGCCGCCCGTCGCGCAACGCCTTGTGCAGAAAATAGAAGAGCAGAATCAGGGCCAGGGGTGTCAGAATCAGTTCATAGACGATCCGGCTGAATGTGATATGCCAGCGCGAGAAGGCCAGCAGCGCGCTCCCGGCCAGGGCCGCGGGGACGCTGAAATGATCCCGCGCCAGGAAGTAAAAAGCCACAACCGTCAGCACGCCGACCAGCGCGGAGACAGAGCGCATCACCTCCAGGCTGGGGCCAAAGAGGGAGAAACCCAGGGCAATCAGATAGGTAAAGAGCGATGCCTGCCCCTCGTTCGCCTCGGAATAAGGCGTGTAGGGCGCGCCATTGAGCCATTTCAGCGCTTCGACGCCGTTGTTGCCCTCATCCGATTGCAGGCCATTGGGAAAGATAGAGAAGTCCCAGACGCGCACAGTCAGGGCCGCTGCTACAATCAGCACAAAGAGAAGAATTTCCAGAGGCCGAGGGATTGTCAAGCGGCTGGGATAGGCGACAACAGGAAACCAGGCGCGAATCGGGTCTTGTCGAACAGAGACAGGGCGGGCTGCCCAAAGAGCGGCGACGAGCACAACCACAGCCGTGATCCAGAGCAGCAGCCCCAGGCGGCTGGAGCGATCATCCCAGAGCAAGAAGGCCGCCACGCCAGCCAGAATGAGGGCTACCCCGCCACCGATGCGGGCCGGACGCAGCCCTTCCCAGCGCAGCGGAGCCGCCGGTCTGCCTTTCTCCCGCTGGGGGGGAGGTGCGCCAAAGGCAAAAAGCAACCCCGCGGCCAGAAAGAGCAGACCGGCGCTGGTGGCTTGGGCAAAGGTCTCAATCCGCAGTTGCGTCCAAATCGCCAGCGCCAGGGCCGCAAGCAACAGACCCCAACGCAAAATCCCCTGCCAATCAAACGACCGTTTCTCGAACAACACTTCCTGATCCATGCGCGCTTCGCTTTGTTGGGTGGTGAGTCGTTTTCCCTTTTACTATACCACCCACAGCGATATGCGGGCAAGCAAACAAAACGCGACGCGCACGCCAAAGTCCCCGGCACTTTCTGAAGTGCCGGGGACTTTTCTTGGCAGCCATCCTACGCCCTTTTCTTCGTTGTCATCCACAGCCCACCGCGCGGGCGCAGCGTCACCCGCGGGTCCATCTGGACCGGGTGGCTGTCCACGGGGCGCAAACGCCAGCGGCGGGCCAACGTCGCCAAGAGCAACACCCCTTCGGTCCAGGCGAATTGGGCACCGATACAGACACGCTGCCCACCACCAAAGGGGAAATAGGCAAATTTGGGCCGTTCGTCGCGGGCGTCAGTCAGCCAGCGTTCGGGCAGAAACGAATCGGCGTAGGGAAAATAGCGCGGGTCGCGCTGGGTGACCCACTGGCTGAGGATGACCATCGAGCCTGCGGGGACGGTGTAGCCGCCGATGACGCACTCCTCGATGGCGGCGCGGCCAATCACCCAGGCCGGGGGATAGAGACGCATCGCCTCGGAAAGAACCGCCCGCGTAAAGGGCAGATCGCCCACATCAGCCATACCCGCCACTCTGTCTGCGGGCAGAACCCGGTCCAGCTCCTCGTGCAGCTTTGCTTCGCTCTGCGGATGGGCGGCCAGCAGATGCCAGCACCAGGCCAGCGCGTTGGCCGTCGTCTCGTGGCCGGCCAGGAGCAGCGTAAGCGACTGGTCGCGGATGAACTGGTCGTCAGGCGGTCGCCCAGTCTCCTCGTCCACACTGGCGAGGAGCAGATCGAGCAGATCGCCCTGGCCCGCGCCGCTTTGACGCCGTTCGTCGATCAGCCCGTAGATCAGCCGGTCAAAGAATTCTTTGGCTGTGCGAAAACGGCGCGCTGTGGGCGTGGGCAGCCAGGCCAGCAGCGGGGCCAGCATCAGATGCACCGGGTCGGAGAGGACAAAGAGGGCGTCCAGTGCGGCGGCGATCCGATCTTCCTGGCCCGTCAAATCCGTGCCGAAGAGGGTCTGCCCGACGATGCGCAGGGTCAGGTGGTTCATCGCTTTGGCGACGTCGAAGGTTGCCCCGTCTTGCCAGGCCGCCCCTGTCCGTTGCGCTTCCGTCGCCATCGTCGCCGCGTAACTGGCGATGCGTTCGTGATGAAACGCGGGCTGCACCAGACGGCGGGCCTGCTGGTGGCGGCTGCCTTCGCTGGTCAACAGCCCGTGACCCAAGACCAGACGCATACGCTGCAAGGCCCGCCCTTTTGTAAAGTTGCTCTGTTCTGTCACCAGCACCTGCTGGATAAAATCCGGGTGGTTGAGCAGAAAAGCCGTCCGCCCGGCGAAGCGGAACTGGACAATATCGCCGTAGGTCCGGGCCAGCCCCGTCAACAGCCCGGTGGGGTCGCGGCGAAAAGCGAGCAGCCGCTGGCCGGGAATCGAAAATCCAGGGCCGGGTGGCCGGTGCGGCGCAGACGGGCGGGTGAGTGTGTGAATCATCAAAGCCTCCAAAGAGTGGCAGGTGGCAGGTGGCAGGTGAGCGCTGGTTGAGTAGCCGAGTCTGCGAGGCGTATCGAAACCGAGCGAACGGGTGGCAGGTGGCAGGTGACAAGTGAGCGCTGGTTGAGTAGCCGAGTCTGCGACGCGTATCGAAACCGAGCGAACGGGTGGCAGGTGGCAGGTGGAAAGTGGCAGGTGAGCAGTGACCAATCGCCAATCCCCAATCCCCAGTCACCAGTCACCAGTCGCCAATCCCCAATCCCCAGTCCCCACTCCCCATTTCTTAGGGCCTGCGTCCCCCCGCGGGCGGTTGAACACCACCGGGCCGGGTGCCACCGCCATCACCCACAGCGGGCATCTGGGCGTTGAGACCGTCCAGCCCCTGGCGCGCCGCGGGCAGATCGTTGCGGGCCAGCGCGCTGGTGACACCGGTGATATTGTCGGCCAATCCCTGCACCTGCGGCCCGCCAAAACTCTTGAGTCCGGCAGAGACATCCACACCGGCCTGGGCGATGGCACGGATTTCGTTCTGGTCAATCGCGCCATCGGCCAGAGAACGCTGGGCTACTTCGGCAAAGGAGCGGGTCATTTGCAGAGCCGCGGGCAGGTCACTTGCCATCTGCTGGGGTTGGATGTTCTGGATGAGGGCGGTGAGGTCGGTCGGCTGCGTCGGGAGCGCCATCTGTGCGGCGTGGGCGCGATCCGCCTGGGTTTGTAGCGCCGTCTGCCAGACGGCAGCCTGGGCCTGCGCCTGAGCGACGGTGGCCTGCGCATCCGTTGCCGCGCTCTCCAACTGGGCGATACTCTCCTCCGCCAGGGCCAGCCCAGCGTCCAGCGTCGCGCTGATCTCCTCCAGACTGGTGGCGATGGAAGCCGCGCTCTGGTTGAGCGTCGCCAACTCCTGCTCGATGCCGGCGAGTGCAGCCACCATCTCGGCGCTGCTGTCGGCGTAGAGATCGCCGTAGGTCGCCAGCACCTCCTCGGCGTAGGCAATCGTCTCCTCGGCCAACTGGACGGAGACTTCAACCGTCTCCACTTCCTCGCTGGTCACAACGTCATCGGAGGTGGCGGTGGCAGCCGACGCGGCAGAGGCTTCGGTGGCGGCCACGGCCTGCTCAACCGACTCGTCAACCAGCGCCTGCAACTCCTCCTCCGTCATCGTCACGTAGACGTCCTGGGGCACATAGACAATTTCGGTGACGATTTCGGTGACGGTCTCCGTTGTGATGATGACAACCGGCGTGGGCGTAGGGGTGAGCGCGGCGTTGGCGGCGTTGGCGGTTGTAGTGGCCTGCACAGCCGCGTCGATGGACGCCTGCATTTGGGTCTGGGCGGTGGTGGTCGCCTGCACCGCGGCGACGACCGTCGCTTCCACATCGGGCGCGGCAGCGTCGCGTGCGCGGCCACAGGCGGCGAGGGCAAAGAGGGCAAGGCAGAGCAAAAGGATACGGGGGAAAGTGCGTTTCATCGGTTGGCTCCTGATTCAGACAGTTTTGCGGAGTGGTCGCTTCCACTTCCATCTGTCTGCCAGGATAGCAAAATCAGAGAAGAAAATCAGCCGTCAAAAGTTGGGCGCATAGCCCCTACTTTCGACGGCTGAGATCGTTTTGCTCGTTCCCACGCTCCCGCGTGGGAACTTCGACCGGACGCTCTGCGTCCACAATAGCGGAGACCCGTCAAGGCCGCAAGCGGACGCAGAGCGTCCACAACCCGTGCCCACGCGGGAGCGATGGGCACGAGAAGCACGCGCTACTCGTCCACATCCACCAGCCCGTAGCGCACGGCCAGGAGCGCGGCCTGGGTGCGATCCGAAACGTAGAGTTTGCCCAGAATTGTGCTGACGTAGCCTTTGACCGTCGCTTCGGTCAAGAAAAGCGCCGCGCCGATCTCTTTGTTGCTGTTGCCCCGCGCCAGCAGCGTCAGCACCTCGCGCTCCCGTTCGGTCAGATCGTCCAGAGGGGTGGCGGGCGCGGGCATTTGACCCATCAGCTTGCGCGCGATCTCCGGGTGCAGTTGGGGAATGCCCCGCGCCGCGCCGCGGATGGCCGCCACCAGCCCGTCGCCCGGCGTGTCTTTGAGCAGATAGCCTGTCACCCCGGCTTTGAGCGCGGCGTAGAGTTTGGCGTCGCTGTCGAAGCTGGTCAGGATCAGCATACGCACATCCGGTTGGGCCGCGTGGATCTGCGCGGCCGCGGCCAGCCCATCCAGCAGCGGCATCTGAATGTCGAGCAGCAGCACATCCGGTTGCTGGGCAGCGACCAGCCGCACAGCCTCCTGGCCGTTGGCCGCCTCCCCCACCAACTGCATATCCTCCTCGCCCAGAATCGTCATACGCAGACCCCGGCGCACAATTTCGTGATCGTCAGCAATGGCAACGCGGATCATCGGTGGTCCTTTCGTGTGTGGCGCAAGCTGACAGCTTGCGTTACATTCTCAGCTGCACAGTCGTGCCCTGCCCCGGCGCGGAGAGAATTTCCAGCGTAGCACCCAATTTCTCTGCCCGTTCTGCCATCGAACGCAGCCCCAGGCCGTGACCCGGTGCGGGCAGCGTGGCATCCGGCGCAAAGCCCCGGCCCCGATCTGTTACAACGAGCAGCAGTTCACCGTTTTCCTGGGCCAGGCGGCACTCGGCCTCGGCCACGTCTGCATATTTCAGCACATTGTGCAACGCTTCTTTGGCAATGTAAAGCAGCTCCCCGGCCACGTCTGGCGGCAGGATCAGATGTGGCGGCGCGTCCAGACGCACAGACAGACCGCTGGTCGCCAGTTGCGCGCAGTGGGTAGCCAGCGAGTGGGCCAGATCGCCGTCAGGGAGGAGGGGCGAACGCAACTGGGCGAGCAGACCGCGCATCTCGGCCAGGGCCTGTTGGGCCGCGGCTTCCTGCTCCGCCAGCCCCTGCGCAACCGCGCCGGGGTTGCGCAGCGCCAGCTTGCCCAGCGCCCGGCTGCCCAGGCTGATGCTAAAGAGAGTCTGGGTGACAGAATCATGCAGGTCACGCGCCAGACGCTGCCGTTCCTCGGCCACAGCCAGGGCGCGCTGCTGGTCCAACACCTGCGCGGTTTGGATGGCGACCTGCCCCGCCAGGTTCTGGTTGAGCGCGTTCAATTCTTCCAGCGTCTCGCCATAGGCCAGGGCCAGGGCCGCCTGGGCCACCACTGCCTGTAACTGGGCCTGCTCAGCCACGTCAAAAGGCAGACCGCTGCGCCGCGGGCCGAGCCAATAACGCCCCAACACCCGCTCGCCCACCTCCAGACGGCCATTCCAGGCGGGCGGGGATTCGGGGTGGCCGGGAATGTCCTGGGCCGGGGCCAGGACAAGATTGGCCCATACGCTGTCCAGCGCGACGGGCAGTTCATCCACGAGCAGCGCCAGCACCTGGCGACGGCTGATCACCCGTTGCAGACGCTGGCGGACGTCTGCGATCACCTGGGCAAAGCGCAGCCGTTCGGGGTAGAAAATGCGATCCACAAAATGCAGCAAAAGCGAGTAGAGCGGACGGAAGGCCAGGGCCGCCACCACCAGCGCCAGCAGAATGACCGCAGTCTGGAATTGGGGCACAAGCTGGACAAGAACCCGGCTCAAAAAATCGGTCAGCCCAAAATAGATACCGAGCAAGACCGCACTGACGCCGGTATAGGCCAGGGCGCGGCGCACAGCCGCATCAATCCCGAAAAGGTCGTGGCGTTGGATGGCGTAGGCAACGGTAAGCGGGACAAAGACCTGAAAGAGCAGGGCGATGTCGTAAGGGATCGCATCCGGCCAGCCCAGACCAAAGAGGAGCAGACGCAGGAGTAGAGGGGCTTCGGCCAGGAGAAAGCCAAAGAGGAGCAGGCGGGCCTGACGGGCCGAGCGCAACCAGGCCGGGTCCGCTTCTCGGCTGACACGGATCAACTGGATGTGGGCGAGTACCAGCAAAAAGAGCATCCAGCCGATCAGCGGGATACCCAGCGCGGGGCGCACCCAACCGCGCGGCGTCAGCAGTAGCCCCAGCGAGAGCAGCGACGAAATAAGATAGATGCCCAACAGTTGGCGGTCGCTGGGCGCGGCGGTCTGGGCAGCCGGGCTGCGCGGCGGGAAACGCGCGGCCAGATGCAAACCCACCGGAATGGCTAGTGTGCCGTTGAGATAGCGCAAGAGGGCGTGGGGCGGCAGATGCAGGAGCAGCGTACCGGACGGCTCCAGATTGATGGAGCCGATCTCAAAGGGGACAACCAGCAGCCCGGCCAGCAGCACGGCCAGAAGCGCGGCCAGCCGGGTGGCGCTGCCGGGGCGCAGCAGAGGCATCAGCACTCCGCTGACAGCCACCGTCAACGCTACGCCCGCCGAAAAGCGGCTGATCCCCAACTCCATTTGGGTGGAGGCCAGCGCCAGCGCCGCCAGCTCGACCCCCAGCAGCAGAAGCACAGGCAGAGTCGCCCGCGCCAGCGTGATGGCTTCCTCCGTGGACGTTCGCTGGGACAGACGAAAATAACGATGGCGCATTCTAACCGCTCCCCCATTGCAAATCCGCCCGATGGGACGTATTATTCCAAATGAGTGACGCACGAAAAATGAGAACACGGATTGCGGAATTTACGGATTTGACCCGTGTGTATCCGCACTCTCTGTGAAATCTGCGAAATCTGCGTAATCTGCGTTCCCATTTTGGGTAATCTGCGTTTCCATTTTATATAGGAGAGCGCACCCATTCTATGCGATCTTTTTCCGAGCTTGTCAACCTCTACACCCAACGGAGTGGCATCAGCGACGCCGAGCTGGCCCGCGCTGTGGGTGTGCGCCGACAGACGATCTTCCGCTGGAAAGAGGGCACTGTTGCCCGCCCGCGCAGCCGGGAGGATGTCCTGGCCGTCAGCCAAAAACTGCGTCTCTCCCACGCCGAGACCGATGAACTGCTGATCGCGGCGGGTTTCTACCCGGAAGGCGATGTGGCCCACACCAGCGCGACGCCCGCCAGCGCCGCGGAAACGGCGGCGGAATCGCCGCTGGCCGCGGCTTTGCCCGCTACCTTTCCGCCCCCAGACGACGAAACGTCCCCGCCACCCGGCGCGGGCGCGGGCTTTTCCCGACTCCGGCTGCTTGGGCTGGGGCTGAGCGCACTGTTGCTCTTGGCGCTGATCGCCAGCTTTTGGCTGATCCCGCGCACGCCCCTGCCCGCGGCCACGCCCGGCGAAACGCTCGTCGTTGTCGGCCAGTTCACCAACTTCACCGGCGGCGAGATCGGCTTCAATGTGGCGGGGCGCATCGCCGATCCCCTGCGCCAGGAGATCGAAGCCGCCAATCTGACCGGGGTACGCGTGGCGGTCTGGCCGCAGCCGATCCGTTCCGAGGCCGAGGCGCGGACGGTTTTGGCCCGTTCAGCAGCCTGGATGGTCATCTGGGGCGAGTATGACAGCGGGCGCGTGTTGGCCCGCTTTGCCCAGGGCGAAGCAGCCACACCGCCCCCGCCCCTGGAATCGCTCGTCGCCACGCCGGGCGATCTCTTCGCCACCATCAACAGCGCGCTGCCCCAGGAAATCCGCTATCTGGCGCTCCTCACGCTGGGCACATTTTACGCCGACAACGGCGATTTTGCCCAGGCGCGGGCTGTGCTGATGCGGGCCAACGCCACTCCGCCCCAGGAACGTGACGCGCGCGCCACCCTTCTCTTTCGGCTGGGGCTGGTGTACCAACTGGGCGACAATCCCCCGACAGAACAGGCGATTGGCTATTACAGCGAGCTGCTCGCTTTGGCCGCAGACCACATCCTGGCCCGCTACAACCGGGGGCTGGCCTATCTGGAGCGCCAGGCAGCGGGTGATTGGGAGCGGGCGCTGGCTGATTTTGACGGCACACTCCAGCGCAGCCCCGGCTTTCTGGCCGCGCGCATTGGGCGGGGCGTGGCCTATCTCCAGCGCAGCGACGCAGGGGACGAGGCCGCGGCCCTGCGCGACTTTGCCTTTGTCATCGAACAGGACGATCAGCGGACGATGGCCTACTACAACCGGGGGCTGCTGGCGATCCGCCAGGATCGGCGCGATCTGTGGGAGGGTGATTTGCAGCGCACAATGGAACTCGCCCCCACCTTTGCCGCTGGCTACAGCGCGCTCTGCTGGGGCTATGTGCTGGATGGGGAAGCGCAGGCCGCGTTGCCTGTCTGTGATCAAGCGATTGCGTTGGGCGCGCAAGAGGCGTTGCACAGCCGGGGTATGGCCCACATCCAGCAGGCCGCGTTTGCGTTGGCCGCCGACGATCTGGTCGCGTTTCTGGCCTGGCTGGATCAGCAGCCCGCCGACAGCCCCTATCTCGTCTTGCGGGCACAGGTGGAGGGTTGGCTGGGCGCGCTGCAGCGGGGAGAGAATCCACTGACGGCAGAGATATTGGACGCACTGCGGCGGGAATAAAACTATTTCCCCCAATCTCCTGAAAATCACTACCCACCCCGATTTTTTCCTCTTAGAACGCGATTGACAAAGAGATTAGTCTCTGCTAAAATCTGTAATTAGCCATGTCTAAACTTTACGACGTACCAGCGTATTGCGGCTACTGCTTTGCGCTGGGCGCAATGACATATACATCCACATCCAGGAGGTTTTGCAATGAGGAAAGCAATACAACACTTTTTGTCCCGGCGCGACTTTGTGCGCGCTGGCATTGGCGGGGTGGCCGGCGCGTTGGGGTTGGGAGCGGCTGCCGCTACTGGGCTGGCCCAAACCCAACCACCTGCGCCGGACACGGGCGCGCACAGCGGCCACGGCACGGATCTGATGCAGTTGGTGGGCGCGGTGGACCACGCGGCCAACGGCTTTGATCCGATGCAGATTCTGGTGGAGTGGGACTTTGGCAAGCAAAGCACTTTGCCCAGCGGACAAACGCTGCGCGAGTACGAGATTATTGCCTTCGACAAGGAGATCGAGATTGCACCGGGTATCTTTTTCCCGGCCTGGACTTACAACGGGCGCGTGCCTGGCCCGACACTGCGCTGCACCGAAGGCGATCGCTTACGCATTCGCTTTATCAATGCGGGCAGCCACCCCCACACGATGCACTTTCACGGCGTTCATCCCGCAGAAATGGACGGCGTGCCCGGCGTCGGCCCGGGCGAAATCAACCCCGGCCAGGTTTTTACCTACGAATTCGACGCGGAACCGTTTGGCTGCCACCTCTACCACTGCCACGCCATCCCTCTGAAAAGGCATATCCACAAAGGATTGTATGGCGCTTTTATTGTGGACCCGCCGGGTGGTCGCCCACCAGCGCGCGAGTTTATGATGATGATGAACGCCTTCGACACCAACTTTGACGGCGATAATGAAATCTACGCGGTGAACACTGTGGGGCACGAATATGCCCGGCGGCCGATTCCGATTCAGGTGGGCGAACTGGTGCGTGTTTACCTGATCAACATTACCGAATTTGATCCCATCAACTCGTTCCATCTCCATGCCGAATTTTTTAACTATTACGATCACGGCACAACTCTCGAACCAACCTCGCGCACGGTGGACACGATTGTGCAGGTTCAAGCCCAACGGGGCATTCTGGAGTTTCGTTACCGCTGGCCAGGGCAGTATATGTTTCACGCCCACGTCAGCGAATTCGTCGAGCTGGGCTGGATGGGCCATTTCAATGCAGTGCAGCCAGCGGACTTTCCCGCGGCGCTGGCCGCGGTGGGTGTGGACGCCGAATGGGATCGCAAATCACTACAGGGCAGCACAGTGGCCGGAAAAGGAGCGTAAGCGATGAAAACTGAAACTTTGCCGACGAGAACATCCACGGGGACGCGCTGGTTGCTGGCATTGATCCCCCTGCTCCTGTTGGGGGTTGTGCTGGCCTATCTGGTGGTGACAGGCGGCGGGTTGAGCGAACTGGCCGGGCCGCCTGTGGAGCAGGTGACGATCCAGCGCATCACCCTGCCCGCGCCCAACCAAATCCGCGTAGAGGTGGTGAACGACGGCCCGCAGACCGTCACCATTCCCCAAGTGCTGGTGGACGACGCCTATTGGAGCTTCTCGGCCGAGCCAAGCAATACGATCCCCCGCCTGGGCAGCGCCGTTTTCACGATCCCCTATCCGTGGGTGCAGGAAGAGACCCACGCCGTGCGGCTGATCACCTCGCTGGGGGTGACTTTTGACGGCGAGATTGCTGTGGCCGTGCAATCGCCTGCGCCGTCGTTCTCACTCTTCACGCGCTTTGGTCTGATCGGCGTCTACGTCGGCGTCGTGCCGGTGCTGTTGGGGATGCTCTGGTATCCGCTGCTGCGTCGTCTCAGTCGCAAGGCGATGGACTTCATCTTGGCGCTGACGATTGGCCTGCTCGTCTTCCTGGCTGTAGGCACGTGGCTGGACGCGCTGGAGTTTGCCGCGCAGTTGCCTGCCTTTTGGCAGGGCGCGCCGCTGGTCTTCTTTGTGGCATTGGCGGCTCTGGGCGTGTTGCTGGCTGTGGGTAGCCGCGGGGGGCAGGAACGGTCGGCGCTGCAAATCGCCTATCTGATCGCGCTGGGCATCGGTCTGCACAATCTGGGCGAGGGGCTGGCGATTGGCGCGGCTTATACCGCGGGCGAGGCTGCGCTGGGCACCTTTCTGGTGTTGGGCTTCACCCTGCACAACATCACCGAAGGCGTGGGCATTGCCGCGCCTATCGTGCGCAAAAGTCCTGGGCTGCGCCACTTTGCCCTGCTCATTCTGTTGGCGGGCGGCCCTGCGCTGCTGGGGACGTGGATCGGCGGCTTTGCCTTCAACCCGGTCTGGGCGACACTCTTCCTGGCGGTCGGCATCGGTGCCATCCTGCAAGTGGTCTGGGAAGTGGGCAAGCTGCTGATGCGCAGCAGCCAGCAGGCCGGTGAATCCGCCATCAACTGGATGAACCTGGGCGGAATGGGCGCGGGGCTGGCGATTATGTATCTCACCGCGGTGCTGGTCAAGTTCTAAACGGAGCGATTGCGTACCTTCCGGGAAGGGGTCAGCACGATTGACACAAGTCCAATCAGCCTTTGACCCCTTCCCGGAAGGTCGCTACCCCGGCAGAAACTCCTCCTGCCCGCCCATCTGCGCCACCAATTGCCGCGCTTGGCCGATGTCGGCCAGCTCACCCAGGCTGATCAGTTGCACCAGCGCATTGCCTAGCACAGTCGTCTCCACCGGCCCGGCCACGACCGGCAGACCGGTGGCGTCGGCGGTCATCTGATTGAGCAGCCGGTTTTGGCTGCCGCCGCCCACAATGTGGATGCGATCCGCCGCCTGGCCGGTCAGATCGGTCAGACTGGTCAGACTGGTCAGACTGGTCAGACTGGTCAGAACGCTGGCGTAGCGCTTCGCCAACCCCTGCAAAACCGCACGCACGATCTCCCCTTTTGTATGCGGAACGGGCAGACCCCGCTCCGCATACCAGTCGCACAGCCGGGCCGGGTGATCCCCCGGATGCAGGAAACGGCTGTCGTCGGGATCAACGGGCGTCTCTATCGGCGCGGCTTGCGCGGCCAGCGCTGTCAACTCGGCGTAGCTCGTCTCCTCGCCCGCGGCGGCCCAGGTGGCCCGGCACTGCTGTAAAATCCACAGCCCCATCACATTTTTGAGCAGACGGTATGTCCCGTAGACGCCGCCCTCATTCGTCACATTGGCGGCCAGCGCCGCATCGTTGATGACCGGCGCTGCCACCTCCAACCCGACGAGACTCCACGTGCCGCTGCTGATATAGGCGGCATGGGGGGATTCCAGAGGTGTGGCTGCCACCGCGCTGCCCGTGTCGTGGCAAGCGGGCGCGATGACGGGGATGCCCTCGTACGCGCCCAGGTGTGTCCCCGGCTGCGCCACTTGCGGGAAGATGTGGCGGGGGATGGCGAAGGCGTCCAGCAGCTCCCACGCCCAATTGCCTGTGCGGGGGTTGAATAGTTGCGTTGTCGTGGCGTTGCTAAATTCGCAGACTTTCACGCCGGTCAGCCAATAATTGAGCAGGTCCGGCGCGGTGAGGAAGGTGTGGGCCGCGGCCAGTTGGGGCGAGCCGCTCTCCACCAGCGCAATCATCTGGTAGAGGGTGTTGATGGGCATAAATTGGATGCCGGTCTGGGCGAAAATCTCGGCCTGGGGGAGGCGGGCAAATGCGCGCTCCATCACCCCGTCGGTGCGGCTGTCCCGGTAGGTGATCGGGTTGCCCAGCAGACGGCCCTGGCTGTCCAACAGGCCGAAGTCTACGCCCCACGTATCTACGCCCAGGCTGGCCGGGTTGTGTCGCTTGCCCAGTGCAATGCCCTGCTGGATGTCACTCCAGAGACGTAGAAAATCCCAATGCAGCGTGCCGCGCAGGTTGACAGTCACATTGGGGAAGCGGTGCAGCTCCTCTACTTCCAGGCTGCGTCCGTCGAAATGTACGGCCATTACCCGGCCCGATTCAGCGCCCAGATCGATTGCGAGGACAGTCTGTTTTTTCATAGGTTGAGGGTAGTGAGTATTGGATATTGGGTATTGGATATTGGGTATTGGTTCAAGTATACCACAAAGTCCCCGGCACTGTTTGTGAAGTGCCGGGGACTTTGAAAAGGTTTGCAGCTTTGGCGCTTTCTGGTGTAAAGTATGCGCTATGCAGCATTCAACCGGTGGCGCACATGAAAAGGCAAACGCACCTTCCTGTGGGTTGGGCGTGCGTGCGGGCTGGGCCGTCTCTGCGCGGCTCGCCTATGTCTTTTTGCTCGCCTTCGTCTTCCCTTTTGTCTGCTGGGGATGGCTGGGGCAGGCCGGCCACCCGCACGCCGGCGCGCATTTTGTCTTTGCGCCCCCGCCCGGGCTGGAGACGTTGGGCGATCAGCCCGCGGCCAACCCCCAGCCCGTTGCTCACGTTGCCCATTTGGCTCTCTCCGCACCTCTGCCTGACCCTGCCAATGCCACCGGGCAATCTATACCTGACACCCTTTCCTTCTTCTTCCTCTTCCTGCTGATCGGCGCTACCGCGCTGCGGTCGCTCTACACCCCAACCCGCGCGCGCTCTCTCTACCCGCAGATGTTTGGCGGCGCGCAACAGACGCCGGGTTTGCCCCTACCCCCTCCGCGCTTTGCATAGCAATAGTTTTTCAGATAAATATTTCTGTAGGGGCGCTGCTTGCTGCGCCCGTCCGGTGTGTACCGGGCGCAGCAAGCAAGCGCCCCTACAAACGATTATCTGAGCAATTATTGTCCCTCTCTTTGACTGTACAGCAAGCCCACTGTGAAAGGAACCCCCATGCAAGGGCGAATGTTTGGCGTACAGCGCCAACTGCCTGTTGCCCGTTTTCTGTTCTACGCATTGCTGGTGATCCTGCTGGTTGCCTGCGCTGCGCCGGCCACGCCGCTCGCGCTGGTCGGTGAGGCCATCCGGGTGGAGAACCCAGTGGCCCGGCCCGCTGCGCTTGGGCAGAACAGCGCCGCATACTTCACTGTTCTCAACCCGACCGGCAACGATGACCGCCTGCTCTCGGTTACAGGCGATGTGGCGGCCGCCAGCGAACTCTACGAGACGATCAACGACAACGGGGTGATGCGTATGACGCCCCATCTGGAAGGTTTTGTCATTCCCGCCGGCTCCACTTTGGCGCTGAAGCCAGGTGGCAAACATATGATGCTGATGGATCTGCGTCAGGAATTGCGGCCAGGCCAGGAGATCGTCCTGTTCCTCGTCTTTGAAAAGGCGGGTGAGATGCAGGTGACAGTGCCCGTGATGGACAAATGATGTACCGATACTCTAAACCCATACTCTTTGAGGAGAGTTTTCAATGAAACGAACGATTGTTGTACTTGCTGGTCTGCTGATCCTCCTGGCTTTTGCTCTATCGCCCAGCCACCCTGCGCTCTTGGCTGCGCGGCCCGCCCAAAATGCGACACCCACCCCGGCGGCAGAAGCCGAACCCACGGCAACCCCAGAGCCGGAAGCCGAGCCTGCCGCCGCCGCCGTTGAAGAGATCGCCGAAGAACCGACACTGGCCGATCTTCTGGCCCGCGTGGAGAGCCTGGAGGCGACTGTCGCCGAGCTGCACGCGGCTGCGCATGTTGCTTCCTACGCCCAGGCCGACGCGGTTAACACCGCCCTCTATCTGCTGGATAGCGCGGGGCTGCACGGGTTGGATGTGCGGCTGAATGAGGAAGGCGAAATTCTGCCCAGCGATACAGGTCAGGTGGCGCGCGTCGCCCGCCTCTTGACGACGGTGGACTGGCCGAAAAGTCTGGCGGAAGAAGCTGTCGCCCTGCACACGACACTGAGCGCGCTCTCGGCGGCTCTGGGCGAAGATGACTTGGAAGCTGCCGCTCCGCTGGCTACCCAAGCCCACGCGACGCAGCACGACTTTTCCCACCACGCCCAGGAATGGCTGGCGGAAGCTGTGGCGCTGGAAATGGCTGATGTAACCGCTCAATCCAACGCCGTCAATACCGCCATCTATCTGCTGGACAGCGCGGGGCTGCACGGGCTGGATGTGCGCCTGAACGAGGAGAAAGAAATTCTGGCGGGTGACAGCGGCCTGGTGGCGCGTGTTGCCCGTCTCTTGACAACAGTGGAGTGGCCGGAAGGTCTGGCGGAAGAGGCTGCCGCGCTCTACGAGACGCTGAGCGCGCTCTCCACGGCTCTGGGCGAAGACAACTTGAAAGCTGCCGCGCCGCTGGCAACCCAAGCCCACGAGGAGCAGCACGACTTCTCCCATCACGCCCAGGAGTGGCTGGCTGACGTATCGGGCCAGGCCAACCGGGTGAATACCGCCATTTATCTGTTGGACGGTGTGGACTTGCACGCGCTGGCTGAACGGCTGACCGATGAAAAAGAGATTCTGGCGGGCGACGGCGGACAAGTGACCCGTCTCGCGCGTCTCTTGACAACCGTCGATTGGCCGGAGGAACTGGCCCCAGACGCTGCCACCCTCCACGAAACCCTCTCCGCTCTGGCTACGGCTCTGGCTGATGACGACGTGGAGGCCGCTACACCGTTGGCCGATCTGGCCCACGACACCCAGCACGAATTTTCGGAGCTTGCCCAGGAGTGGCTTTCCCCGGCAGAAGAGGCCACCGAATAATAGAGAAAACACTTGAACAGCATACAATTCGGTAGGGGTGCGGCTTGCCGCACCCGGCGGGCGCAGCAAGCAAGCGCCCCTACGATTGTACGAACTCTATCTGTTTCTCTATAAGCTGAGTCAGACAATTAGACGCAAAGTCCCCGGCCCTTCTGAGGGGCCGGGGACAGGGAGGTTGCTATGCGATTTTTCGGTCTGCTTGTGTTGACCGGTCTGTTCATTCTTCTGGCCGCGCTGCCTTTGGCCGCCAAAGTTCTCTCCCACGCCGACTACGCCCGTTCGGAGCCAGCCGCCGACGCAGCGCTTGTCGCGCCGCCAACACAGGTCAAAGTCTGGTTTACCCAGGAACTCTTTCGCCGCGCAGGCGAAAACTGGCTGCGCGTCACCGGCCCGGATGGGGCGCGGGTCAATGTGGGCGAGGCGGCGGTGGATGACGACGACCGCACCTTACTCACTGTGGCGCTGGCGGAAGCTCTGGCCGAGGGCGCGTATCGGGTCGAATGGCGCGCACTCTCTGCCGAGGACGGCCATCCCAAAGAGGGGGAGTTTGCTTTCAGTGTGGGAACTGCCAATCCTGCGCCAGCCGCGCCAGCCGCACCGGAAGCTACCCCTACAACCCAACCAACCGCCGAGCCGTCAGCTCCCTCTCCAACGGGCGGGTTGCCCTGTCTGGGCGCTGCGCCGCTGGCGTTGCTGGCTGTAGGCGCGGTTTTGGCGCGTAGAAGGAATCATTGAGAAATGTCGTCCATGTGTAGTTGTGAATCTGCTGCAAAAAGAGGACTATCAGAGATGTTGCGTGGACTCTTCTTGCTGCTTGCGCTTTTTCTGCTGGCCGGGGCAAGCCAACGCGCTGCCCTGGCCCACGCGCTACTGGTGCGTTCCGAACCGGAGGCCAACGCTGAACTGACCAGAGCGCCGCCATCCGTAGAAATGTGGTTTTCTGAACCGTTGGAAAGCCGTTTTAGCCACGCCCGGCTGATCGACGCCAGCGGCAGCGAAGTGTTGAGCGTTGGGCCGTCGCTGGTGGACACCAACGACGCCACCCATCTAAGTCTGCCTCTCGCCGGGCTGACACCCGGCATTCATACGGTCATCTGGAGTACCCTCTCCAGCGTAGACGGCCACGAGTGGGTCGGCTCCTTTCCCCTGACGCTGCTCAACCCGGATGGCAGCCGCCCGACCAGCGGCACTGCTGTAGCGCTGACGGGGGAGACGAGTGAAGTTCCATCCCCTGTCAAAGGGGTGGCCCGTTGGCTTTCTCTGCTGGGCGCTATTTTGCTGGTGGGCGGTCTGCTCTTTCGGGAGATTGTGGCCGGCCCCGTCTTGGCCCGCCAACCCCTGCCTCGTCTGGCCGTCCCTCTGGCCGGTGGTGGACGCGTGTTAGGAATTATCGGTGTGGCCGGGGTTCTGCTGGGCGGCTGGCTGCAAATCGGCGCGCAGGTGGCGGCGCTGGGCGCGCTGGATCGCCTGTTTGATCTGCTCATTTCTACCCAGCCGGGCAGACTGCTTCTGCTGCGCCAACTGCTTCTGCTGCCGGTTGTGGCCTTTCTGGTCAGCGCAGAAAGGCCGGATCGGGTGGGGTTGCGCGGCACGCGGGCCGGTCAGGTGCGGGTGGCCGCCGAATATCTTATCGGGCTGGTTCTACTCATCACCTTCTCCCTGGCCAGCCACGCCGCGGCTGTGCCCGGTCGCGGTTGGGCGGTGGCAGGTGATTTTGTCCATCTCCTGGCCGCAGCCGCCTGGATGGGCGGGCTGCTCCTGCTGGCTTTGCTTTTTTGGCAAACCCGCACCGGGCTGGACGGGGAGGAGCAGACTGGGCTGGGGCAGATTGTGCGCCGCTTTTCCCTGTTGGCCGCGGGCGCAGTCTTTGTGCTGACGGTCACGGGGCTGTTCAGCAGTGCTGTCCAACTTCCGTCTTTGGCCTCTCTATGGAACACAACCTACGGCCTCCTCCTGTTGGGGAAACTGGCGCTGGTGGCGTTGGCGCTGGGCCTGGCCTTTCTCAACAACCGCACAGTCCATCGCCCCGCCGCAGACGCGCCTGCCGCGGGCGGGCTGGCGCGCCGGGTTGGGATCGAAGCCGCGGTCAGCCTTGTGCTGCTCTTGACGGTTGCCCTGCTGGTACAGACGCCACCGCCACCCCGCCCCCAGCCGCCGGTTGCGCCCGCGCTGCCTTTTATCAACATTGCCCAGGCCAACGATCTGCTTGTCCATCTGCAAATCAGCCCCAACCAGCCGGGCAGCAATCGTTTCTGGACACACCTCTACCGCCCGGACACTTCGCCCATCGGCGATGTCCAGTTGGTGCGCCTCTTCTTTGCACCCAAACAGGCGGAACTGGGTCAAGCGCGCACGGACCTGCCCACGCAAGGCAATGATATTTACGTGGATGAGGGCGCGTGGATGAGTCAGTCGGGCGAGTGGGATGTGACGGTTTATGTGCGGCGGCGGGGTATGGACGACGCTACCGCTACGTTTGCTGTGACAGTGCCGCCAGCGCCGGGCGTTGTGGCGCAGGGCACGCCCTGGCAGAACCCGGCCGCGACACTCCCGGCTGGGATTGTCGGTGGCGTTCTGCTGCTGGCGCTGGGAGCGATCCCCTTCCTCTTCTGGCGACCCCTGCGCCGTCGCAAGCAGGATGCAGCGCCCCTGCTTGGCGGCGTGGGGCTGGCCTGTCTGATCGTTGGGCTGGTCTTGACTGTGCGTGGAGCCGCGACCAGCCAGAATCAGCAAACGGCAGACGCACCCGCCAGCGTCTTTGCTGCGGGCAGTGCGGCCACGCCTGTCGTTGCTACGCTCTCTGCGCTGCCTTCCCCCACCGTCTCCCTCTTGCCCACGCCGGTCTCCCCTTTGGCCCATCCCGACCACATCGCCACGCCCGGCCCAGCCACCGCGACGCCCGTGCCGACGCCCACCCCCACGCCGGACGATATCTTTCTGGCCGGGGCGGAGATCTTCCAAACCCACTGTGTGCAATGTCACGGCCCGCACGGGATGGGCGACGGCCCTGTGGCCACGACTTTGCCTACGCCGCCTGCCATCCTGCCCTTCCACATCCCCCTGCACCGGGACGAGGATGTTTATGTTTTTGTCAGCGAGGGTTTCCCCACCCTGGGCATGCCTCCCTTCAAAGAGATTTTGAGCCAGGACGAGATTCTACAGGTGTTGCGCTATCTGCGCGTGCGTTTTGGCGGGGTCTCTCCGTAGGGAAATTCCGTGTCCTATTTTCATTTTATCTGGTCGCTGCTTTCTTGACGGGCACTGATTTGCGTTGTACTATTTACGTACGTAAATTTCTTGTTGAACGTACGGAGACGACATGAAAACTGTAACACCTACCGAACTCCGCGCAGACATCTACAATCTGCTCGACAGAATATTGGCAACCGGTGAGCCGTTGGAAGTGATGCGGGGGGAACGACGCCTTAGAATCCAACCGGTTTTACCGGTAGATAAATTTGAGAATCTGGTTTTCAGGCCAGACGTCATCCGCGGTGATCCGGATGATTTGGTCACGCTTTCCTGGGAAGACGAGGTGCAGATTGACCTACCTTGACACCCATGCGGTTGTTTGGCTTTATACCGGGCTAACAGAGAAATTCAGCGCAACAGCCAGAGAATATATCAATCGGATGGAACTGCGCATCTCCCCGATTGTGCGTTTGGAACTGCGCTATCTCAACGAAATTGACCGGATCACAGATGACGCCGACACGATCCTTGGTGATTTAGCGAACAGGCTTGGATTGGCTATCTGTGACAAGGATTTCAACGCCGTTGTTGGTCAGGCGATGGCTATGTCCTGGACTCGCGATCCGTTTGATCGTATCATTACTGCCCAGGCTGGTTTGGATGACAGCTTCCTTATTTCGGGTGACAAAAATATCCTCAAGTATTATCCCTATGCCCGCTGGTAACAATCAATGGAAACTCTTCCTGCTTCTCCGACTCCTTTTCGTGTAGTGCTGGCCGGCTGTGGTGGCATTACGAGGTCCTGGCTTAGCCACGCCGCACAGCGCACAGACTTGGACTTTGTAGGACTGGTCGATCTGCTGCCGGAGAACGCGGCCAAAGTCCAGGCGCAGTTCGGCCTGTCCAACGCCCGCATCGGCACAGACCTGGCCGAGATGATTGACGCAACCAACGCGGATGTGGTCTTTGATTGCACGATTCCCGCCGCGCACAAGACCGTCGTTCTCACTGCGCTGGCCCACGGCTGCCACGTCCTGGGGGAGAAACCCCTGGCCGAGTCTATGGCCGATGCGCGGGAGATGCTGGCCGCGGCCCAGGCCAGCGGCAAGAGCTACGCCGTCATCCAAAACCGGCGTTATCTGGACAATATCGTGCGCTTCCGTGAGGTAATCCGCGCCGGGCAGATCGGGCCGCTGACCACCCTCAACGCCGATTTCTACCTCGCCCCCCACTTCGGCGGCTTTCGGGACGCGATGGAACACGTCCTGCTCTTGGACATGGCGATCCACTCCTTCGACCAGGCCCGCTATATTGCCGACGCGGACCCGGTGAGCGTCTACTGCCACGAGTGGAACCCCACCGGTTCCTGGTATGCCTACGGCGCGTCGGCCCAGTGCATCTTCGAGATGACGAACGGGCTGGTTTTCAACTACCGGGGGAGCTGGTGCGCCGAGGGGTTGCAGACCGCCTGGGCCTGCGCCTGGCGGGCCATCGGGCAAAAAGGCACGGCGCGCTGGGATGGGGAGGACGAGATTCAGGTGGCTGCGGTGGTGGGCAGCGAGGGCTTCTTGCGCGAGACGGCCCAGCTCGATCCACCGGTCACGCCTGCGCTGGAATTCACCAACCACGCCGGGGTGATCAACGAATTTATCGAATCGTTGAAAAGCGGTAGAGTGCCTCAAACTGTCTGCACCGATAACATCAAAAGCCTGGCGATGGTGCATGCCGCGATTGAAAGCGCGGAGAGCGGGCGGAAAGTGATGGTGGGGTTTTGAGTACGTAAGGGCTTGAACCACAAAGTCACAAAGACACAAAGGAAAAGCGCAGAGTTCTTTTTTCTTCTTCGTGTCTTGGTGACTTCGTGGTTTGGTGGTTGAAATCCGTGTTCTTTTTTATCGGAAAGTGAGCTGCAATGGCTGAAGAAACGAAAACCCTCGACCGGGTGCTGGTGATCGCTGCGCACCCGGATGACCCCGAATTTGGCTGCGGCGGCACGATTGGCAAATGGGCTGCGGCGGGCAAGGAGGTGCGTTATCTGCTCTTGACCAGCGGCGACAAGGGCAGTAAAGATCGCGCGCTGCGCCCGGAGCAGTTGGCCGACAAGCGCGAGGCCGAGCAGCGGGCCGCGGCCGCCGAGTTGGGCGTGCAAGAGGTTATCTTCCTGCGCCACCCGGACGGTCTGCTGGAGAACAGCCTGGGGCTGCGCCGGGAACTGGCCGCCTACATCCGCCGCCTGAAGCCCCACATCGTCGCCGCCATTGACCCCTGGCGACACTACCAACTCCACCCGGATCACCGCGCGGCGGGCATTGCGGCCATCGACGCGCTCTGGTCGGCGCGCGAGTGGAACATCTTCCCGGAGCAGATCACCCATGGCGAAGACCCCTGGCGCGTCTCGGAACTCTATCTCTTCTGGACCGACAACGCCGATCACTACGAAGATGTGACCGATTTCGTGGATGCGCGCATCGCCGCTCTGGCCTGCCACGTCAGTCAGGTGGGCGAAGATGTGGCGAAGCTGGCCCAGCGTATCCGCGAGCGCACGGCCAAGACCGGCGCAGAAGGGGGTATGCTCCACGCCGAGTCCTTCAAGCTGATCAAGTTTTAGCGATGGCACAATAATCTCCCAATCTCTCAATCTCCCACTCTCAAATCAGAGATTGGGAGATTATCACCCACAAGGAATCAATCCATGTCCAAAACCGTCCGCTGGGGACTCATCTCCACAGCCAACATCAACAACGCACTCATCGGCCCCATCAAAGCCGCTGGTCGGAGCAAACTTGTCGGCGTGGCCAGCCGGGACAAAGCCAAAGCAGAGGTCTACGCGGCCGAAAAGGGCATCCCCAATGCCTACGGCAGCTACGAGGCGCTGCTGGATGACCCAAATATCGACGCCGTTTACATCTCGCTGCCCAACTCGTTGCACTGCGAGTGGGCGGTGGCCGCGGCCGAAGCGGGCAAGCACGTCCTCTGCGAGAAGCCACTGGTCGTCTCGCTGGCCGAGTTTGACCGGGTAGAGGCCGCCGCCCTCGCCAACAGTGTGACGGTCTTTGAGGCTTTTATGTATCTGCACCACCCCCAGACGTTGACCGCGCAGAAGCTGATCGCCGACGGGCGGCTGGGTCAGGTGCAACTCGTGCAGGCCTGGTTCAATTTCTACCTCTCGCCGGAGCGGGCCACGAACATCCGCCTGCGCCCCGATGTGACCGGCGGCTGTCTCTGGGATGTGGGCGTCTACCCCAACAGTCTGGCCGTGACAATGGCGCACCCGGCCCAGCCGCGCACGATTTTTTCCAGCCAAATCGTCGGTGAGACGGGTGTGGATGTTGCCATGCGCGGCCAGTTTGTCTTTGACGGCGGCGCGGTCGGGCAGGTTTCCTCCAGCTTCCGCACGCCCTTCCGCGAAGGCGCGTATGTGGTGGGCGACGAGGCTACGCTCTACATTCCAGAGCCGTGGAAACCGGGCGTGAAGGGCACAGACAGTGTGATGACCATCACCAACCGCGACGGCTCCAGCGAGCAGATCGTCACCCCGGCCGTGGATCCCTATCTGTGCGAAGTGGAAGCGATGGAACGCTGCATCCTGGACGGGGCCGATCCGGTTGTCCCCCTCAGCCGCAGCCGCCTCTTTCTACAATGCGTCCTGGCCCAGTACGCGTCCGCGGCTACAGGGCACGCGGTCACTCTGTAAACTGCCAGCAGGCCAACGCTCAATCAGCGCTCGCTGATCCGCTATACCTGTACAGTTACGGAAGTGCATCTTCTTTCTCTGCGTCTCCGCGCCTCTGCGGGAGATTTTTCGCTTGAATACTCCCGCTGAGACGCAGAGACGCGGAGGAGACCAGTGGACGCGGACGAAATCGGGAACACAGATTACGCCGAGATCGCAGATTGCGCAGATTTTTTGCCCGCGCTCATCAGCCCAATCAACCTCATCCGCGTTCAAATTTTTAGTGATTGACAAAGGAAGCGCAAAAGGAGTAGCCCGCTATGACCAGTCTGCGTGGAACTTTCTGGCGTGAACTCTTTCGCTATCAGATTGCCCACAGCCCCCAGAGCAGCTCGATTACCGACATGCGGCAGAGCCTGGACCGGCTGGGGCAGCGCGTGCAGCCGCCCAAAAGTGTGCGCGTCGAACGCACGTGGGTGGAAGGCTTGCAGGCCGCCTGGTTTATCCCGGCCCGCGCCGCCGACGATGCCGTGCTGCTCTACCTGCACGGCGGCGGTTACAGTGTCGGTTCGCTGGCCTCCCACCGCGGGCTGGTGGGCAATCTGGCCGCGGCCTGCGGGCTGCGCACGCTGATGCCCGAATACCGGCTGGCCCCGGAAAACCCCTTCCCCGCAGCCTTAGAAGATGCGCTGTCCGTCTACCGCCGTCTGCTGGCCGATGGCATTGCCCCGCAGCGGCTGGTGCTGGGTGGGGAATCCGCGGGCGGCGGGCTGACCCTGGCGACGCTGCTGGCCCTGCGCGACCGGGGGTTGCCTCTGCCCGCGGCCGCTTTCGCCCTCTCGCCGTGGACCGATCTGGCCGCCACCGGCGACAGTCTGCGTACCCGCGCCCGCCAAGACCCCTGGTTCAAGCCGGAGGGCGTTCCCATCGCCGCGGCCTATTACGTGGGCAACGCTGCGCCGACGAACCCCCTCATCTCCCCCCTCTACGGCGACCTGGCCGGTCTGCCGTCTCTGCTCATCCACGTCGGTGACTACGAAATTTTGCTCGACGATTCCACCCGGCTGGCCGCCAAAGCGCGCGCCGCGGGCGTGGACGTGACCCTGCGCGTCTGGGAGGGGATGTGGCACGTCTTCCAGACTCTGGCCGCGCGCGTGCCAGAAGCGCGGCGTTCGGTGGACGAAGTCGGCGCGTGGGTGCAGTCCCGGCTGGTGACGGCGGAGAGAAGGGAGGAAGGGAGGAAGGGGTGACAAGGTGAGCGGGTGACGCGATTCGTAGGTTGGGTTCTCCCGGCCAGGAGAGTTTATCTACCGTTCAACGGACGCCGGGAGAACCCAACGATCCACGCGGTCGTGGCAGCGGTGTGGTGGCGCGTCAAGTGTGATTTGACTGTTGGATCAGTTGACGGCGAAGCCTGTATAGGGCCGTTTGTACAAAGGCTGAAAGCCCAACACAATGTCTTCTTTGGGTACACCCATCTCAACCAGCAGGTTGGCAATCCCCACATCCGTGCCATCGTGCTGAATCCACAGTTTGTTGTCTTTCAGGTCAATATGCAAGATACAGCCATGCACCCGCTCGTCATTTTCCCAGCCAACAGTGACGACTTCGTAATGTCCGTGTTCGTGATCGGTAACGGCTTCCAGATCGATTTCGCCATAGCGAGACTTGTAGCTGGCATAGCGGTTCACCAGATCAATGACATACTGGCGGTATTGTTCTGTCTGTGCCATTCCGGAATTTCTCCTTTGCGGAGGCGACATCTGATCGGGTTTCACGCCTACGCCAGCATTTTTTCCCCATTCGGCGTCTCAATCACCGCAAAGAGCGCGGGCGCGGGGCCTACGTTCACGGCGATATCCAACCCCAGCGCGGCCAGCATCTGGCGGATGGCCGCGGGGTTGGGGTGTTCGGCGCGCAATGAGACGAGTGTGCAGCCGCCCGGCGAAGTGGTGGACGGGTGGGGTGTGCCCGCGCCCCATTCGATGAGAAAGGGCAGCAGCCCGTCGCCCGGCGGCGGCCAGCCGCGCTCAACGGGCACCAGCCGCGTCGAGCGCCAGGCAATTTTCACCCCGTCCGGGCGCAGACGGCTACCCTCCATCACATCTCCCGCGTCGTAGCCCTGGGCCAGCGCGGCGGCGCGGGTGGCGTCCAGGTCAACGGTGGCCGCGGCCCAGGTGACCAGCTGGGTCTGGCTGGGGTGGTCGTCCATGCCGAAGGCGCGGCCCAGCGGTGGATCGGGCTGGGCCGGGTCCGGCGCGATGATTTCCAGATAGGTGTGCGGGCCGAGGGCCAACAGCGCGTTGTGAGTGCCGTAGGGGTGCTGACCGCCGATGGCGGGGCGCACACCCCACTCGGCGGCGATGCGTTCCACAGCCGCGGCCAGATCGGGCACGGCGTAGACCAGATGATCGGTGCGGATGGATGGAGCAGGCATGGTTTTCTCCTGAGTATTGGAGATTGGGGATTGGGGATTGGAGATTCGCTCACCCAATCCCTAATCCCTACTCCCCAATCCCCTCTACCCCCGTTTTGATAGAACGTCCTTCTCGTACTGCCGGATTTCTGTCACGTAACCCATCCCCGCCGGCACCTCCTGGCGCAGGCAGTGGTAGTCCCAGACCGCGCCGAAGGGCAGCCCTTTCAATTCTTCGAGCAGGGCCAGACGGCCCGTGAAGTCGCCGTCCTGCTCCAAACGGCGCAGTTCGTCAATCGGTTCGAGCAGCGCCATCAACAGGGCGCGCAGCGCGTTGCGCGTGCCGATGGCCCACGCCCCCACCCGGTTGATGCTGGCGTCGAAGAAGTCCAGCCCGATGTGAACCCGCTCCAGATAGTTGCCGCGCACAATCTCCTGCATAATCGCCTGCAGTTCGTCGCTGAGCGTGACGACGTGATCGCTGTCCCAGCGCACGCCGCGGCTGACGTGCAGGAGCAGGCGGGGCACAAAGAGCAGCGTGGACGAGATTTTGTCCGAGATGACTTCAGTGGGGTGGAAGTGGCCGGCGTCCAGACAGAGGACGAGTTGGTTGGCAACGGCGTAGGCCAGGTAGAACTCGTGGGAGCCGACGACGTAGCTCTCCGACCCCAGGCCAAAGAGCTTGCACTCCACCGCGTCCAGATTGTAGCGGCGGTCCATCGGCACGGCGAACACTGCGTCCAGCGCATCCTTCAGCCGACGGCGCGGCGCGGCCCGGTCAACGGGGCTGTCTTTGTAGCCGTCGGGAATCCAGATATTCGTGACTGCGGGTGTGCCGATCTCTTTGCCAAAGAAAGCGCCGATCTCCCGGCTGCGGATGCAATGCTCGATCCAAAACTGGCGAATACCCGCGTCGGCGTGGGCCAGGGTGAAACCGTCGTCGGCCAGGGGATGCGAAAAGAGCGTCGGGTTGAAGTCAATGCCGTGGTTGTTGGCTTTGGCCCAATC
>CAMDEX010000055.1 GCA_945897075.1 Litorilinea aerophila
CAGCAAGCAGCGCCCCTATGCAAAACATATAAAACACCGATTGCAGAATTGACGGATTGTCATCGTCGTAACCTGCAATCGCACACAGAGAAGCGATCTCCAATCGCTAATCTCTATTCAAAGGAGTCTCTACTATGCGTATTGGTATCCTGACCGGTGGCGGCGATGTGCCGGGGCTGAACCCCTGCATGAAGGCTGTGGTCTACCGGGCTGAAGAAGAAGGCCACGAAGTCGTCGGTATCCGCCGCGGCTGGGCCGGTCTGTTGGAATTGAACCGGGACGACCCCGCAAGCGTGGCAAAGAACACCCAATCCCTCAACAAACAGATTGTGCGCACGATTGACCGTACCGGCGGCACCTTTCTCCACTCCAGCCGCACAAATCCGGGCAAGGTGAAGCCAAAGGATGTGCCGCAATTTCTCAAAGACCCGGCCCATCTGGAGGCCGAAGCCGCTGACCCCAGCCTGCGCGACTTCACCGTCCACGTTTTGAAAAATCTGGAATTCCTGGGCATCGACCGGCTGATCCCCATCGGCGGCGACGACACACTGAGCTACGGCGAGCGGCTGCACAGCGAAGGCTTCCCGGTGATCGCCATCCCCAAGACGATGGACAACGACGTTTTCGGCACGGACTACTGCATCGGCTTCAGCACAGCCGTCACGCGCAGTGTGCAGTTTATCCACCAGTTGCGCACCAGCACCGGCTCACACGAGCGTATCGCGGTGGTGGAACTCTTTGGCCGCAACTCCGGCGAGACCAGCCTGATCAGCTCCTATTTGGCCGGTGTGGATCGGGCCATTATCTCGGAAGTGCCCTTTGACCCGGAGAAGTTGGGTGCGTTGGTATTGCGCGACAAACGGGCCAACCCCAGCAACTATGCGATGGTTACGATCAGCGAGGGCGCACACATGGCTGGCGGCGCGGTCGTAGAATACGGCGAGACCGACGCCTACGGCCACCGCAAGCTGGGCGGCATCGGCGAGATCACCGGCGAGGCGCTGCAAAAGATCACCGGCGAGAATATCATCAACCAGCGGCTGGGCTATCTCATGCGCTCTGGCGCGCCCGACGCCGTGGACCTGATGGTGGCGACCAACTACGCCCATCTGGCCATGGATTTGATCATCGAAGGGCAGAGCGGGCGGATGGTTGCCATTCGCAACGGCATCTACACCCACATTCCCATGAGTACCGTCACCAGCGGTCTAAAGCGGGTGGATGTGGATCAGCTCTACGATGCGGATCAGTACCTGCCCAAAGTGCGCAATGTGATGGGCAAACCGTTGTTCCTGTACTAAAGGTTTGCAGTGAGCAGTAATCGGTTACCAATAAGCAATTGCTCGTACACTGGCGCACGCCGCAGGGATGAAGAACTGCTCACCGCTCACTGATTACTGGTCACTACACCGTTGTACCTCAGCAGATTTTGCAGTATAATTGATGCAACATTGTGCAATTTTGCACGAATGATTTTTTGATGGATACAATCCCGCAGCAGCGGGTGATACACGGGAGAAACCGGGTTTTTCAGAAAAACTCGGTTTCTCGAATACGAAAGGAAGCCTATCTATGATTCACGAATCAGTTTACGAGATTCGCCAGGGCGTGGTGAATTCTCTCAAAGTGGAGCACGGCAAAGTGGCGGTGGTGGACGAGCAGCGTCTGCGCAGCACGGATATTGACGTTCTGGTGCGGGATGCGGTCTTTGGCACGCCAGCCGTGCGTGACTTTGCCCGCTGGCTGATCTGGGAAGCGGGCCAAGCGCTGGGCGCGCGTCCGGCCAGCATCCACGAATTTTACATTGCCCGTGGCCGCGGCGAATGGTCCGACCGCACAGTGCCGGCCATGAACATCCGCTTTTCCACCTATGACACGGGGCGGGCCGCGTTGCGGGCCGCGCTGGCCACCAATACCCGGGCCTTCATCTTCGAGATTGCACGCAGCGAAATGGGCTACACAGATCAGGAACCTGCCGAGTTTGCGACCAGCCTGATCGCGGCGGCCATCAAAGAGGGCTATCGCGGCCCACTCTTTATCCAGGGCGACCACTTCCAAGTCAAGGCGTCCACCTACAAAAAGAACCCGGAAGGCGCCATCCAGGAAGTCAAGGATCTGATCGCCAAAGCCGTGCCCGCTGGCTTCTGGAATATAGACATTGACACCAGCACCCTCGTCACGCTGGAGCCGCAATCGTTGGTCGATCAGCAGTACCACAATTTCCTGCGCTCGGCCGAGATCACCCAATTTGTGCGTGAACTGCAACCCGCCGGTGTGACAATCAGTCTGGGCGGCGAGATCGGCGAAGTGGGTGAGAAGAATTCCACCACCGACGAGTTGGACGCCTATATGGAGAGCTATCGGGAAGTGCTGGCCGGACTGGGCAATTATGCGGGGCTGAGCAAAGTCAGCGTGCAGACCGGCACCAGCCACGGCGGTATCGTGCTGCCCGACGGCTCGATTGCCAAAGTGGCCGTGGACTTTGAGACGCTGGCCGCGCTGGGCGAGCGGGCGCGTTTCCACGGCGCGGGCGGCGCTGTGCAACACGGGGCCAGCACCCTGCCCCGCGACTTCTTCAACAAATTCCCGGAGATGCAAACGCTGGAAATTCATCTGGCGACCGGCTTCCAGAATATCTTTATGGACGACCCGGCCTTCCCCGAAGGGCTGCGGCGGCGCATCTACAAGCACCTGGACACGCATCACGCGGACGAGCGCAAAAGCGGGCAGACCGACGCCCAGTTCTATTACAACACACGCAAGAAGGCGCACGGCCCCTTCAAACCGGAGCTATGGAGCTTTGCCCCGGACAACTACAGCGCGCTCTACCGTTCGCTGGAAGATGAATTCCGTTTCTTCTACGAGAAGCTGAATGTGACCAACACCAAAGAATTGGTCGAGCGGCTGGTGCGCCCGGTAGAATATCACCAGCCCATCCCCGCCAGCGCCCGTATGGTGGGCGACGATCTTGGGTTGGCTGACTGAGCGGCTATCTGCGCCTTTGTCGAGAGCGTCGGTTAGAAACGTGAAACGTGAGATCAGCGCCTGGTCTCACGTTTCACGTTTTTCGTCTGCCAGAGAGGAGACAGCAGAGCGTCCATCCCGTCAGGCAAAGGCTCTCTGTCTATTTGCGTAAAGCTCCATTCCCCGCTATGCTGACAGCTATCCTCCGGTGCGTGTCTATTTCTCCCGTCACAGGAGTTGTAATGGACTGGTCACGGTTGTTCCAATCCGCCTTTGCCTTTCTTATCGGTGCGTCCATCTTTGCTTCTATTCCTGGCGCTTCGGTTTACTCTGCCCACAGTACCAATGAAGAGATTACGATCTATCCGGCCACCCCCTCTTTCTCGCAATCATTCTTCATCGCCGTTTCTGGGAAGTGGGCCAATTCGTGTGTGCCTGCCTTCCATACGGTGGATGTGGGGGAGAATCGCGTGCGGTTGCAAGCCAGAACGCCTGGACCGTTGGTTGCTTGTATAGAAACCCCAACCGATTGGGGCTTTTCTGTTCTGATTCCGCCTCGACCTCCCAATTTCTATACAGCAGATCTCTACATTGTTTCTGGGCTTACCGGTGGGTTACTTTTGTTTGTACAACATGAATTCAATGTCATCGGCGGCATCCAGATCATCCCTGCGCTGCCCCTTGCCACCGAAAATATCACCCTGCGCCTGGCCGATCTGAACCCGGACGGCTGTGTTCCCGCATACGTCTCGCACGCGGTGCAGGGGCAAACGGTGACGGTCGAAGCGCAGATTCCCGATCTGGTCTGTGGACAGACGCCAACCCCCTGGCAGATTGAGGCAGCTTTGGGTTTGCTGGCGGCGGGCAACTATCAAGCGCAGATGTTTGTCACCGACTATCGGTTCACGCCACCCAGACGCACCCGGCTTCTGGAGGACTCCTTTGTCGTAGTAGCACAACTATTGCATACCTATCTTCCTTTGTGGGGCTGCTTTGGGACAGACATCTCTCCGCTGGGGTGTACCGTTGTGCAAATGCCCGACCCGCGGGGAGATTCGCCGTGACCCCCGCCGGTTGGATTTGCGAATGCGTCAACCCGGCCTGTCTCTTGCGCTTCCCTGCGGCCTGGGAAGACGAACGGCGGTTGATCTGCCCGGTCTGTGGCGACCCGACGGTCTGCATACCGCTGCCACCCAAAGAGGGCGAGGAGGGCAGCGTGCATCAAGCGCCGGTGACGGGTCCGACGGTCAGCCTGTTGCTGGACAACATCCGCAGCAGCTATAACGTCGGCTCTCTTCTGCGCACGGCTGAGGGCGCGGGCATCGCCCACGTCCACCTGTGCGGCATCTGTCCCAAACCCGATCACCCGCGGGTTGCCAAGACGGGGCTGGGCGCAGAAGAGATTGTGCCGTGGAGCTATCACCCCAACGCACGTCTCGCCGCCCACGCACTGATCGCCGACGGTTGGCGGCTCTGGTCATTGGAAACCGGGGCGCGGGCCGAACCAATCTTTCACATCCGTGCCCAGGAGGCGGATCAGGTAGTGCTGGTCGTGGGCAGCGAAGTGACGGGCGTCGATCCCGCCCTGCTCGACTTAAGCGAACGCATCGTCTGTCTGCCCATGGACGGCGCCAAACGCTCCCTCAACGTTGCCAGCGCCGGCGCAATCGGGATATACTGGCTGCGCTACTCCTAACTCCTAACTCCTAACTCCTAACTCACAACTCCTAACTCATGCAAACGATTCTCTTCCTCTGCACCGGCAATTACTACCGCAGCCGTTACGCCGAGCTACTTTTCAACGCAGTGGCCGGCGCGGCTGGCCTGGGCTGGCGAGCTGAATCCAGCGGGCTGCTGGTGAAACCGGGCGTCAACCCCGGCCCCATCGCAGCGCCGACACTGGCTGCCCTGCGCGATGCCGGGATCGAACCGCCCCGCGCCGCCATCGAACGCTATCCCGTGCAAGTGACGGAGGCCGAACTGGCCGGCGCGGCGATAGTTGTTGCGCTGAAAGAGGCAGAACACCGGCCACTGCTGGCCGCGAGCTATCCCGGCTGGGAAGAGCGGGTGGTCTATTGGCACATCCACGACCTGGACAAAGCCACTGCGGTTGCGGCATTGGGGGAGATTGATAGGCTTGTGCGTGTACTTGTGGATGAATTGGGTGAATTGACAGCGAAGAGCGGACCGACAACCAGTGGTCGGTAACCGCTGGCTGGCCTTCTACCGGGAACAGCGGGGTTCGCCGTCCGTCGTCGGCTGGACGATGGCTCTGGCTTCGACGGGCGCAGCCGCGCTGGTCACGCCGCTGGCGCGCAGCGCGGTCAGCGGGGGACTAGACCCGCTGGCGATGCTGCTGGCCCGACTGGTCATCGCCGTCGTCCTGATGGCGCTGACGCTGGGGCTGACCCGGCCCAGCCTCCTACATATAGACCGGGCACTGGCGGGCCGGGTGGCGCTGGTGGGCGGCATTGCTGGGGTGGAAATCTGCTGCTTTTTTCTCTCCCTGGCCTGGATTGACTCGTCAATGTCGGCGATGCTCAAATCTGTACAGCCGCTGGCTGTGCTGCTGCTTCTGGCCTTTGGCGGGGAACGGTTGACCCATCGCCATCTCCTACGGCTGCTCTTTGCCTTTGCGGGGATTTACCTGCTGGTGGGGCCAAGCGGTCAGCATTCTACTGTCGGTCTGATCCTCACCGGGCTGTCTATTCTGCTCTATGCCATTCAGTTGGTTTTGCTCCAATGGCGGTTGCTGGGCTACGACCCGCGTACAGTGACATTCTATCTGCTGCTGATGATGACGCTGGTGGTGGCCCTTTTTTGGGCTGCGCAGGGCGGGCGTTGGAGCGATCCAGGCGTGGCGGGTTGGAGCGCGATTCTGGTGATGGCCGTTGTCAGTACCTATTTTGCCCGCATCGCCCAATTCGTCGCCATGCGTCACATCGGCGGCGGGCAGATCGCGCTGCTCTGGCCTGTGCAAACATTGCTAATTATTCTGCTCTCCGTCTTCTTTCTGCACGAGCGGCTCACACTTATCCAATGGGCTGGGGGTCTGCTGGTGCTGGTCAGCGCGGGGCTGGCGGTACAACGCAATCAACCAATCAACCAATCAACTGGTTGATTGGTTGATTGGTATCGTTTCTCAATTCATTTTCTGTGGAGGTTTCCCATGCGTTTTGGAATGAGTGGCTGTTTTTTGCCGTCCGATATGGACGACGTGACGCCGGAGATGTGTCGCCGGGTGCGCGAGCTGGGCTTCAGCGGTATCTTCACGCGCTTCCGCGCCAACGATCCCCACACAACCCCCCGCCACAAAGCCGAGCGGCTGCGGGATCTGTTGGCCGGGGAAGGGGTGCGTCTCTATCAGGTGACGGGCTATTGGCAGAATCTGGTCACGCCGGATGAGATGGCACGCCGGGAATCTGTGCGCACGTTGCAGGCCGCGCTGCGGCTGGCCGGCTGGATGGGGGCGCGCGGCATAGACACCGGCCCCGGCTCGATGAACCCGGCCGGCCCCTGGTTTCCCCACCCGGACAACTGGACAGTCAGCGCCGAACGCCAACTGGTAAAGACATTGCAGGAGTGCCAGCCCGCGGCGGAGGATGCGGGCGTCTTCCTGAGTCTGGAGAGCCACCAACTGGTGACACTGAAGACGCCGGAGATCGCCGCGGCGATTCTGGACGAGGTGGATTCGCCCTGGGTGCGCTGCGACTACGATTCGGCCAATTGGATTACATTGGAGACGGTCTTTGACACAGGCGCGGCTCTGAACCACCACTTTGATGTGATGGGCAGACATATTGTAAGCTGCCACGCCAAAGACATCTGGATCGAAAACCGGCTGGCCCTGCACCTGAGCGACGGCTGCCCTGGCAAGGGGTTGATGGATTTCAAGACACTCTTCCGGCGCATGGAAGCGCTCAACCCGGACTATCCAGTCATCTCCGAGGGCAACAGCACGGAAGAACTGCCCGCTGTGGCCCGCCTCTTCCACGACACCGCGCGCGAGTTGGGCATCCGGGTATTGGGTGCGGACAAGAGCGCGTAGGGCCAAAGTCCCCGGCACTTTCTGCCCCAGCGAGCCGTTCCAGGACGATTGCTCCGGCTGTTGTTCGTGAAGTGCCGGGGACTTTAGGAGATATTCACTCCCTATCGGTGACTTTTGTGGTGTGCTGGAAGGTGGCTGGGCGAAAGCCCCGGGCCTCAGCCAGGGGAATTGTGAGCAGTTGTATCGGTACGATTTCCAGAATGGGCAAGAGCGAAGCTGGCGCGGTCGGGATGGCAGATTGGAGCAGATTGGCGCTGTCCAGACCGGCCTGGGGTTGCGCAGTGATCAGCACTACCTGTGCGCCGTGGCCTGCCAGCTCCCCGGAAAAGTTTTCATTGAGGCGGCGGGTGGGGCCGCTCCCGGCAAAGATGACAACTTTCAGACCGGGCCGGGCCAGTTCAATAGGGCCGTGGCGAAACTGGGCCGCGGAGACGCCCATACAGAAGACTTTGCTCGACTCTTCCGTAATCAATGCAGCGGTGCAGGCGGTGGAAAGGCTGTGTCCCCGCCCCAGATAGGCGAGGGTCTCGCAGGGGCCAAGAAAGTCGCTGATTGGTTCAATCCGGCTTTGCCAGTCGGTCAGATAGTCCGCCAGTCTCTCGGCCAGGGCCAGAATCTGCCCGGCTATCTGCCCGCCATCCGGCTGTCCCAGGGCTGCCGCGGCCAGGGCCTGGGCTGCCAGCGTAGCGGTGTAGGTTTTGGAGGAGACCGCTTCCTCCGCACCTGCATTCGTGCAAAGGCTGACGTCGGCCCAGCCAGCCAGGGTATTCTCCGGGCCGTTGGTGATGGCGATAGCTGCGCCGGGCCGCTGTGACAGACGGGTCACTTCCACCACCTCAGCGCTCTCGCCGGATTGGGAGACGGCAACCAGCAGCGTCCGGCCCGTCAGCGCCCCAGGGGACTGGTGGACCAGTTCCGACGCATCCCAGACCGTTACGGGAATGGGCAGGCTGGCGGTCAACGACAAGGCCAGGCTGTGGCAGCCAAAGAGGGAACTGCCCATCCCAGTCAGCACCACCCGGTCAAAGCTGCCCCGCTGGATGCGGTCGGCCACTGTGGATAGCTCGCCTGCCGCATCCGAAAAGCTGGCGACTGTGCGTCGCAACGCCTGGGGCTGCTCCAAAACTTCCGCAAGAAAACGCTCGTTGGACATCAGATCAATCCTCGCTGGGGGTGATGTTCTCAATGGAATCAAAAATGGCTGGTACGCTTTCGCCTTTGGCTATCTCTGGGAGCGCCGCCGTCCCTGGCGGCTGGCCGCCAGGGATGGCGGCGCTCCCAGTTTGGCGTCGCCAATTTGGCGCTTCCAGCTTGAATACTCTAACAACGAGGAGCGCCCAGTGTCAATTCTCTGGGCATCAACAATACACCGGCTTTTCCATCTTCGCCGTTCGCAATCCGACGGTGATAGAATAAAAAGGCTGAAGAACGATTCATCCCTCAATCATTGAAAGGAAATTTCATGCCAAATCTACGTTTTGCCGCGCCGGTGGAGCGGCGGGTAGCGATTGTGACCGGCGGCGCGCGCGGCATTGGCCGGGCTTCGGCTCTGCGTATGGCGGAAGAAGGCCGGGATATTGTAATTGCCGATTTGCAGGACGAACACGGCGCAAGCGCGGTGGCCGAGATCGAGGCGCTGGGGCAGCGCGCCCTCTACATCCCCACAGATGTGACCGACGAAGCCGCTGTGCATGAAATGGTGGCGCAAACCGTCGCCGTCTTTGGCCGTCTGGACATTCTGGTCTGCTGCGCGGGGATTCTGGGCAAGGAATTGCCCTTTTTGGAGCAGTCCGCGGCCCAGTTCGACAAAGTGATGAAGATCAATGTTTACGGCATATACTATGCGCACCAGGCCGCGGTTCCCCACATGCTGGCGGGCGGCTGGGGACGCTGTGTCTCCATCACCTCTGGCGCGCGCCACGGGGCCACCAATCAGGTGCCCTACGGCGTCTCAAAGGGCGCGGTACACTCCTTCATCGGTGCGCTGGGCAATGCCTGGCCCAAGCAGAATGTCTTTGTCAACGGTGTGGAACCGGGCCGGGCGTTGACCGATATGGTGGTGCCCCGCTTCACGCCAGAATTTCTCGCCAACCCCGGCAACCCCATCGGGCGCTATTCCGACGCCGAAGAGGTGGCAGAGGTGATCGAGTTTCTCTGCTCCGAGCGCAACACCTACACGACGGGTTCCGTGTGGAGTGTCAAGGGGGCGACGGGATAGGGGAGAAGGGAGGAAGGGAGGAAGGGATGACAGGAGGAAGGGAGGGAACGTGAGAGCGCCGTTTGTTCTCACGTTTCAAGCGCTGCTGTTCACTTTGTGCTATACTGTCCGAAAATTTCCTTCTTCTTTTGCAACGGAGAAGTCCCATGCCAACGCCATTTCCGGGAATGGATCCGTATCTGGAACGACCAAATCTATGGCACGGTCTTCACAACCGGCTGATCGCGGCCATTGCCGATGAGTTAGGACCGTTGCTCAGACCGCGCTATTTTGTTGCAGTGGAGGAGCGTTCCTACCTGGCGGATCCACTGGCGATCGGATTTAGCGCCGTGCCAGATGTGGGCGTGCTTGGCCCCTATTCAACTTCCCCCTGGCAAGGAGTTTCAGGTCAGCCAGGCGTTGCTGCGCCCGTCCTCGAACCAGAGATCGTCGAACTGCCGATGTATGAACATACCCGCGAGACCTATTTGGAGATTCAGGAAGTGGATGACGAGAGCAACAGCGAATTGTGGATGAAGAGCGACGACGGCACTGTCAAGGTGATAACACTTCTGGAGATTTTATCGCCGTGGAATAAAGCGTCACGCGCAGGGCGCGTGCAATATGAACGCAAGCGGCAGGAAGTGTTTAACTCGTATACGAGTCTTGTCGAGATTGACCTCCTGCGCGCCGGGCAACGGTTCGTACAAACATCTCGCAAAACAGAACACTATACGATTCTCGTCAGCCCATCTGCCATGCGCCCGCGTGCCCAATTCTATCCATTTACTGTCCGCCAGGCGATTCCCACCTTCCGTCTGCCGCTTCAGCCAGACGATGAGTGGCCTGTTGTCGATTTGAACGCTATCCTGCATCAATTGTATGACCGCGCGGCCTATGATTTGCGCATCAATTATCAGAATGACCCAACGCCTCCCTTTGCCGCGGCGGACGCGCAATGGATCGCTTCCTTATTATATGAAGCCGAGCTGCGCTAATCGTGCAAAGCGGGAAACGTGAAACGTGAAACGTGAGAGCGCTGTTTGTTCTCACGTTTCACGTTTCACGTTTCACTCCTCGACGGTTCACACCGTCTGGCTGGCCGGGTCCATCGGCAGGGATACCGGTTGGCCGCCCTGCTTAGACGACTCTCGAATCGCCACAATAATCTCCTGATCCAGGCGGGCCTGGAGTGGGCCGTAGCTCGGATCGCTGTCGGTGCGCACGGCCTCCACCAGACTCATCAGGCAGCCGGCCACGCCGATCACATCGTCCTGCCAGTCCGGGCCGTGGCCCTGTTTGCGCGGACGGAAGGGATTTTCCCAAGTGACAATCGGGATATCCGCATCGCCAGTGTGGGCCACCATCGCGATCAGCGCGCCGCCGTCCACCCGCTCCCAACGCCGTTCCAGCGTGACAAAACGGGGCGCTTCGCCGCCGGGCGCAAGCGTACTCAGCCACTCTTGCACCTCCAGCCCCACACCGACGGTAATGCCCATCCCCTTTTCGGCCAGAAAGCGGCTGCTGCGCCACCAGCGCAGGGGCGAATCGTAGCCCACATTCGTCCAGTGGAAGATGCCCAGGCGGCCGTCCTCGTATTCGATGAGGCCGTGCTCCTGGCTTTCGGTGCGCGGCGCGGTCTCGTTGCGCAGGCGTGACCAGTGGGCGGCCAGGGGATACTCCTTCACCGCGCCGGTGACTTGCACAGGCCGGGCATCGAAGCCCAGATAGCTGCGCATGACGCTGACGCCGTGATAGCCGTGACCGGCGAAGTCGTTGAAGGCGCTGTGGACAGTGCCGAAAAGACCGCTTGCCAACAGCTTCAGCTTGACCGCTTCCAGCGGGCGGCGGTGGAACTGTTCGGCCACTTCGATCTTCAGCCCGCGCTGCTCCGCGGCCGCGATAATGGCGTCGGCCTCGCTCAGTTTGTGGGCGATGGGCGTCTCCAAGAGGACGTGCAGCCCGGCTTCTACTGCCATCAGCCCCACTTCGCCGTTGGCCGCATAGGTGACGGAGACGATGCCGATCTGGGGTGCGGTCTCGCGCACCAGCTTGTCGAGGTCGGTGTACCAGGGCGCGCCCAGGCTTTCGCCCAGACGTTTGGCGGAGGCTTCGCTGCGTCCCCAGACCGCCACCAGTTCAACTTCGCGGGGTAGAGCGTGCAGGATGGGGCCGTAGAGATAGTCTGAGCGGCGGGCCGTGCCGATGATGGCGACGCGCAGGGGTGTGGGTGGGGTGGGCATGGGGTTATTCTCCAATCAGTTCGGCTTCTAGTTCATCAATGGTAGGTAGACTGCCCTTCAGTGATTCCGGCAGAGCCTGGGTTAGCTGGTAGGCGGAAACACCGATGGGTTTGCTCATATCGCGCAGGGCATATTCGACAACAATCCGGTTCTTTGCGCGGCACAGAATCAGACCGATGGAAGGCTGGTCCTGCTCGCCGCGCAGGGTAGAGTCCAGGGCGGACAAATAGAAGTTCATCTTGCCGGCATATTCGGGCTGGAATTCGCCGATCTTCAGGTCAATCACCACAAAGCAGCGCAGGCGAAAGTGATAAAAGAGCAAGTCCAGATAAAAATCCCGACCACCGACTTCGAGATGGTGCTGGCTGCCCACAAAGGCGAAGCCCAACCCCAGTTCCAGAAGAAATGCCCGCAGATGATCCAGCAAAGCGCGCTGCAGGTCGCGTTCGTGGGCTTCCTCGCTAATGCCGAGAAAGTCAAAGGTGTAGGGGTCCTTCAAAATTTGCTGGGCCAAGTCCGACTGGGGTGGGGGCAGTGTAGCGGCAAAATTGGTCTGCGCCATGCCCAAACGCCTATGAAGTTGGCTGTCGATCTGGTGGGCCAGAATGTTGCGACTCCAGCCGTTTTCAATAGCTTTGCGGGCATACCATTCACGTTCAGATGGCAGCGAAAGCTTATCGAGCAGGACGCAGTTATGAAACCAGGGAATTTGTGCAGCAACTTGCTGCACAAATGGCTCTTCCGGCCAGGCGGCGGCAAAGGCGCGCATATATTTCAGATTGCGCGGCGAAAAGCCTTTCATCTCTGGGAAGGTGTCGCGCAAGTCTTGGGCTAAACGGTCGATCACCTTCGCACCCCAGCCCTGCGCGGTCTGTTGCGCCAGAATCTCGCGCCCGATCTCCCAATAGAGCAGCACCAACTGGCGGTTGACCGACAGGGCTGCCTGTGTTTGGGCGCTGTGAATACGTTGGCGTAGGGAAGCGAGCAAAAGGGTGTAGTTGGAGGGAAGAACCGGTGATTGGGCTGACATTGGGCTTTCCAAACCTATCTCAATTCAGTGTAGAACAGGGCGTGCAGGATAGGGCCGTAGAGATAGTCCGAGCGGCGCGCTGTGCCGATAATGGCGACGCGTAGAGGGGTGGGCGGGGTGGGCATGGGGTTGGCTACTCCGTGATGTGGGGTGGTGATCTTTGTCAGATATTCCTGTCAAATGATGCCACGCCACTGCACGACGGCGCAAATCCTTCCAATCTCATGCACCCCGCCAAGTGTGCGGCCTGGCGGGGTGAAATCGAATCCCCCGGATATCGTCGCCCACATCTGCTAGGCGGGGCTGCTCTGCAGACGGGATGCGGGTGGGGCGCTACGCAGGAGGGTAAGGATGACGAGCAGGAGAATCAGCCCGGCCAATACGCCTGCTGTGGTTGCGACCAGTGGCGTTGCGCTGTATTTCACGGCAATACCGATAAACGCCCAGACAAAGACCGCGCCGTAGGCTACATCGCGCCGGGTACGCACAACATAGACCGCAATGGCCGTGCCGATGACCAACAGCAGGGCTGACCAGACCGGTTCGGGCAGAGGGCCGCCGGTAAAGCCCTGATCCTGAAGCAGTATCGTCGCGTTGGCAATCGTCGCCACGCTGATCCAGCCCACGTAGATGCTGAAAGGAACGTGGACGATCCAGCGTTCCAGGGCGGAAGCAGGTCGGCTGCCCAGGTACACAAAGAGCGTCAGCAGTGTGCCCAGAATGCCCAGCATCAGCACGAAACTGAGCGGGAAGAGCAGATAGTGCCAGGCGAAAATCCAGGCGCTGTTAAAAAGATTGGAGGCGATAAAGAGCCATCCAATCTGGCGCAGCCGGGGGTTGGCTCGCTGTCCAGGCAAGGAGTGATAGATCGTAAAGGCAGTCAACCCCAGATAGATCACCCCCCAAATGGCGAAGACGTAGCCCGCCGGGGTGAAGAAGTTGGGGAACATATCAGAAATGGCCCCGGTGTCCATCCCGTTGAGGGGCAAGGAAGTTGCCAGGCCGTTCATCACAATCGTCAAGGCGAAGGTGACGATGACGAAAAACTGGCGTAGAATGTCGCGGTTCATCTGTGTGCTCCTTTGTCAATGTAGAAAAACAACAAATTTATAAACCATTGTCCATATTTTGTTCAATTTTAGCATAATATGTCCAAGTTGCAAAGAAGAGCAAGCAACGAATAAAGAATAAAGTCCCTGGCACTTTCTTGAATGCCGGGGACTTTTGAGCAAAAAGTGAACAGAAAATGGCCTGGAATGGGAACAGTCGGCTGTGCGACACTGTGACCAGAACCGGGCCATTTTGTCTTTCTCCCAAATTGCATAGATCCAAAGCCATCCGGTCTGCGTCAGACAAAATAGCAATGCCCAACAGACCCTAGCAAAGTCCCCGGCACTTGAAGAAAGTGCCACGGACTTTGAGACACTTTTCCTGCAACGTGTGAAAGTGAGCCACCAGTGAGAGCAAAACAAACAAAGCCGGTCCTGCTCGTCACGCGTGCGTTCACACTAGCCCTTCTTCTGCTGGTGTTCGCCGCCGCCAGCGCGCTGGCCCACCCATTGGGCAACTTCACTGTCAACCGCTACAGCAAAATAACTGTCGGCCAAGATACGGTGCGCCTGCTCTACGTGCTGGATATGGCGGAAATCCCCACCTATCAGGAGATGTCCACGATTGACCGCAACGGGGATGGTGTGGCCGATGCCAGCGAACAGGCCGACTATCTGGCCGCGATGGCCGCACGGCTGGCCGGAAATCTGGCGCTGACACTGAACGGGGCAGAGGTCGCCTGGCAGGTGCGCGACAGCAGTTTTGCCTTTGCGCCGGGACAGGGCGGGCTGAACACCCTGCGTCTGGAGTTTCGTTGGGCGGCCCTGCTGCTGGCGGACAACCTCTGGGACGGGGCGTTTCAGGACAACAACTTTCCCGGCAAGCTAGGCTGGCAGGAGGTTGTTGTCGTAACCGAGGAAGGGCGTACGCTGCTTGCGTCCACGGCTGCCAGCCAGGAGATCAGCCAGGAATTGCGCGCCTATCCCCAAGACCTGCTCCAATCACCGCCCCGGATCACCAGCGCTACCTTTCAGGTGAGCGGCGTTGCCTCCACCGCCCCCCAGAAGACCGGGAGCGTGCAGCCCAGCGGAGCGGGAAGTGCCAACGCACTGGGCAAAGCCGATCCCTTTGCCGAGCTGATTGCCCTGCCCATCGGCGGGCCGGGTGCGCTGCTCCTGGCGCTGATGGCTGCCTTTGTCTGGGGCGCGGCCCACGCCCTATCCCCCGGCCACGGCAAGACAATTGTGGCCGCCTATCTGGTCGGTTCGCGGGGCACAGCCCGCCACGCCCTCTTTTTGGGGCTGACAACCACACTGACCCACACTGCGGGCGTCTTTATTCTCGGCCTTATCACCCTTTTTGCTTCGCGCTACATTCTGCCCGAAACCCTCTTCCCCTGGCTGGGGGTGGCCTCCGGGCTGCTGGTGGTGGGTATCGGCGCCTCGCTGATCTGGCAACGGCTGCGCCCAGCCAAAGCAGCCGCCCACACCCATCACGAACATTCGCACGATCACCCGCACGATCATTCACACGATCATTCACACGATCACAGCGACGAACATTCGCATTCCCACGACGATACCGGCCACAGCCACGGCGGTCATACTCACAGCCACCTGCCGCCGGGCGCGGATGGCGCGCCCATCACCTGGCGCAGTCTGCTGGCGCTGGGCGTGTCGGGCGGGCTGCTGCCCTGCCCCTCGGCGCTGGTGGTGATGCTGGGCGCGATCGCCCTGCAACGGGTGGCCTTTGGCCTGCTTCTGATCGTCGTTTTTAGTTTCGGTTTGGCAAGCGTTCTCACTCTCATCGGCATTCTGATGGTCCACGCCGGCAAGCTGGTCAGCTATGTCCCTGAGAGTGGGCGCTTTCTTCGCCTGGCCCCCGTTGCCAGCGCGCTCTTCATCACCCTGGCGGGTGGGGGCATTACAGCCCAGGCGTTGCTGCAAACTGGTCTGCTGGGTTTTTAATTATCGTTGGGAAGCCGTTTGTACAATCCAACCCGCGGCTTCCCCCACTGTTCCACAAAGGAGAAAAAGGTATGCGTTCTAAATCTTCCTTGCTGCGCCGCCTGGGCACGCTGATCGGCCTGTTGCTGATTCCGGTCGTGCTGTTGGCCGCTGTTCTGCTGGCGGTGGGCCAGGATGCCAAGGCATCCAGCCATCGCGAAGCGCCCCTCATCTCGAAGGACCCGTTCGCCGATAACACAGATACCTACGCCTTTGTCTCGCCCAACGACCCCACCCGGCTGGTACTCGTCGCCAGTTGGATCCCCTTTGAAGGCCCCGAAGGCGGCCCCAACTACTACGAGTGGGACGACAACGTCGCCTATGACATTTATCTGGATATGGACGGCAATGCCACCGCGGATGTGACCTACACGTTGTACAGCAAAGTAGTGCAGAAGAACCCCAACACATTCCTGTACAACACTGGCCCCATCGACTCGCTGACCGACGCGGATTGGAATCGGACGCAGGTCTATTCGGTGACAGAGTACTTTACCCCCGGTATGCAGCCCGCCGACACGGCGCGGCAGGTCGACAATCACATCAGCACACTAATCGACAACAAACCGGTCGCACCGGCCCACATCGGCACAAAGTCCACGCCGGACTACAACACGCTAGAACAGGCCGCCATCTATAGCTATATCGATCCCGGTAGCAACGGGCATAAGATCGACATCTTCGCCGGACAGACCGACGATCCCTTCTTCGTAGATTTGCAGGTCTTCGATCTGCTCACGCTGCGCGGCCAGGGTTCGCCCATCGGCTACAGCAAAGAGAACAACATCCCGGTTGACTCGCTCTCCGGCTTCAATGTCCATTCTCTGGTCATCGAAGTGCCCATCGCCCGTGTAACCCGGGGCATGGAAAAAGTGGTGGGTGTTTGGTCTGGTTCACGGCGCAAAGCCATCGACATCGCCAATCCGGGCAACCCTGCTCCTTACGTGCAGGTCTCCCGGCTGGGTATGCCGCTGACCAACGAAGTGGTATTGCCCGTCGGCCTGAAGGATACCTTCAACGCCATTGCGCCGTCGGTTGATCTGACTGTCTATGGCGCACTGCAAGAGAGCGTGGAAGACCCGGAAATCGGCAATCTGCTCTGTGGACTCTACGGGGTGAAGCTGCCGGGCGACACTGGCAACGATTGTGACACAGATTACACGATGGGTATGCCACGCACGGGTCGTGGCGACATCTTCGACATCTTCCTGACGGGGATGAAGCTCTCCGCCCCCTTCACCATCGAAACGGCAAGTGGCCCAGCGCCTCTGCCTGCTGGATTCAACGTCAACCAGCCTATGACAGTGACCCCTGCCGAGATGTTGCGTGTCAACACAGCCATCAGCGGCGCTACGTGCAAGCCCACGCCCAGCCGTCTGGGTGTCTTGGGCGGCGACGCCTGCGGATTCCCCAATGGCCGCCGTCTGGCGGATGATGTGGTAGAGATCGAGCTGTTGGCTGTGGCTGGCGCTGCCTATGGTGTGTTGGATGGCCGCGACACCAGTTTCAAATTCAACGGCGGTCTGATCGGCGTGCTGACCGATGGCATTGATGCCAACGACAAGCCCTTCCGCAATACCTTCCCTTACGTGGCCCAGGCCCATTCCGGCCAAAGCCATCTGCACACCAACCCGATCTTGGGCGTCTTTGTGCCGATGATCCAGAAGGCAATGAGCAGCATTCAGGGCGCAGGTATCGCCGCGACAGCGGGCGTGCCTGTGGCGCTGCTGCTGGTGACAGTCCCGGCGCTCTGGTGGGCGCGACGACGGCAGGGTTAGGAGTTTCGAGTTAGGAGTTACACCTTCCGGGAAGCGGCTACAGAGTCACGGGCATAGGCAAGTTGTTCTGGCCGCTTCCCGGAAGGTTAAAAACTACCGTTGTTGGGTGGGCGATGGCCGGGTTTGGCATCGTCCACCCAACAGACTTTTCAAGGGGGATGTGACCAATGACCGGTTCGTTTGTAGAGCGCAGAGCTTTCTTGGGCAATACCAGCCTGCGTCGTCTGCTCTGGGCGCTGGCCGTGCTGGTAGTTGTTCTTCTGGCCCGCATAGCCACAGAGAGCGGCACAATTCCCCCATCACCCGCGGCTGCCGCGCCGGTGGACTATAACCCCTACGCCGAAATTGTGCGTCTGCAAGAACGTCTGCGCGCCTTCCCGGACGACGCCGCAGCCTATGCCGGGCTGGGAATCGCCCATCTGCAACAGGCGCGCGAAGACGGCGACGCCGCTCATTACCAGCAGGCCGAGGTTGCCTTTCAGTCCGCGCTGGAACGGGAAGCGGAGCAGCTCGATGCGCTGGTGGGGATGGGGATGCTTGCCCTCTCCCGCCACGACTTCGCCGCAGCCATCCCCTGGGCCGAAGCTGCTCTGGCCGTGGCCCCGCACAAGGCGGAAGCGGTGGGTCTTCTGGTGGATGCCTATGTGGAGTTGGGGCGCTATAGCGAGGCGCTGGAGACGGGCCAGGCAATGGTCAATCTGCGCCCTGGGGTCGGCTCCTACAGCCGGGCCTCCTATCTGCGCGAACTGCACGGCGACACAACCGGCGCGATTGACGCGATGCAGATGGCGCTGGACGTGGCCGTACCCGGCACGGAAGGCTGGCGCTGGACGGCTGTGCAACTCGGCCATCTACACTTCAACCGGGGCGATTGGGCGCAGGCGGACGTCTATTATCAGGCTGCGCTGCAAAGCAATGTGGCCTATCCCTTTGCCCTGGCTGGGCGGGGACGGGTGGCTGCGGCCCAGGGCAACAGCGACAGCGCCATCCGCTTCTATGCCCAGGCCGTGGAGCGACTGCCCCTGCCCGAATTTGTCATTCCTCTGGGCGATCTCTACGCAGCGACTGGGCAAAGCGAAGAGGCCGCCCAGCAGTACGGGCTGGTGCGCGTGATCCAGCGGCTCAACCAGGCTGCGGGCGTGTCGGTGGATATGGAGTTGGCCCTCTTTGAAGCTGATTACGGCGATCCGGTCAGCGCGCTGCAATTGGCGCGCCAGGCATACGCGGCCCGTCCCAGCCTCTACGCCGCGGATGTGCTGGCCTGGGCGCTGCACCGCAACGGCGCAGACGACGAAGCCCAACGCTACAACGCCGAGAGTCTGCGCCTGGGCACAGAGGACGCGCTGCTCCACTACCACGCGGGGGTCATCGCCCACAGCCGGGGCGACACGGCCAGCGCGCGCCAACACTTGCAAACCGCGCTCGATCTCAACCCCGCCTTTTCTATCCTCCACGCCGACGACGCCCGCGCCCGGCTGACTGCTTTGCGAGAATCAGCAGACCGCAGACCGCAGACGGCGGACCGCTGAAATTGCCCGATGGTTGTGGTCTATTGAGAATAGAAGAAGATTCCACTGCAAAAGGGGACTTCTACAACGGAGGCGCGGAGAACGCGGAGAAAATCTCCGCGTTCTTCGCGTTCTCCGCGCCTCCGCGGTGTGCTTCTTGGCTTTTTGCAGTAGAATAGACTCGGTGGCTATTCTCCGCAAGACCAATCAACCGATGGAAGGGTGCTGGTATGATTTCTGTGTTGGCTGTCGATCTGGACGAAACGCTGCTGCGCAGCGATGGCAGTGTCTCTCCGCGCTCGCTGGAGACGCTTGCGGCGTGGGAAGCAGCAGGACAACGGTTGGTGATTGCGACGGGCCGTCCCCCGCGCAGCGCACGCCAAATCCCGGAAACCCTGCTCCATCTCCCCTGTGTCTGCTACAACGGTGCGGCCATTTATCAGAACGGGCAGCCTGTCTATACGCGCACAATCCCCGCCGCCGACGCCTGGCAGATTGTAGACTCATTCCTGGCGGCCATGCCCGACAGCCGTGTGGGCATTGAAATTGACGATATTTTGTATGTCAACCGGCCCACCGACCGGCCCGGCACCCAATTCACGCCTGACCTGTTGGGCATGGCGGCCCGGCCCGCAGCCAAAATCATCATAGCCCTGAACGAATACTTGCAGGCCATCCCCGCGGCCAACGGGCTGCCCACATCGGCCCGGGTGCTGCTTTCAGAAAAGTACAAAGTCGCCCAGATTATGCCCAGCCAATCCTCCAAAGCCAGCGCACTGGCCCACCTGATGGAGGCGTGGGGGATCCCGATGGGTCAGGTGGCAGCCTTTGGCGACGACGTGAACGACGTGGAAATGGTGGCGGAGGCCGGGCTGGGCGTGGCTATGGACAACGCCGTGGCCGAAGTAAAGGCGGTGGCCGATCGTATCACGGCCTCCAATGACGAGGATGGCGTGGCGCTGGTGGTGGAAGAGTTGTTGGGGATTAGGGATTGGGGATCTGAGACGAGGTATTGAGTGCGTTACGCCAGCCAAAAACAAAGAAGCGGAGCATCCAGTGGATGCTCCGCTTTCTTTGTTTCAATGGTGGGCGAGAAGGGACTCGAACCCCCGAACCTCACGGATGTGAACCGTGCGCTCTAACCAGCTGAGCTACTCACCCATTTGTCAAATAGTATACGCATCCCTGCGGAATTTTGCAAATCTGCCCGCTACTGGGACAATGAAGGTGGTTCACTATCCACTACCCAATATTTTTCCTATGCCACTTTTTTTTCGCTACAACCGCCATCTCCAACGCATCTTCTTCGTCCTTGTCATCCTGGCCGGTCTCTACGGCTGGCGCTATGCGGAGATGAATTGGAGCTTCGATATTGGCCTCTTCGACTTCTCCGCGCTGACCGACCAGACCGACTGGATGGAAAACATCGCAGCGATCTTGGAGCAGGGAATCCAACTCTTCCTCGCCCTCACCAGCAGATAAAGAAAAATATCAGAGCTGCCAGGTTTTGGAGACCTGACAGCTCTTTTTTGTTTGTGGGAACTCACACAACGGGGCGGAAATTTGCCAGCGAAATAGCTGCAGCGTAGTGCGTGGTGCGTAGTGCGTGTACGATTGGGGGCGTTAGTCGCTCTTTACGGGGGGTTTTTGTTTGATGGAAAACGAGTGATCCCCTAGAGCAGAGCCAATTGGGAATACCAGTACACGCACCACGCACTACGCTTGAAACCGTCAAGTTATTTGCGCCGCACTGCACCAGGTCTGAAATCACGGGGTTATCTGCCCCCGGCTGTACTCGCTCGATCATCAATTCGGGTCGTACTTGCACTTCTGTCCAGAGACGCCGTTGAAGTAGATGCACAGTTCGATGATGGCGGGCCGCCACAGCTTTTCGTCAACGTTGCTCGGCTCCATAATTGCCCACCAATACTGCTCCTCGTCGTTGGGATTGCCGTCATTCATCCAGTCCAGATTGGGCATTGTCAGCAGGCTCATCAACCCAATCCAGGGCTGCCAGTTGGCCGCGGCGTACTGGTAGGCCCGTTTCAGATAATCGGCCTGGACAAACATATCGATCCCCGCATCTGCGCCGTGCCACTTGTAGTCGGGGTTGACCGAGTCGTAGGTCCAGCCGAACTCCAGAATGACAACCTTTTTGTTGCTATCGCCGTAACGAACCATAATGTTGCGGATGTCTTCCACGTGACGGAAGGCGAAGAAGCGATAGCCGCCATACTTTTTGTCCGCGGCCGCGGTGGCCGGGTCCAATTCGGGCGGGGCGGCAAAGCCCGCGCCGTGTACGCCCAAGGCGTCGAAGTAGCCGTTGCTGTTGCCGCCCATGGCCTGGTACATCTGATCATAGAATTTGTCGTCGGGCATGGCAATGGCGCTGTCGTCGCCGGTGGGGGCCATGCCCGCGTTGATAACCAGCGCGTTGACGTTGGCCCGTTTGACAGCAGCGTAGGCCTGGCCCAAGAAGCGCACATACTCCGCCGGGTTGGGCCGGTTGCCACCCCACTCCCGCGCCAGGTTCGGCTCGTTCCAAATCTGATAGGCCTGGATACAGCCAACTGCGCCGGGTGCGCAGTTGTAACGGCTGGCCAGGGCAAAGAGGAAGTCAGCGAAGTGAGCAGCATTGCCCGGCGGGTGTCCCGGCCAGAAGTTGGCCTTGTCCGGATCGCTGGAAACCCGCGCCAGGAGCTTCAGCCCGCTTTCATTGGCCTGCTGCACCACCCGGTCGGCGATGGACCAGTCGTATTGGCCTTTGCCCGCGCCCTCAATCGTCTCCCAGGCAAAGGCCTGTTTGACCCAACGAAAGTTAGAATCCTTCATCAGTTCCAAGTCCCGGTGGGCCACCTCTTCCCGCCACCAGAGAAAAGCTTGTGCGCCGAAGTCCGGGCTGGTCATCGAGGCATCGGCAAATGCGCCGGATGCGGGGGACGCAGGCGCTGCGGCTGCCGGTTGATTGCCTGCGCTGGGCTGGCTGGCCGCGGTCACGCCGCCCTGCAACGTCGCCAGATCGCCTTCCACTGTCAGGAATTCCAGGGCCGTCCAGCCGATGGCCGCGCCGTTTTCGGCAAGTTGTGCCCACGCGCCGTCGTCGGAAAGCGCAGCCAGCGCAAACCGTTGCCCCTGACTGACAGCGCGCAGGACGTCGAAGCTCGTGGCTGGCCCTGAACGCACATTGAGTTCTGTGGCGTTGATGATGGCGTAGACGGCTTGGGAGGCAGGTGCAGGCGCTGGTGCGGCTGGCTGGGCTGCCGCGGGGGGAAGCGGTGTAGCTGTGGGCGCGGGGGCTACTTCCGCCTGGACGGGTACGGGCGTTTTGGTGGGCGTGGGCGTGGGTTCTTCTTCATCGCTGCCACAGGCCGTCAGCGCCAGGAGCGTGAGCAGGGCAACAAGTAGCAGTCTCAAATGGTATTTCCGATCACTCATCAGCGGTTCCTTTGGCTGGCAAACGTTTGTTTTTGGGTGTGGGTGGGAAGCCGGGGAAGGCTTCTTTATTGTAAGAGCGAACGGGCAAAAGGAGAAATTCGTTCCCGGCAAGGGGTGGAGTTCGCGTACAGGGATGTGTTATACTACCAGCAGATGACTCGACAATCGTTGCCGGGAGGCAGGCTATGGCAATTTCCTTGACTTTAGAGTTGGCGGACAATCGAACAACCAGTGCGGTAGTCCAGGCACTCAGCCTGTATCGCTCTCAGCTACAGCTTTCAATTCGGCGGAGCAGGCGCAAACTTACGCTTTTCGAGAAACAGTACGGCGTATCAACAGAGATTTTCCTAGCCGAGATGGCCGCCGAAGATTTGTTGGGCGGCGACATGGACTATATCGAGTGGGCCGGCGAGGCGCGTCTGCTAGACGGGCTGGAATCTGAGATCGAGGAAATTGAGCGTGTTCAGCGTCAACTTCACTGAATACAGTCAATCGGTAACTGAATTCCTTAACAAGGCGGTTGCGCTCGGTCTGGCGCAATTGTCGCATCTTGAGATCGATCAAAAATCCCCGTTGCGCGGATATGTCAATGCGATTCTGCGCTTTTCAGATGATTCCGAACTGCACATTCGCGAGTTCTTTGATGGTACACAAGCTGAACCAAGAGTGATGTATGCCTATCACTATCAGGACGCAGAAACGAATCTACGCTTCCGATATGACAACGCTCTACATCGACCGCCGATAGGTCAGAAAGAACACAAGCACACGACCAGCGGTGTAGTCCCTGTATTCCCTCCTTCGCTTCAGGAAATCATTGACGAAGCATTAGGCTATCTGTAGGTCTGTCTCACTTCCCCATCCCCCGCAACGCTTCATAGACCGGCAGCGGACTCCAGTCGTTGCGCACAATCCCCCACTGGGCCTTTTCCGTGCCGTTGGCAACCACCCGGAAGTTGAGATTCCACAGGAAGGCCGGGCCGACCCAACCCCAGGCCCGCATCATCTGATAGGCTTCCACTGTCCAGGCAGCTTGTTCTTCGAGGCTGTTGTCGGCCGCGTAGGCATACGCTCCGTGAAAGGGCGGATTTTGGGAAGCCCAGCCAAATTCTGTGGGCCAGATGGGGAGATGGGCCGCGCCGTAGACGACAGCGATATTGCGGTAGCCTTCCAGTGTGCTGCGAAAACTCCAGGAGTGATGGGGGGTGTCGCAGGCACCGTTGAAAAAGTTGCCCGTCTGCTGGATGGTGGCGCAGGCATTCTGCCAGGTGACGCTGGGTGGCACATTGTAGCCGCTGGGGTGCGCGCCGATGCCGTCCACATAGCGGGCCACGCCGTTCTTGAACATCTCTTCCAGATAGCGGAAGTCGTCCATCGCCAGTGCGCCGTTGTCGCCGGCAGGGGTGGGCGCGCCACTGATGACGTAGATGGAGGGACAGGCGGCTTTGATGCTGGCATAGGCCGGGCGGAGGAGGGCCACATATTCTGCCGGGCTGAGCGGTTTGTTGCCCCACTCGTAATGCAGATTCTGCTCGTTCCAAACTTCGATGGCTTTCAGGGATGTACCGCAATACTCACGCGCCAACGCGCCCAGGAAGTTGGCAAATGTCTGGGGATCGGCAGGTGGGCCGCCCACGCTGGCGTCAAAGCCCGGCTCTCGCGCCCAATCCGGTGCATTGACGACGCTGAAGAGCAGGTTGATGCCCCGCTCGTTGGCCGCGCCGATAATCGGCCCGATGTCGCCGAAGCCGTACTGGCCGGGGTTGGATTCGAAGATGCGCCACTCGATCTGCTGCTTCATCCACGAAAAGCCCATTTCCCGCGTCTTGTCCATCGCCTGCCCTTCCTGGCCGGTGTGGATGATGTGGGCCTGGACGCCGTAGCCAAAGCCCACGCCGGGCAGGGACGCGGCGCGGGCCACAGCAGCCGGGACGGGGGCAACGGCTGCGGGCGCAGATGGCGCGACGGTCTGGGGCGCTGGTTGGGCGACGGGCTGGGCTGCTGCGGGTTGGGGAGCGGGCGGAATTTCAGCTTCGGTCAGTTGGGGAATGGCCTCCAACGAGCCGTGGAGTGTGGACAGCCCGGCGAAAATCCAGACTTTTTCGCTCTGACCGGCCATTTCCACCTGATACCACTGGCGATCTGGGCCGATGCCCACAATGCGCGCCTGGGTGCCCGCGGCCGCGCTGGTCGCCACGGGATAGTCGGTGCCCGGCCCCCGGCGCACGTTTATAAGGGGAGGCGTCGTCACCGCCACCGGCCCGGCGGAGGTGTCTACGGCGGGTGCGGACGCTGTCTCTGCCAGCACAGGGGCTGTCACGGGAGCGGTTGTCGCCGTTGTCGAGAGAGCCACTGTCGCGGACAACGGCCTTGTCTGGGTGATGGCGGCGCTGGCGGATTGCGCTGTGGCTGTGCTTCCGTCCACCACCTTCAACAGCCGTTTCGCCAGCCAGACCGGCGCAGTGAAGCCAGCCACCTCGGCGCGCACCCACACGCCATCGATGTTTTCGCCGATGATTTTCACTTTTGTCCCCGCAACCACAAAGCCCACCACCGGATAGGCCGTGCCCGGCCCTGTGCGCGCGTTCATGCGCGGCGGGATGGTGACGGCGGTGATCGTGCCGGTCGCTTCCTGGGCGGTTGGCGCGGCCAAAGCGAGACCGGGCAATCCAATCAGAAGAAGTAAAAGGGGCAGTGAAAGAGTGAACAGACGAAAAAAGCGACGAGGCATAGGGGACTCCTGCACAAAAAGGTTGAAAATCATTGGTCTGTTGTCGGCCCCGGATTGAAATCCGGTCTGAATGCGCAAGTCGGCTAAAGCCGACTACGGGCGGGCAAGAAGAGAGGCAGCCAATCGCAACTGGCTGCCCTTTCTTTCTTCGTGTCTTTGTGGTTAAATTACAAAATCTGGCTCAAAAAAAGCTTTGTGCGTTCGTGTTGGGCGTTCTCGAAGAAGTGTTGGGGGGTGCCCACTTCGACAATCGAACCGCCTTCCATAAAGACCACCCGATCCGCCACCTCTTTGGCAAAGCCCATCTCGTGGGTGACGACGAGCATTGTCATACCGGATTTCGCCAGCTCTTTCATCACATCCAGCACCTCTTTGATCATCTCCGGGTCCAGAGCCGAGGTCGGCTCGTCGAAGAGCATAATTTTCGGCTTCATGGCCAGAGAACGGGCGATGGCGACGCGCTGCTGCTGACCACCGGAGAGCTGGCCGGGATATTTGAGTGCCTGCTCCGGGATGCCCACCCGTTGCAGCAAAGCCATGGCTGCCTCTTCTGCCTCGGCCTTTTTCGCTTTGCGCACATGAATAGGGGCCAGAGTGATATTTTCCAGTACGGTCAGATGGGGGAAGAGATTGAACTGCTGGAAGACCATCCCGGTCTCCGAGCGGATCTGCTCGATGTTGCGCACGTCGTGGGTCAGGGGGATGCCGTCTACAATAATGTCACCGCTCTGGTGTTCTTCCAGCCGGTTGATGCAGCGGATGAAAGTGGATTTGCCGGAACCGGACGGCCCGATAATGACTACCACCTCCTGGGGTTTGACACTCAGGCTTACATCGCGCAGGGCTTGAAATTCCCCGTACCATTTGTGTACGTTTTTGCAGACGATAATGTCATTTTTGTTGGCTTGTTCGAACATGAAAAACTCCCGTGGAAGTGGGACAGTGGGACAGTGGGTCAGTGGGTCAGTGGACAGTGAACAGTGAACAGTGAACAGTGAACAGTGAACAGTGAACAGTGAACAGTGACTGCCCTACTGTCCTACTGTTCACTGTTCACTGTCCTACCGGTTGGCAACGGCCAAACGCGCTTCGATGCGACGGCTGGTGTAGGACATCGTATAGCTGAAAATCCAATAGAGCAGGCCGATGAAAGCGTAGACCTCCCGGTGGGTGCCCAGCCAACTGGGGTTGCCCAGGATTGTGCGGGCAATACCCAATAGATCAAAGAGGCCAACCAGCGCCACCAGAGAGGTGTCTTTGAAGAGGCCGATAAACTGGCCGACCAGCACTGGGATCACAGCGCGCAGGGCCTGGGGCAGAATGATAAAAGTCATGGACTGAAGGCTGCTCAACCCCAGAGCGTTGGCGGCCTCGTATTGGCCCTTGGGGATGGATTGTAGACCGCCGCGCACATTCTCGGCCGTATAGGCTGCGGAGAAGAGAGTGACGGCAGCCAGCGCACGCAGCGCCCGGTCAATAGTGGGGAAGCCATCGGGCAGGAAAAGCTGCAACATCACCTGGGCCATAAAGAGCAGGGTAATCAGCGGCACGCCCCGGATAAATTCGATGTAGAGTACCGATATCATCCGAATGGCGGGCAACTGGGAGCGGCGGCCCAGGGCAAGCAGAACGCCCAGCGGAAAGGAGATGACAATCCCAAAGACAGCCAGGAGCAGGGAAAGGAGCAGGCCGCCCCACAGATTGGTGGGGACAGCAGCCCACGCGCCTGTCTCCCCCGATCCGCCGCGCAGGATGAGCAGCAGCGCAAGCACATAGAGCAGCAGCGCCCAGATGCCAAGCGTGCCCCGCTTGGCGGGCAAGAGCCGCCCGATGGCATAACCGACCAGACCAGCGGCTTCTACTACCAGCAGATTGATACGGGTTTCACCAGTAAAGAAGGGCACAAGCAGCAGCAGCAGAGGCAGGGCAAAAAGTACAATCAGCTCGCCCTGGATGGTTTTGCTGTTGGCAGCCCAGACAAAGCCAATCACAAAGGCCAGTAAATAGAGAACCAGCCAGAGACGCCATACCAATTCTGCGGGGTATTGGCCGCGCATGATTAGATTGAAATTGGCCGGGATGACTGCCCATTCGGCGGTGTTGAAGGCCCAGTTGAAAAGCGGGCGCAACAGACCAAAGAGCAGCGCCGCCATCACAACTGTCAAAAGCGAGTTGAACCATCCGTCAAAGAGATTCTTTTTCAGCCAGCCGAGAATTGTGTAACGCTCGGTCGGCGGCGGCAGGGCTTTGCGTGTCGCTGTCTGTACGGCTGAGGCCATAATCGTTCTTTCTGAAAAGTAGAACCTTACTGGTGTTTGCGCAAGAAAAGAGAGATTTTTGTAAACACCGATGAGAAGGAATAGGGATGGGAAAAAATCTGTGTTCCTTCGCATCCGTGTTTACAAGAGTCTTAGTTCTGACGTTGCCAGGTTAGGTAGGGGCGGAGCTTGCTGCGCCCACTGCGCAGCGGG
>CAMDEX010000056.1 GCA_945897075.1 Litorilinea aerophila
TGCTGGGCGGCGCGCAGATTGACCGTTTTGGCAACCTCAACACGACCGTCGTGGGCGACTACGCCAGCCCCAAAGTGCGTCTGCCTGGCAGCGGTGGGGCCTGCGAGATCGCCACCAATGCCCGCAGCGTTTTGATGATTATGCGGCTATCGAAGCGGGCCTTTGTGCAAAAATTGGACTTTCAGACCAGCCCCGGCCATCTGACTGGCGGCGATGCCCGCGCCCGCTTGGGGCTGCCCGGTGGCGGCCCCCAAACGGTCATCACCGACAAGGCACTCTTCGACTTTGCCAACCCGGAACGGGAGATGCAACTGATCGAATGTTACCCCGGCCTTTCGTCCGCAGATGTGCAGGCGGAGGTGGGCTGGCCCCTGCGCATGGCCGAAACCGTTGGCGAAACACCCGCTCCCTCCACCGAAGAACTGCGGCTGATCCGCGAAGAATTGGACCCACACGGGCTGTATCGGTAGACTTCCGTTTTCACAACAGTAGGAGGAGAGAAAAATGCTACAGCCAAAGCACAAGTCTCTGGAGGATGCAACGCTCCAGGAATTGCAACTGGAAATCATCCGGCGCTCAATGCACAACGACTTTGACGGTAAAAAGGTCTACGACTACTTAACCGAACACACTGAACTGTGGACAGCGGTTTTGCTCGACCGCAACGATCTGATCAAATTGCGCGATCTGTCTAAAAACTTCTGGAACGCCGACATGCTGACCATTCTGACCCCCGACGCATCCAGCGCCTACCGGCTGGCCGAGGTCGCGCAAGAGGAGTGGATCGGGATGGCTACGGTTTACGATGAAGATGCGGCCGATCGGGAGTTGGGCGGTGCAGAGGAAGGACAGGCAGTTGTCTCGATCTGGTGGGATTAGGGCTGTTCGAGAGAACGTATTGGGTTCATTGTAAACTCCTTGCATCAATGCAAGTATCGATCCCTACCCACAATTCTTCAAGTGGATGGGTATCGCCCGTTAACGCCTCGTTCCAACCTTGCCGCAAGCTGTCTTCAGCGAGCGGCAGCGCGACACTTTCACGGAAAATGCGTAGCAGCCGCAGTACGTTTTCCATATACTCTGGCGGGATGCGGTTGATTTCGTTCTCGACTTGCGCTCAAATGATTTCCTGCACTGCGGTCATTATCCCTACCCCCGTCTCTTTTGCTGATGAGGAGTCAGACGTACACGGATGCTTTACAGCCTATTGTACTCGTTTCTGAGAAGAAAATCCAGACTGTTGGAGAGCAAAGTCTGCCCATTGCCAGTACAGCGACTTTGCCCTATAATTACGCGACCGAATCCAGGCAAGTGAGGAGCGCCAATGGCTACCATCCACGACAAGGGTTACAAATTTCTCTTTTCCAATCGCACGATTTTTCGTCAGTTGATGGAAAGTTTTATCAACCAACCCTGGGTGAAGCAGCTCGACTTCGACCGCGCCGAGAGGGTGGACAAATCCTTCATTGACGAGGAGTACCGGGAGTGGGAAAGCGACCTCATCTACCGCATCCCTTTTGGCAAAGAGGAGATTTACGTCTACATTCTGCTGGAATTCCAATCCACCGTAGACCGGCTGATGGCTCTGCGCGCGTTGAACTACGTCGTCAGTTTTTATATGGAACTGGTGCGCAGCCATCATCTAAAAAAGCTGCCGCCGATCTTCCCAATTGTGTTGTATAATGGGGATGGGCGCTGGACAGCCGCCACGGATATCGCCGATTTGATCGAATCGGAACCGTCGTTGGGCGAATATGGCCTGCATTTTCGCTACTTCAAGCTGGCCGAGAATGAACTGAGCGAGGAGGTTCTGATAGAGATTGACAATATCGTTTCGACGCTTTTCCTGGTCGAGAACCACTACGAGTTGGAAAAGCTGTTGGCGAGATTACCCAATCTATTCGACCGAGAAGAGGACAAACAGGCAGTCTCTCTGCTCATCAACTGGTTTTGGCAGATGGCGCTACACGGGCGTATCAGTCCAGAAAATTACGCCCAGATGGAAAAAGTGTTTCGTTCTAAGGAGGAGGTAGAGACAATGCTAACGACGTCATTCGAGGACTACTATCAAAAAGCGCATGAAAAAGGAATTGAGGTAGGGATCGAGAAGGGGATCGAGAAGGGGATCGAGAAGGGGATCGAGAGGGGAGCCAAGGCAAACCAGGCAAAAACCGTACTGGCGATGACTGAACGCGGTTTCGCACGGGAACTGATCGCGGATGTGCTTAACCTCAGCGTGGCTGAAGTCGAGGAAATCATCGCCGGCGCCACAACCGCCCAGACCAATGGCGACAACATCCATGAATAAGATTACGAACACCTGAAATATGCGTATCGTTCGAGTAAGGAGGCACGGAGAATGCCGACAGCAGAGTCCAGTGAAAAGACTGAGTTTCTTACACAATCAACTGGAGTTTCAGCAGAGGATCGACTTCAAGAACGTAGCGTTGATCCTTTTATCAGTGAACTAACGGGGATAATTGAAAAATACGGGGAAAAGGCCTACGAGAAAGGGATGCAGAATGGCACCAAAATAAGCCAGATAGGTACTGTGCTGGCGATGGCTAAACGCGGTTTTGCAGCGAAGCTGATCGCAAATCTGGTTGAACTCAGCGTGACCGAAGTCGAGGATATCATCCAGGCATTTACGAAAGCCGGCAACAAAAGCGCCGCGGAACTCAACCGTACCTTCATCCTGACGATGACTGAGTACGGCCATCCCGCAGAGGTGATCGCCGATGTGTTCAATTGCAGCGTGGCCGAAGCAGAAGAGCTTATCTCCCAGATCGCAGCCAGCCGAACCAGCTACGCCAGCGCATCCGCCTGAGCCGAAGACCCAATGCCTTCACACAACCCAGACTTCACCGCCGCCCTGGAAGCCTACCTGCGCCACCTGGCCGCAGACCGCCACGCCGCAGTCCCAGAGACCTCCCGCTACGGCTATTTGCAGACGCTTCTCAACGCGGCGGGGGAGCAACTGGCCGCGCCCCGCGTCCATGCGATTGTCCACCCGGCCAACAGCGGCGCGGGCATCCCCGATCTGGGCCTCTACGCCGCGCAGCAACCCGACGACGCCCGCCCGCACTTCTACGAACCCTTTTTTGCAAGCCTTCGACCCGCAATCGGCACCCGACCATTTGTTCTGTCTTTGCCCGCGCTTTTGAGATGCGTTATACTGTGTCTATGACTATTCCCATCGCCCTGCAGACCGCATACGGACAGATCATCCACGCCGATTCCCTGGCTTATATGCGCGACTCGCTGGCCGACGAATCCGTCGATCTGATCTTTACCAGCCCGCCTTTTGCCCTCCTGCGCCAAAAGGAGTACGGCAATGTGGAGGAAGATAAATATGTGGAGTGGTTTCGCAGCTTCGCCGAGCACTTCCACCGCATCCTCAAGCCGACCGGATCGCTGGTCATCGACATCGGCGGTTCGTGGATTCCGGGTCAACCGACGCGCAGCCTCTACCATTTTGAATTGCTGATAATGCTCTGCCGCAAACTGGAATTCCACCTCGCGCAAGAATTCCACTGGTGGAATCCTTCCAAACTGCCCACGCCTGCCGAATGGGTCAATGTACGGCGCATTCGCGTCAAAGATGCGGTCAACTGTGTCTTCTGGCTTTCCAAGACGCCCTGGCCGAAGGCCAGCAACCGGCGCGTCCTGACGCCCTATAGCGATTCGATGCTCGACCTGCTGGAAAATGGCTATCAAGCAAAGCTGCGCCCCAGCGGGCACGACATCAGCGCGAAGTTTCAGACTGACAACGGCGGTGCGATTCCGCCCAATTTGCTGGCAATCCCCAATACGGAGAGCAATTCCTTTTATCTGCGCTATTGCCGGGAACGGGGCATCGCACCCCATCCGGCCCGTTTTCCAGCCCGACTGCCGGAATTTTTTATTCGGATGCTGACCGATGCGGGCGACACAGTTTTCGATCCCTTTGGCGGTAGCTGCGTCACGGGAGAGGTGAGCGAACGTCTGCAACGCCGCTGGGCCTGCTGCGAAATTGTGGACGAATATGTGGAGGGGGCAAAGGGGCGCTTCCATTCCGAGCGGGACGACGCCGAAGTCACCGACGTGGGCTACTACAAAATCCTCAGTTCCGCCGCGCTCTGGAATGGGAGCGAAGACGAGGCGCTCCCTGCCGACGGTGGCCGTGCCCGGCCAAAACCAAAGAAGATCGTTCACGACCCACCAGCGCCGACCACCGAAACTGCCCAGAAAAATGGCGTTGTTGAACAAAAGCAGACATCTGAACAACCTGCGCAGATGCTCCTCCTCTCTCGACCTGCCGACTATCAGACCGACTGACTTTTGTATCCCCTCGCTGCACGCGGAGAAACCGGATGCCCGCTCTTTCCCATCACGAAATTGCGCAGGCTTTTCTTCTCGCTTTTGCCGAAAGCGGCGCCAGTGCGTTGGAGCTTTCTCCCAGGCTGGGGAATCCGAAGCGTTTTGTTGTGCAGGCCGACAGAAGCAGCTTTGAAGCCTGGGTTTACACCTGGACATTGACCCACGGCGGCGGCGCAGCCCGGCCCACCAACGAATACCGCATTCAGATAACGGGTGTCACCTCGCCTTTGCCCCTCAACCCCAGCGGCGGCCCAACCCTTCTGATGGGCTATGAACCCAACACAGGCTGTTTCGCCGGGTTCGATGTGGCAAAACATTTCACCTTCTCCCGGCGCTCCCCTTCCATCCAGATTCCCATCACAGCCTTGCACGACGCTCTACAATTTGGCCTTTCGTTTGCGCAGAAGGGTAACGACGAAATTGCTGTGGCAATTCGCCCGGATCAACTGCTCGGATACGTCGTCAACGCGCCCCTTCTCCACGCAGAGGGAAGCGATGCCGTCACCTCCGGTCTATTGGCGCGGGTAGCCGAATTGGGCGAAGTGTCCAGAGAGGAGATGGAGACGCTGACGCCTGACCGCCAGCGCATCGTCTCTAGCATCTCCCGGCTCTCGCGAGAGTCGAGCTTCCGGCGTAAAGTTGTCACGGCCTACGAACGGCGTTGCGCAGTGACTCGCATCCAACTGGATTTAATCGACGCCGCCCACATTCTGCCGGTTGGGATCGAAGGCAGTTCGGACGAGGTGAGCAATGGCCTCTGTCTTTCGCCCACCTACCACCGGGCCTTTGACCGGGCGCTGATCTTTCTGGACGAGTCGCTGGTGATGCGGGTCAATGAAAGCAAAGTGGGCGAACTGCAACGCAATGGGGTGGCGGGCGGTTTGCACGATTTTCAACGCTATTTGAACCAACGCATCCATCTGCCGCCGGATCGACAGCAGTGGCCGGATGTTGGGCTGATTCGATATGCCAATTTGTCACGCGGTGTAGGTTAGTCTTTCGCCCATCGACAGGGAAAACTGCGATGCACTACACCGACCTCATGCCCGGTCGCGGGCGGCTGGAGGAACGGCTGGACGCGACGGGCGAACCGCTGTTGGATGTCTACCTCAACGACTCAGCGTGCTGGCGGGGCGTGCCCGTGGCCGTCTGGGGCTATACGCTGGGCGGCTATCCCGTCCTCAAGAAGTGGCTCAGCTACCGGGAAATCGCGCTCTTGGGCCGTCCCCTGCATCTGGCGGAGGTGGAGGAATTCGGTCACATCGCCCGGCGCATCGCCGCGCTGTTGTCCCTGGCCGAGGAATTGGACGCCAACTATCGCCGGGTGGCGGGGCTGCACAGCGCCGATTGAGGTACTTTTGATTCCACGATTTGGTGTGACCCTATTGCTGTATGAAGCGTACTCATAAACAGACTGGTTTGATGTTGCAAAGATAGGCGGCAGACAATGAATTGGGGAGTTGTCATCAGAGAGAGTTTAGCCATCGGCACGGTGCTTAGTGCAGTTTTGAGTATACTGATCGTGATCAGCTTGATGATCAACAAGGAGATGTGGCTGCAAGACTATCCGCCCGATGTCAAAGCCAAGTGGGGGCCGATGAGCGAGAAGGCGAAACGCCAGCGACTGGTATTCGCAGTCCCTTTCTTCGGGCTGATGATCGGCGCGATGGTCTATGATGTGATCCGACTCGAAGCGGCTCTGGGAACGGCACCTTCCCTCTTCGCTGTCTTTGTCAGCATTGGGATCGTATTTGGGATGTTCAATCTGGTGGATGCAGTCATCATCGACTGGCTGATTCTGCTGGTTCTCTGGCCGGGGCTGGTTGTGCTGCCGGGAACCGAGGGGATGGCTGGCTACAGGGATATGCGCTTGTGGACAGTCAACCTGCTCAAGGGATTCATGCTGGCCCCCATTGCAGGGGCGCTGGTGGCAGGCATTGTCTTTGTTTTCAGGATTTTCGGCTAGCCGCGTAGGTTGGGTTCTTGCGCCTGGAACATCAAAAGCACCAGCGCGGTCACAGCAAGAACCCAACGGGTAGCTGTGTAGGTTGGGTTCTTGCGCCTGGAACATTGAAAGCCCTGACGCGGTCACAGCAAGAACCCAACGAATGCGGACGTTGGGTAGACGCCTTCGCACGGAATGGGTGTGCTGCGATCCCTTGCTGGCGTCTACCCAACCTACGGGTTACGGGCGGTGGGTGGTGGGTTGACGGCTGATGTCAATTGGGTTCGTTGACTCTCTACCCCATCGGATAGTATACTTCTCTCCATCGGCTCATCTACCAACGGAGAAAACCCAATGACGACAACAACCGCACAAATCCCCATGCGCGCCGTGCCCGGCTACTATTCCAGCACGCCGGGCATTCAAATCGCCATCCAGACGGGCGCCGACGCCAGCGACGAAGACCTGCAATTCTTCCAACAGCTTGGCGTCGAATGGGCGATGGTAGGCATCCGCAATCCTGAACAGCACACCCTCGATTTCTATAAAAGTCTGGTCAAGCGCTTTGGCGAGCGCGGACTCAAAATTTATCGAGTAACCAATCTTGGCGTCCACAACGTGCCGGAGATTACCCTCAATTTGCCGGGCCGGGACGCCAAAGTGGAGGAATTCAAGCAGTTCATCCGCAACATCGGCGCGGCGGGCATCAAATACAACACCTACGCCCATATGGGCAACGGCATCTGGTCGTCTGGGCGGGCCGAAGGACGGGGCGGGATGGACGCGCGTATGCTGGACATCAAAAACGCCAAAGGGCACTGGGCCGGCACAATTTTTGAAGGCGAGCTGACCCACGGACGGCCCTACAGCGAAGAGGAGCTGTGGGACAACTACGCACACCTGATGCGGGAGATTGTGCCTGTGGCGGAAGAGGCTGGCGTCTTTATCGGCGTCCACCCGGACGATCCGCCCGTCTATCCCCTGGGCGGTATTCCTCGCTGTATGTTTGGCAACTTCGAGGGCTACAAACGGGCGCTGGCAATCGCCGACAGCCCGAACATTGGCATCTGTCTCTGTGTGGGCTGCTGGCTGGAGGGTGGCGTCGAGGGTATGGGCAACAGCCCTGTGGATGCTATCAAACATTTCGGGGCGAAGGGGCAGCTCTTCAAAGTCCATTTCCGCAACGTCTCCAATCCCATGCCGGAGCCGTGGGTGGAGACGCTGATCGACAACGGCTACCAGGATATGTACGAAGTGATGAAGGCGCTGCGCGCAGTCAAGTTCGACGGCTGTATCATCCCCGACCACATCCCGGCCATGTTGGGCGGGCCACGCGTGGGCACGGCCTATTCCATCGCCTATATGCGGGCGCTCGTGCAGGCTGTGAACAACGAATTTGGCGGGCCGGCGTAGGCCAGATGATTGCCCACTCGGTTTGACCAAAAATGCAGTGAGAGTTTGCGTTTTGACAACCGGCTTTGATAGCGGATCATAGGTCCATTCCATTGCTCAAAACTTTAACCCTGCCTTAAACGCCTTATGTCTCAGCTTTTCAGCCCGGCAGCCAACACCATCGCCAGAGCTTCCCTCGTCGGTCTGCTTGCCCTGCTCATCGCCGGGGCAGGCTCTGGCTATCACTTCGTCCATTCGCCTTACGTGACTGGTGTGGGCATCGCCGTGGCCCAGCCCGTACCCTACAGCCACGCCCAGCACGTAGGCGGTCTGGGGTTGGACTGCCGCTATTGCCACACAGGGGTTGAAACCAGCAACCGCGCCGGCATCCCCCCCACGGAAACCTGTATGGGCTGTCACGCCCAGGTCGCCAAAGATTCCCCCTGGCTGGACCCCGTGCGCGCCAGCCAGGAGAGAGGCGAGCCGTTGGCATGGGTGCGCGTGCATGACCTGGCCGATTACGTCTACTTCAACCACGCCATCCATGTGCGCCAGGGCGTGGGCTGCGAAAGTTGCCATGGGCGCATTGACCGTATGGCTGTTGTCGCCAAAGCCGAACCCTTGCAGATGGCCTGGTGTCTGGACTGTCACCGCAACCCCGCCGCCCACATCCGCCCGCGCGACGCCGTCTTTGCGATGGGCTACCAGCCGCCCGCCGATCAGAGCGTTGTGGGGGCGCAGCTCGTGGCGGAATACGGCATCGAAACAGCGCGCTTGGATGATTGTTCAGTGTGTCATCGCTGACAGTTTGTAGGTGCGGTTTCTAACCGCACTGGCACTGGTAGATGTGCGGTTAGAAACCGCACCTACTTCACAATTCGCAATTCACCATTCACAATTTCTTTCCTATGACATCTTCCCCCCCCACTCTCTCCCAAATCCAGACACGCCTGACCGCCAGCCGCGGCCGCGACTACTGGCGCAGTCTGGAGGAACTGGCCGATACACCCGCCTTCCAGGAGTTCCTGCACCGGGAATTTCCGCGCCAGGCGTCGGAATGGCAGCCGTCTATGAGCCGGCGTCGTTTCCTGCAACTGATGGGTGCGTCTTTGGCCCTGGCCGGTCTCTCCGCCTGCGCCAGCCCGCCCGCCGAGACAATTGTGCCCGCCCTGGCTGGCCCGGAGCAGAGCGTCCCCGGCCAGCCGCTCTTCTTTGCCACGGCGATGCCGCTGGGCGGTTATAGCACCGGGCTGCTCGCGCAGAGCTATGAAAACCGCCCCACCAAAATCGAGGGCAACCCGCAGCACCCGGCCAGCCTGGGCGCGACCGATGCCTTTGCCCAGGCGTCGATCCTCACCCTCTACGATCCCGACCGGGCCAAAACGATCACCCGGCGCGGGGAGGAGAGCGACTGGCCCACTTTTCTGGCCGACCTGCGCGGCGCGGTCGCGGCGCTGGCGGCGGGCGGCGCGGGGCTGCGCATCCTCAGTGAAACCGTCACATCGCCGACACTCGCCGCCCAACTCCAACAGATCGCGGCGGTTTTTCCCGCTGCTGTCTGGCATCAGTACGAGCCGCTCAACCGGGATGCTGTCTATGCCGGCGCGCTTCTGGCCTTTGGCAGAGCGGTGGAGACGGTTTACCGCTTCGAGCGGGCCGAAGTCATCCTCAGCCTGGATGGGGACTTTCTCGACAGCGCACCGGGACACGTGCGCTATGCGCGTGACTTCAGCGGTGGGCGGCGGGCCGAGACAGCCGACAGCCAGCCGCGCAGCCGCCTCTACGCGGTGGAAAGCACGCCCACCCTCACCGGCGCGGCTGCGGATCACCGGCTGCCTTTGCGCGCCGCAGAGATCGGCCACTTTGCCCGCGCCCTGGCCCGCACACTGGGGCTGGAGATAGCCGCGGACGAGGAGAACCCGCACATTCCCGCCCGTTGGGTGGAGGCTGTGGCGGCTGATTTACAGGCGCATCCGGGCGGCGGTCTGCTTGTCGTCGGGGATCACCAACCGCCGGACGTCCACGCCCTTGCCCACGCCATCAACGAACATTTTGGCAACGCGGGCCAAACGGTTGTCTACACTGAGCCGGTCGCCGTCAATCCCGCCTCTCAGAACGAATCTTTGGCTGCGCTGGTCAAGGCGATGGCCGCGGGTGAAGTCGAACTCCTGCTCATTCTGGGCGGCAACCCGGCCTTCAACGCGTCGGCGGATGTAGACTTTGCCGGGCAACTGGCCCAGGTGGGTCTCTCTGTCCATTTGGGCATCTACGCCAACGAAACCGCTGCCCTGTGTGACTGGCATCTGCCCGAATCCCACTTTTTGGAGACGTGGGGCGACGGGCGGGCCTACGACGGCACAATTACCATCCAGCAGCCGCTGATCGCGCCGCTCTACGCCAGCCGCAGCGCCCACGAATTGCTGGACGCGCTGCTGGATGACGAAGCTGCCAGCAGCCACGATACGGTCAAAAGCTATTGGCAAACGACACACGGCGCGGCGGATTTCGAGGATTTCTGGCGCACTTCTCTCCACGACGGGCTGGTGGCAGCGAGCAGCCTGCCGCTTCTGGACGTGAAAATACAACTCGATCTGGCCCAGCTTCCCCCGCCACCTGCGCCCGGCACAGGGCTGGAAATCAACTTCCGTGGCGACCCCACCCTCTGGGATGGGCGCTTTGCCAACAACGGCTGGCTGCAAGAGTTGCCCAAACCGCTGACCAAATTGACTTGGGAGAACGCGGTGCTGATCAGCCCGCTGACCGCGCAGGGGTTGGGAGTGACGAACGGCGATTGGGTGGCCGTGGACTACGACGGGCGCACTGTCGAGGCACCGGTCTGGCTGATGCCGGGCCACTGCGCCGAGGCCATCACCCTGCATCTGGGCCACGGCCACACCCACGGCGGACGCTTGGCAAGCGGTGCGGGCTTCAACGCCTATGCCCTGCGCACAAGCGCGTCGCCCTGGTTTGGCAGCGGCTGTACTCTGCGCAAAGTGCGTTCCGGCTATACCCTCGCCAGCACCCAGCAGCATCACAATATGGAAGGGCGCGATCTGGTGCGTGCGGGGACGCTGGCCGAATTTGCCCAGAATCCCCATTTTGCAACGGAGATGGAGAGCCACGGCGAGGAAATTTCGCTCTATCCCAATGTGGAGTACGCGGGCACGGCCTGGGGAATGAGCATTGATCTGAGCGCGTGTATCGGCTGCAACGCCTGCGTCACTGCTTGTCAGGCCGAGAATAACATCCCGGTTGTGGGCAAAGAGCAGGTGGCGAAGGGGCGGGAGATGCACTGGATTCGGGTGGACAACTATTTCCAGGGCGATCTGATCAATCCCACGGCCCTGCACCAGCCGGTGATGTGTATGCACTGCGAGAACGCACCCTGCGAGGTGGTCTGCCCGGTGGCGGCGACCGTCCACGACAGCGACGGGCTGAATGTGATGGTCTACAACCGCTGTGTGGGCACCCGCTACTGCTCCAACAACTGCCCCTACAAAGTGCGTCGCTTCAACTTTCTGCAATATACGGATTTGGAGAGCGAGAGTCTGGCTTTGCAGCGCAACCCGAACGTGACTGTGCGCAGCCGGGGCGTGATGGAGAAGTGTACTTACTGCGTCCAGCGCATCAGCGCGGCCCGCATCAGTGCGAAGCTGGACGGGCGGGCGCTGGCCGATGGGGATGTGGTGACGGCCTGCCAGTCTGTCTGTCCCACGCGGGCCATCGTTTTTGGCGATCTGAACGACCCCGACAGCCGGGTGGCGCAGTTGAAGGCGTCGCCCCTCAGCTACGGGATGCTCACAGAACTGGGCACTGCGCCGCGCACGACGTATTTGGCGAAGTTGCGCAATCCGAATCCGGCGATAACTACGCAAGACTAGCGCCGGTTGAGTAGGCGGGTGCTGTTTCCCGCCGTATCGAAACCCAGCGGGTAGACACGAAATTGCTTGCGGACCCGTTCGCTTGATTTCGATACGCCTCGAAGACTCGGCTACTCAATCAGCGCTCACTGGTCCAGTTCCTGCCGTAGGTTGGGTTCTCCCGGCAGGGAAATGCTGACTTACCGTTCTATGTGCGCCGGGAGAACCCAACACTTTTCGGATTAATCTCCCGCAGAGACGCGGAGGCGCGGAGAAGAAGAGGTGTAGAGAGAATGTCCAGCCAAACCAGCAGGGAATCCGGCTATCTGATCGGGCCGGGCCACAGTTTGCGCTCCATCACCGAAACCATCACGGGCATCGTCCTGGGACGCACGCCGCGCGGCTGGTTTGTGGGCGCGGCCATCGGCTTTGGGCTGCTGATGCTCTTTCTTTACAGTGTCGCCGTCCTTTTTGCCAAAGGCACGGGCATCTGGGGCATCAACGTTCCGGTGGGTTGGGGTTTCGCCATCGTCAATCTGGTCTGGTGGATCGGCATCGGCCACGCGGGGACGCTGATTTCAGCCATCCTTCTGCTCTTTCGTCAGGAGTGGCGCACCTCCATCAACCGTTTCGCCGAGGCGATGACGCTCTTTGCCGTGGCCTGCGCCAGCCTTTTTCCGATTTTGCATCTGGGCCGCCCCTGGCTGGCCTATTGGCTCTTTCCCTATCCCAACACCTTTGGCCTCTGGCCGCAATTTCGTAGCCCGCTGGTCTGGGACGCCTTCGCCATCGGTTCCTATGCGACGGTCTCGCTGCTCTTCTGGTTTGTGGGGCTGATCCCAGACCTGGCCGCCATGCGCGACCGGGCGGGCAACCGGCTACTGCGCTTCATCTACGGCGTATTGGCGTTGGGCTGGCGCGGTGCGGCGGATCACTGGCAGCGCTATGACACGGCCTATCTGCTGCTGGCCGCGCTGGCTACGCCGCTGGTGATTTCGGTGCATTCGGTGGTGAGTATGGACTTTGCGATTGGGGTGCTGCCCGGTTGGCACTCGACCGTCTTTCCGCCCTATTTTGTGGCCGGGGCGATCTTTTCCGGCTTTGCAATGGTGGTAACGCTGCTTGTGCCCCTGCGCGCAATCTACCATTTGGAAGATTTCATCACCCCGCGCCATCTGGACAATATGGCAAAGGTGATGCTGGCGACCGGGCTGCTTGTGGCCTACGGCTATCTGACCGAGGGCTTCACCGCCTGGTATTCGGGCAACCCCGCCGAGCGCTTCTGGCTTTTCAACCGCTCTTTTGGCCCCTTCGCCTGGGCTTTCTGGGCGCTGATGCTCTGCAACATTCTGGTGCCCCAGACGCTCTGGTTGGCGCGTGTGCGCACCAGCCCGCTGCTACTTTTTGTCGTCGCGATTGTCGTCAATGTGGGGATGTGGCTGGAACGTTTTGTGATTATTGTGGTCAGTCTGAGCCGGGATTTTCTGCCCTCGGCCTGGGGCAGCTACGCCCCCACCGGCTGGGATTGGGGTCTGTTGCTGGGGACAGTCGGCCTTTTCATCACACTGATCTTTCTCTTTGTGCGCGTGCTGCCGATGATTTCGATCTTTGAGATGCGCCACCTGTTGGACGAGACGCAAAGGCACGGCGGAATGACCGTTGCCGACGAGACCCGCCAGGTTTCGGAAAGCCTGGCGGGTCACAAGCAGGTTGTCACCGATTCCGGCGCAACGGCTGGCCTGCTCTACGGGCTGATGGCGGAATTTGAGGGCGCCGATCAGTTGTTGGCCCAGGCGCGGCGGGCATACGCCGCGGGCTATCGCAAACTGGCGGCCTATAGCCCCTTCCCCATCGCTGACTTGCCCGCCGCGCTCGGTCTGCGCAAATCCCGCCTGCCCTGGCTGGTACTGTTCAGCGGGATCGCCGGCGGCGCGGCCGGTTTCGGGATGCAATACTACGCCGCGGTCATCGCCTATCCCCTGAACATCGGCGGCAGACCGCTGAACAGTTGGCCCGCCTTTGTGATCGTCACTTTTGAGTTGACGATTCTGGCCGCGGCCGGCGCGGCTGTCTTGGGAATGCTGCTGCGCAATGGGTTGCCCCAGCCCTACCACGCGGTCTTCAACGCGCCGGGTTTTGAACGGGCCTCGCAGGATCGCTTTTTTCTGTGTATCGAAACAGCAGACCCGACCTTTGATTTCAACAAAACCCAGGCTTTTTTGCGCACGCTTGACCCCATCGCGGTGGAGGCAGTGGAAAAATGAAGGCCCTGACGCTTGTAATCGAAGAGACGCGTGCGGACAATCCGGTGGCACAGGCATTGATCGAGGAGTTGGACGCCCATCTGATACCGCTCTATCCCAGCGAGAGCCATCACGGCTACAGTGTGGAGAAGCTGTTGGCCCAGGGCGTCGTCCTCTTCGTTGCGCGCCAGGACGCCGCCGTGGCCGCGTGCGGCGGTGTGCAACTTTTCGGTGCTGAATTTGGGGAGATCAAACGCATGTACGTGCGTCCTGCTTTCCGGGGATTGGGTCTGGCCAAGGCGATACTGGCCCATCTGGAAAGTTTCACTGCCAGCCGGGGCGTCCCTCTCCTGCGCTTGGAGACGGGCATCCACCAGCGCGAGGCCATCACCCTCTACGAGCGGATGGACTATACGCAGATCGGCCCCTTCGGCCCCTACCGGGAAGACCCGCTCAGTCTATTTTACGAGAAGCGTCTGGACGAAAAATGAGCGTTGAAGCGTTGGCGCGAACAGAGAGAAGTGGAGACGTAGTGCGTAGTGCGTGGTGGGTGAACCGGCCTACACACTACGCACTACGCACCGCGCAAGCGGGAAATCGGCGCACACCAATCCTTTTGCTTCTCTGCGAGCTTTGCGTTCTGCTCCTCTTTCTGGGTGGCTGTGCGATGACGATGGAAGATCAGCCCCGTTTCGAGGCGCAGGAGAGCAGCCGCTTCTTTGCCGATGGCGCGGCCAGCCGTCCGCGCCTGGCGGATACGGTGGCCCGGGGTGAGCTGCGTCTGGAGCCACTGCTCAGCAGCGGGCGGGTGGCAGGAGAGTTTATCGACAGCTTCCCCTTCACTGTTACCCAGACGGTTCTGGAGCGGGGACAGCAGCGCTTCGAGATTTTCTGCTCGCCCTGTCACGGGCTGACGGGCGACGGCCAGGGCGTGATCATCGAATACGGGATGCCGCCCCCGGATTCCTTTCATGCGCCTGATCTACGGGAGCGGCAAGCAGGCTACTATTTTGCCATCATCAGCGATGGCACGCGGGTCATGCCCAGCTACGCCGCCCGTATCCCCATCGAGGATCGCTGGGCGATTGTAGCCTACATACGGGCGCTGCAACTTAGCCAGAATACGGACGCCAGCCAGATAGCGCCGGGGAAATTGCCGAATGAGTAACGTTACCCAAACCAATCGTATCCGGCGTCTGCAAAGACCGGCGCTGTGGGTAGCCGCGGGCGGGCTGCTGGTCGCTCTGGCCGGATTTTTTTTAGATCGAACGGAATTCTGGCACGCCTATCTTTTCGCTTACATTTTCTGGCTGGAGATCGCGTTGGGCGGGCTGGGGCTGGTGTTGCTGCATCATCTGGCGGGCGGGCGTTGGAGTGGGCATGTGCGGTGCATTGCCGAGTCGGCGGCGTTGACGCTGCCTGCGTGCGGATTGCTCTTTCTGCCGTTGCTTGTGGCCCTGCCCCAACTCTACCCCTGGGCCGAGAGCGGGCAGATGGCGGCCAGTGAACTGCTGCGCGCCAAGAGTGGCTGGCTCAATGCGTCTTTTTTTGTGGGGCGGGCTGTTGTCTATTTTGTGGTTTGGGGTCTTTTGGCTTTCCGCCTGCATCGCTTGTCCCGGACAAGGGAATCGGGTGGCGACGGCGCGGCGTCCCGCAGCCGTCGGTTGGGAGCAGTGGGGATGATTCTTTTTGTGCTCACAACTACCTTCGCCGCCTTCGATTGGATGATGTCGCTAGAACCGGCCTGGTTTTCCTCCATCTACGGGCTGCTTTTTCTGGCGGGACAAGCAGTGGCGGGGATCAGTACGGCGATCATCGGTTTGGCCGCGACACCCCCACCCAGCCTCCCCCATTCTGGGGGAGGGGCTGTATCCCCTTCTAACGACCCCCACAGCGAGAGTGGAGATGCACTATCTTCTAGCTATCCTCATTCTGCGGGAGGAGAGACGACTGCTCCCTCCCCAAAGTGGGGAGGGCCGGGGTGGGGTGAAGAAGCAGAACCCCCACCCAGCCTCCCCCAGAATGGGGGAGGGGCTGTATCCCCTTCTAACGACCCTCATTCTGACGGAGAAGAGTCGTCTGCTCCCTCCCCAAAGTGGGGAGGGTTGGGGTGGGGTGATCGGTTGCAAAGTTTCAACGATCTGGGCAATCTGCTCCTCGCCGCGCTGATGGTTTGGGCCTACTTTGCCTTCTCCCAATACCTGATCATCTGGTCGGCCAACATCCCGGAAGAGGCGGTCTGGTATGCGCAGCGCAGCCGGGGTGGCTGGCAATGGGTGGTGCTGGGGGCGATCGGCCTGCATTTTGTTCTGCCCTTTCTCTTCCTCCTCTCGCGCAGGGTAAAACGCAACCCGCTGGCGCTGGCGTGGCTGGCCGGGTTGCTCTTGTGCGCGCGGGCGCTTGACATCTACTGGCTGATCGTCCCGGCATTTCATCCGGCGGGCGTCTATTTGAATTGGCTCTACCCGCTGCTGCTGCTGGGGATGGGCGGTGGATGGGTGGCACTATTTTTGCAGCGGTGGACGTCGGGCGCGCTTGTGCCGGCCCACGATCCGCGATTGTAGGCAATTCCCAAAAATAGAGGGTACGGCCAAAGTCCCCGGCACTTCACGAACCCTGCTGGCTGGATTGTGCTGTACCGACTCGCTGGGAGAGAAAGTGCCGGGGACTTTTGGAGACGACGTGAAATCGCCGTAGGAGAATGAAATGAGCGTTGGAGGCAAAATTGTAACGAGCAAACGGCGCGGGACGGGTCAGCTTGGCTCTGCCATCGCGCTGCTGGTTGCTGGGCTGCTGGTGGGGCTGGCCGCTGCGGTTGTTCTGGCGGGGCCGCGGCTGCTGGCCTGGAGCAGCCAGCGTGCGATTACCCTGCCCACCGGCTTCACCGACACGACCTCTGCGCCAGCGATGACTGAGCGCAAAGCCCACGAACGCGGCTTGTTGGAGAGCTACGGCTGGGTAGACAAACAGGCAGGTATCGCACACATTCCGATTGAGCAGGCCATGCAACGCATAGCCGAGACGGGGCTGCCGGTGGGCGCGCCAGCGATGGCAGCCACGCCGGCGAACAGTGAAATCGCCGCCCTGCCCCCTGTGGGTGACGTGGGTTTTGCCAGGGATGTCTTGCCCATTTTTGTGGAGCATTGCAGCGAATGTCACGGCGCGGATGACCCGGAGGAGGGGCTGGAGTTGGTCACTTACCGGACGCTGATGCTGGGGTCGATCTACGGGGCGGTGATCAAAGCGGGGAACGCAGAGGGCAGCTATCTGGTTGAGATGGTCAGCAGCGGCAAAATGCCAAAAAAAGGCGACCCGCTCACCCCTGCCCAAATCGAAATCATCCGGGCCTGGATCGACGCCGGCGCGCTGGACAATTGACGGCGGACGGCGGAAATGACGCAACAAAATGCTCCGTTCCACGAGCTGGAACGGAGCATTTTGTTGCGGGCCGCGATATCTATGCGGCGGTCGGCGGTCTGTCGTCGGCGGTCTACCGTCTGCGGTCTACCGTCCGCTGTCGCTTTACTTAAAGGGATCGTGGCTGACAGCCGGAATGCTCTTCAGATAGGCGGCGATGGCCAGGGCGTCGGCTTCGGTCAGAATGTTGAAGCGGCGCTCGATCTGCTGGGCCATGGCGCCCTCCACCGCACTGCCGTCCGGGCGTGTACCCGTGCGCATTAGGGTGGCGATCTGCTCCTCCGTCCACGAACCGATGCCCGTCGCTTCATCCGGCGTGATGTTGGCGGATATGGAATCGCGCACAGTCGCGCCGGCCAGCATCAGGTCCAGATTGGGGCTGCCGTCCTCGTTGTTGGGCGTGTGGCAAGCGCCGCAGCGGGCAATCGTCGCCAATTGAGCGCCGCGCGCCACCGGATCGGTGGGCGCTTCGGCGGGCGCGGCCACGTCTGGTGTGAAGGGCGCGGGATCGGCAGTTAACTCTCGATCCGGAACCGCATTGGAAATGGGATCCAGTGAGTGGAGATAGGCGGCCACATCCCACGCCTCTTTGTCAGAGAGGACGCTGAAGGCATGATAGGGCATGATCGGGTGGAGCTGCCAGCCGTCGCTGCCCGCACCGCTGCGCAGAAGGGAGACAATCTGCTCCTGGCTATAGCTACCGATGCCTGTTTCCATATCCGGTGTAATGTTGCGGGCATAGACCACGCCGAAAGGCCCTTCAAATTTGTTGCCGCCAGCCAGACCGCCCAGGTCGCGGTTGAAATGGCAGCCACAGCCACCACTCAGGGTGGCGATATACATGCCGGCGTCCGCGTCGCCGGTGAAGGCCATCGCTTCTTCGGCTGCGGCTGCCGTCGGTTCCGGCTCTGCTTCAGCAGTGGCGGTCGGTTCGGCCGCCGGCGCAGAGGTAGCAGTTGGCTCAGCCACGGGCGCGCTGGTGGCGGTCGGTTGGGCGACAGCAGCCGGCTCCTGGGCGGGCGCGGGGGTAGCCGCGGCCGAACAGGCCGCCAGCAGCAGCGCAGACAAGATCAGCAGGGCACACACGGTGGCCCAGCGGATCGGCACAGACACGACATAACTCGATGACATTCTCATACGCTTCATCCTCCTGTGGTGAAAAGATAGGAAACATCAAGCAAAAGGGCGGTCAGGATTTCAGCCAACTGAGTCCCGAATGTGCTGCAAGTGCATCAGTTCGTGACCGGCGATGGTTTCGTAATACTGTTCGATTGTAATCACCCCGCGTGACGGATGACGCCCTGTCCGCTCCCAGTCACCTTCGGCCAGCCCGCTCAGCCCTTGCAACGTTCTGGCGCGGGTAGCTTCCAGCCCGGCCAACAGATCGGTGGGCGCAACGCTCCCCATACGCTGCTTGACGCCCGCATTCCAGCGGGTCAGGTCAAAGCCCTCCGGCAGCGTCTCCTCGCCTTTGCGGATCTTGTGGACGTGAACGCTCATCCCCCGCTCGCCGTCAATCAGATGGCCGACGATTGTGCTGACCGTCCACTGGTCGCCTTCGCCGTAGACCACCTGCTCCCACTGCTCCGGCGAGAGTCCGTTCAGCGTCTCCAACAGTGCGGCCCGACTTTCGGCCAGGGTTTTCGTCCATTGTTCGATGCGGTTCATTCTGCCTCCTGTGTGCTGCGTACTGCGTGAAACGTGAGAGGTCATCACCTTCTTCACGCAGCACGCACCTACTTCTTACGCCTGCGACGCGGCCAACGCCTGCGCCAGATCCTCTTTGATGTCGTCTATGTGTTCGATGCCGATGCACAGACGAATCATATCCGGCATGACGCCGGCACCCTTCTGTTCGACTTCGGTCATTTGCCGGTGGGTGGTGGAGGCCGGGTGCGCGGCCAGGGATTTGGCATCGCCGATGTTGACCAGCCGCTTGAAGAGTTTGAGCGCATCGTAGAACTTCACACCGGCCGCAAAGCCACCCTTCACGCCAAAGGTGAGCAGCGCCGAGGGGCGGCCATTCGTGTACTTCTGGGCCAGGGCGTAGTAGGGCGATTCGGGCAGACCGGCAAAGCTGATCCAGGCCACCGATGGATGGGTCTTCAGGTAGTTGGCGACGGCCAGCGCGTTGTCGCAGTGGCGCTCCATACGCAGGGGCAGAGTCTCCAGTCCTTGCAAAATCAGAAAGGCGTTGAAGGGGCTGATGCACGAGCCGGTGTTGCGCAGGGGCACTGTGCGGGCGCGCCCGATGAAGGCGGCCGGCCCCAGCGCCTCGGTATACACCACGCCGTGATAGGCCGGTTCCGGTGTACTCAACATCGGGAAGCGCGCTTTGTTCTCGGCCCAGGGGAACTGGCCGCTGTCCACAATCACGCCGCCCAGGGATGTGCCGTGGCCGCCCATATATTTGGTCAGGGAATGGACGACGATATCACAGCCGTATTGGATGGGTTTGATCAGCACGGGCGTGGCAACCGTATTGTCCACAATCACCGGCACGCCGTGTTTGTGGGCCATTGTGGCGATGGCTTCCAGGTCTACGATATTGCCCGCGGGGTTGCCGATGCTCTCGCAGAAGACCGCCGCGGTCTTGTCGTCAATCAGCTTTTCCAGACTGGCCGGGCTGTCGTCCTCGGCAAAGCGCACGTCAATGCCCAGTTTGGGCAGCATATGGGCAAAGAGGGTATAGGTGCCACCGTAGAGCAGGGGAACGGTCACAATGTTGCTGCCCGCCTCGGCGATGGTGAGGATGGCATAGTTTACGGCTGCGCTGCCCGAACTGAGGACGAGGGAGGCGATGCCCCCTTCCAGGGCCGCGATGCGTTGCTCCAACACATCCTGGGTGGGGTTCATAATGCGGGTGTAGATGTTGCCCGGCACAGCCAGATTGAAGAGGTCTGCGCCGTGCTGGGCGTTGTCGAACTCGTAGGCCACCGTCTGGTAGATGGGCACGGCCACGGCTTTGGTCGTCGCCTCGGACTGGTAGCCCGTGTGAATCACAATTGTCTCGTCGCGCATGGGGTACTCCTTTGGGGTGGGGATGGATATTGGGTTATTAGGTTATTGGGTGTCAGTGAACAGTTATCGGTTATCAGTGGACGTCCCACTGACTGTTTACTGATAACTGTCCTACTGTTCACTTCACTTCCCCGCGTGCAAACCGAGCGGGTCATTCGGATCAATGCCTTCCATAAATAGCTTGCAGCGGTCCAGGTTGGTGACTCGGTAGACGAGACCCAGCCAGTTGTTGAAGATGGCCCGCGCCGTGTCACCCCACGTATTGTCCAGGTAGGGCAACATAGCGTTTTCGGGGAAGGGGGGCGGTATGCTGCCCCGCCGCTTGGCTACCTGCACCATCTCCCGGTAGGCGTCGGCCACCGCGGCCACTTGGGGCGAGAAGTAGTTATCCGGGGGGGGGGGATAGTCCTCGCGCTCGCCGTGAAAGTAGCGGATCACCTCCCGTTTGTACTCTTTGAGCAGACTGTTGATGTCATACTCCGGGTGTCCCTGGAAATAAATGACCCGGAAGTGGTCGCTACTCACGGCCATATGCACACCCGCCTCCTCGCTCTCCACCAGAATTGACAGCCCCGCGGCGATAAACTGCTCGCGGCTGATTTCGTTGAAACGGGAGTGGGGCACGTCAAAGCGGGTGTTGATGTCGCTGAGCAGGGGGTGGTAGGGGTGCAGCACCCGGTGGTTGAAGACGCCCCAGCGCTTGAAACCGAGCGGCTGGCGTTCCACGCCGTGAAACTGTTGGAGCAGGGCGTGGGTGGCCAGGCAGGAGCAGAGTACCGACGATACATTTTCCGAGGCCCAGGCCATCACCTCCGAAAGGGGCTGCCAGAAAGGTTCGTTTTCCAGGGCTGGATTGCTCACATTGGCCCCGGTGATGATGAGCGCGTCCAGCCCCTTTTCCTGGGCATTCTGGAAGGTGCTGTAATAGCGGTCAATGTATGCCTGGCCCTCTGCGCTGCGCGGCAGGCCAGAGACAGAAAAGGGATGGACGAAAAACTGGGCGATCTGGTTGCAACTGCCCACGAGCCGCATAAACTGCTGTTCGGTCACTTGCAGCGCAGCGTCGGGCATCATATTGAGCAGGCCGATGTGCAACTCGCGAATATCCTGCTTGAGCGCATGTTCCAGGGGCAAGACTTCCTGGCCACGCTCACGCAGACGCTCGAAGGTAGGGAGTGCAGAATGGGCGACAATAGGCATCGAATGGTCCAGGTGGGAAAAGCAAAGACGGCAACATCTGCGCCGCGCTGCGTCGTTGGGGCATGGGTGCTGCCGTTTCAATTGATTAGAGCCTGTTCAGAATTATAGCACGTCTATGTTTCTACGGGCAATCTCATTTCGGAGATTCTCACAATCTTGACGCAATGAGAAGAATGTGGTTTAACAATAGATGAAGCGGCATCGTAAGTCCTGGAGTGGTTGGGTGTTCGTAGAACGCCCCAATCCGTCTGTAAATGACGGTGGTCATCAACCCCCAGGCAGAGCCGCTATTTTTTTTCGGGCTATTTCGGTCTCAGGGTTTTCACTTCGATAATACGGTTTCGATACTGCGACTCGACTCCAGCGCCAGCACGGATACAGCGAGAAAACGACTACCATCGGCGGGTGAAGGCGAACCCGATTCGTCAACGAAAGCAACGCGCACAGTCTGCTCCACCTCATCCTCCAAACTCGCTGAATTCTCCCTCACTCACGCATTCTCATCCTCTGGCCCAGACAACGCGTCCATCTCTTGCGTTTCGTCATCCCCGCCGGACAACGCGTCCACCGCGTCCGCCTGGTTGTGGGCCGCGTGCAGAAAATCCCGGCTGCCTTCGTCCCGCTGTTCGTCGTCCGCAGCGTCCGCGTCGTCCTCGTCGTGAATATCTTCGTCGGATTCGATCTTCTCCAGCGGCCAGCGGGCTGTGACCGACGCCAGCACAGGCAGATCGTCCAGGCTGCGTGCGGGGGGCGCGGCCAGCGCGGGTAGATCGGCCATACGCGGGAGCTGCTGCATCTGCTGGTAGAGCTGGGCCAGGGCCGCGCCGGCCTTTTCCATGGGCAGACGGCTGCGTACCGGCGTGTCGGATGTCTCCCACAGATTTGCCAGCGCGGGGAAGTCCCAGACCGCGGCCAGCACACTTTCGCTGCGCAAGTTGGCGCTCTCCACCAGCACACCGCTGGCGTTGGGTGTCAATTCCTGGGGCGCAAAGATGGCCGATTTGCCCGCAAAGGGATCCCGCTGACGGCGGCTGAAGTCGTTGTTCCCCACCAGAAAGCTGATCGCACCGAAAAGCTGGTTGTCCTGCATACGGGCCAGCATCCCGGAGCGCAACTTTTCGTAAAGCACCCGTTCTGTGGCCGCGCCCTGCGCGATCAGCATCTCCGCGCCCTGGTAGGCGAGCAGACGCCCGATCTCCGGGTAGAGCACATCGCCGCCCAGCATCAGACCGATACGCCCCACATCGGTCTGAATGACATTCCACGCCGCGCCCGGTTGGGCCAGGTCCTCGTCTTCGGGATGCAGAATGCCTTTGGCCTGGTAGCCCAGCCGCTGGCCGCCCGGCCCGTAGACAACCGCGATGTTGCGGATCACCCCATCGGCGGGGTCGGGCAGATAGGCGCTGGGCGCGACAAGCGTCAGGTCGAATTCCGAGGCCAGCCCGCCGTAGGTCTCCTCGTAGGCCGCCCAGACTTCGGCTGCTTTGACTTCCAGCAGACCGCCCAACAGCCGGCGAAAATCGGCCTTGAGCGAGCGGGCCAGCGTGCCGGCCAGACTGCCCGTCATTTTCTGCCAAAAGGAGATGCGCCGTCGCCGCGCAATATCTGCGCGCATAAGCAACGAGGCGTGCAGACCACCCAACAGGCTGGGTGTCACCATCAGCCCGGCCAGTTCGGGGAAGACGACCAGCCGCGCCCGTTTGCTGGCCGCCGAGCGCAAGAAGCGGCGCAGGTCTTCTTTGTGTTCTGTCTGGCTCTGGGGCAGACGCATCTTCTGTTGGACACAGGCGACGATCAGTGTTTCCATTCGTTATTGCCCTCCTGCTTCGGGTCCTTTGCCTGCGTAGGTTTTGGGGTCGCGGCCAAAAAGAATTGTCGCATCGGCCAGCCGTTCGACGACAAAGTGGTCGAGCTGCCCGGCGCGCAAACGCCACTGCCAGTTGCCTTCGCGCGTGCCGGGCAGATTCATGCGCGCCTCTGTGTCCAGATTCAGCACATCCTGCACAGGCACAACCGCTACTTGGGCCACACTGCGCCACGCCGCTTCGATCAGCGTCCAGGCCACATCGCCACCGTCCGTGCGGCAATAGCGGCGGAAGTGATCGCGTTCCCGTTCTGTGCTGGAATGGCGATACCAGCCCCAGGCCGTGTCGTTGTCGTGGGTGCCGGTGTAGACGATGAAATTGGGTGTGTAGTTGTGGGGCAGGAATTTGTCGGCCGCGTCGCTGGCAAAAGAAAATTGCAGAATCTTCATCCCCGGCAGGTGATAGCGGTCGCGCAGTTCGATCACATCCGGGGTGATCTCGCCCAAATCCTCGGCAATAATCGGCAGATCGCCCAACTCCGCCTGGATCACCTCGAAAAGGCCCGCGCCCGGCCCTGTCACCCAGCGCCCATTGACCGCGGTAGTCTCCCCCGCGGGGACTTCCCAGTAGCCGGCAAAGCCGCGGAAGTGGTCAATGCGCACAATGTCATACAGACCCAGCGCGGCGCGGATGCGGGCGATCCACCAGGCAAAGCCGCTGCTCTCCATCTGCGCCCAGCGGTAGATGGGGTTGCCCCACAATTGGCCGGTGGCGCTGAAATAGTCGGGCGGCACGCCCGCCACAACCGTCGGCTGGTATTCGTCGTCAAAGAAGAATTGCTGGGGATTGCTCCAGGCGTCGGCGCTGTCCAGGGCCACATAAATCGGGATGTCGCCGACGATGCGGATGGCGCGCTGGTTGGCGTACTCCTTCAGCGCCCGCCACTGGCGAAAGAAGAGCCACTGGATAAAGCGGTAGGCGTGGATGCGCGCCGCGTGTTGTGTGCGGGCTGCGGCCAGGGCGCGGGCCTGGCCGCAGCGCAGAGGCATCTCCCAGCGGTTCCAGGCCGCGCCGTTGTGGGCATCCTTCAGCGCCATAAAGAGCGCGTAGTCCTCCAGCCAGGCCGCGTTTTCCGCGCAGAAGGTCTGAAATTCTCTCTGTGCGGCTGCTCCCCCTGCCCTGGCAAAGGCAGCCGCGGCCCGCAAAAGCAGGGGCAATTTCCATTCGTAGAGTAGGCCAAAATCAACCTTCTCAGCGGAAAAGGCGGGTGCGCCGGTCAACTCGGCCGCATCCAACAGCCCCTCCTCCACCAGCGTTTCCAGACAGATCAGATAGGGGTTGCCCGCAAAGGTGCTAAAGCTCTGGTAAGGGCTGTCGCCATACCCCGTCGGTCCCAGAGGCAGCACCTGCCAGACGGTCTGTCGGCTCTTCTCCAAAAAGTCCACCCAGTCGTATGCCGCCTGGCCCAGCACGCCCACCCCGTAGGGGCCGGGCAGGGATGTCGGGTGCAAAATGATACCGCTACAGCGGGGAATGTCCACGTGCAATCTCCTCGGAAATGTATTATGACAGGTGACAAGAGGAAGGGAGGAAGGGAGGACGTCTCCTCTTGTCCTCTTGTCCCCCTGTCCTCTTGTCCTCCTGTCCTCCTGTCCTCCTGTCCTCCTGTCCTCCTGTCCTCCTGTCCTCCTGTCCTCCTGTCCTCTTGTCCTCTTGTCCTCTTGTCCTCCTGTCCTCCTGTCCTCTTGTCCTCCCTTCCTCCCTTCTCACTCCTCCAGCCGTAGCGTCTTCCAGCGCCCGCGGCGAAAGAGCAGCCAGAGCAGAATTGTGCGCCCTGTCCAATCAATCGCTGTGCCCCACCAGACCCCGGCCAGCCCCCAGCCCAGCGTAATCGCCAGCAGATAGACCACCGGCAGACGCAAAAGCAGCACACCGGCTATCGTGACATACATCGGCGTGCGGGTGTCGCCCGCCCCGCGCATCCCCCCGGCCAGGATCATTTCGATGCCGATGCCCAGCAGTTCAGCCGCGGAGATAGCCACGGCCAGGGCGGCCAGCGACAATACCTCTGGTGTGCTGCCAAAAATGGAGACAATCGAGCGGGAAAAGAGAACAAACACCAGGCCAAGCAGCAGGTTGAAACCAATCGAAAAGAGAATTGTGCGCCGAATTGACGCTTCGGCCCGCTCCATCCTGCCCGCGCCCAGCGCCTGCCCCACAATCGTTGTGGCGGCCGCGGCCAGCCCCCAGGCCGGCATATAGCTCAACGATTCCACGCGCAGGGCAATCTGGTGCGCGGCCAGAGTCGCCGTGCCCAGCGAAGCGACCATCCGCGTAAAGAGGATGAAGCCCGATTGGGCGATGCTGCCTTCGATGGCGGTGGGGATGGCCAGTTGCAATACCCGGCGCGCCATCTGCCCGTCCCAACGCAAGAGCGCGCGCCAGTGAATGCGCAGCGGCGTGCGTCCACCCAAGAGCGCGCCCACGGCCAGAATACCGCCCACGCCGCGCGCTGTGGTTGTCCCGATGGCGGCCCCGACCAGCCCCAGCGCGGGGAAGCCGAACGCGCCAAAAATCAGCGTGTAGCTGACGACGATATTCCAACAGTTCATGACCAGCGTGTTCCACATCGGCGTGCGGGTGTCGCCCGCACCGCGCATAATGCCGTTGGCAACCATCATCGGGAAATTGAAGACCGACGACCAGAGCACAATGCGGATGAACTGAGTGCCCTGGGCCACCACATCGGCATCGCCGCCCATCAGCCGCAGGTAATCCGGCGCAAAGGGTAGGAGCAGCAACGTCCCCACCAGCGACAGCACGCCGCAGAGGAGCAGCGATTGGGCCGCCACCATCTCTGCCCGTGGCCGATCCCCCGCGCCCCAGGCGCGCGCCACCAGCGCGGTGGCGCTGACCGCCAGCGCGCCAAAAAGAGTCATCAGCAGGTAAAAGAGTGTGCCCGACAGCCCGACCGCGGCTAAGGCTGCGGGGTCTCGAATCCAGCCGATCATCACTGTATCACTGAAAAAGACGACGGTTTGGAGCAGATTCTCGACCACTGCGGGTATTGCCAGGGTCAGAATCGCCCGATTCAGAGAGATTGCAGGGCTGATCAGGGCCGGCGCGTCCGGCAAACGGGTTTGAGCCACGCCGCGGGTCTCCTATTGGAGAGGTGGGCCTGCCTGGGTTGCCAGCCAGAAGGCGAGGAACAACAGAAAGACGCAGAGAAGAACCCATCCAATTTGGCGCACGTCGTTGGGCTCACGCACCAGCGGCTGGCGTCCCAACTGAATCGCAGCGGGCAGACGGAAGCGGGGAAAGAGACCGGCGGCCACCAGCAGCCCGCCCAGCAGCCCGCCGATGTGTCCCCAATTGTCCACATTCGCCAGCGCGCCGCCCATCACCAGATTCAACACCAGCACGACCAGCATCGAGCGCAGAATCTCCTGTCCGCGCGGCCCGAAGTTCTCGCGGAAGCGAAAGAAGTAGAGAACCGTCGCACCCAACAGGGCAAAAATTGCGCCCGAGGCCCCCGCAGAGAGCGCCGGGGAGAAGGCATAGCTGGCTACACTGCCAAAGAGACCGCCGATCAGGTAGATGACAGCAAAGCGCCAATGGCCCAGATGTCCTTCCAGAATCGGCCCCAGCATAAAGAGGCCGATCAGATTGGAGATGAGATGGGTGGGGCCGATATGCAGAAACATGGCGGTCAAGAGCCGCCAGACTTCGCCGTTGAGGATGTCGCTATTGGACTTCATCCCCAGCAGATAGAGGACGCGCAGATCCACCGGCCCTGTCCACGTTCCAAAGACGACCAGACCAAAGACGAAAGTCGCGGCAAAAACGAGTAGGTTCAGCCCGATCATCACCCGGCTGACGGTAGGCGATGTCAGGGCAATGTAGAATTCTGGGCGGGTTGGGGCGTCATTGGACGGGGTGCGCAGCGCTGGCTGACCGGTTGGTTGGTCGTACACAAGAGTTCCTTCATTGATAGGGGCGCGTCAGTCGTGCCGTAGGGGCGCTGCTTGCTGCGCCGGACGCACAACGGGCGCA
>CAMDEX010000057.1 GCA_945897075.1 Litorilinea aerophila
TGCAGGAGACGGCGGACCGGCTGCGCGTCTGTCCGGTCGATTGGGAGATGGCGGCGCTCGGCCCCGGTCTGCTCGACCTGGCGGCGCTGATTGCCGGCAATTGGACAGAGGCGGAAAAGAGCCTTATGGCATTGGCTTATCACCAGGCATTGAGTGGCGAGGGTAGCTGGTCACCGACTATCGATGAGTTCTTGGCGGCATTGAACTGTTGTCGCCTGCATGTGGCGATGCAATGGCTGGGCTGGTCTGCTGAGTGGAGACCGCCACCTAATCAAGCGCAGAATTGGTTAGATGAGGCATTGCAAGTGATGGAGTGGGTAATGAGAACTGCGTGAAGGGTGTGTGTATTTAGTACGCACCCTTCGCTGGTCAGATAAGAGGGAGGCTTTGATGGGTGGTCGTGAAAATGCGGATCAATTGGCGCAAGCGACGTTTGAGGAGAAGTGGCGGCAAGCCAATCCCTGGGAAATGGATGGGGCGGAGTTTGACCTGCGTCGGTATGAACGACAGTTCGCCATACTTGCAGATCGGCATTATGAACGCGTACTGGAGATTGGCTGCGGTGCCGGGCACTTCAGCCGGATGCTGGCCCCAATCGCCGACCGGGTGATTGCGCTTGACATTGCGCCATCGGCGATTGCCCGGGCGCAGGCAATGTCGGCTGGGGTAGAGAATGTCGATTTCCGCGTAGCGAATGTCATGGCCTATGAGCCGCAGGCGGAGGGACGCTGGGATTTGATTGTCATGGCCGAAACAATCTACTGCCTGGGCTGGCTCTATTCCTGCTTTGAGGTCGGTTGGCTGGTCGCGGAGCTCTTTGCGGCCACACAGAGTGGGGGCCGATTCCTGATGGTCAATACCTATGGCGGTGAGAAAGATTATTTATTGCGGCCCTGGCTGATCGATACCTACCGTGATCTGCTCCGCAACGTGGGTTACAAAACTGAGGTTGAAGAGCGTTTCAGCGCTGTTAAGAACGGTGTTGATCTCCAGGCATTGGTTACACTGTTTGTGAAAGAGAGCAATGGTGAAGCGTTATCTAATCGTCAATGCCGATGATTTCGGTCAGAGCGCTGGGGTCAACCACGGGATCATCACCGCGCATGAGCAGGGCATTGTAACCAGCGCCAGCCTGATGGTGCGCTGGCCCGCCGCAGTCGAAGCAGCTACTTATGGCCGGGCGCACCCGGATTTCAGCCTGGGACTCCATCTCGACCTCGGCGAATGGATCTATCGCGACGGTGCCTGGGTGGCTTTGTATCAGGTCGTTGATCTGGATGACCCGGTGGCGGTGGCAAATGCGGTCGCTGACCAACTGATGAAGTTTCGCCAACTTGTCGGGCAAGCGCCAACGCATATCGATTCCCATCAACATCTTCATCGCACGGAGCCTGTGCGTTCGATTGCAATCAAACTAGCCTCCCAGCTCGGCGTTCCGCTACGCCACTTCAGCGCCAGTGTGCGTTATTGTGGGAACTTCTATGGTCAACTGGGAACCGGCGAATCCCTACCGGCCGCCATCAGCGTCGCTGGATTACGCAAAATTCTGGCAACATTGCCGCCGGGTGTCAGTGAATTGGGCTGCCATCCGGCCATTGCAGATGACGTGGACTCCATGTACCGCGCTGAACGAATGACGGAGGTGCAAACCTTGTGTGACCCATCCATTCGCTGGTATCTTATCAGTGAGAACGTCCAACTCTGTTCGTTCCACACGTTCTCACCCCTTGCAACTTTTTAGGTATACAACACTACCCAAAGCGATAGATCGCTTGCTATGGATTCATGCAAAGACGAGAGAGGATTTTCTCGGAGATATTCGCTCTACAGTCGCTGCCCACTACCTCTTTTCCCGAACCTCATGCCCCTACTCTGGTTAAATTATTCGGTTTTCCCCGCCCGGCTCCAGCCGCAGCCGATGCACCGTCACCGCTTCCACCGCCTCCCGGCTCCAGGGCATGGGGTGGTAGACCCCTTCCAGCCACATCGGAATCTGGTCGGCGTAGTTGGGGCTGAGGGGGTGGCCGCTCTGCCCGCTGGTGGTGACGGTGCGCGCTGCGTCCCAATCGCCCACATCGTAGATTTGCCGGTAGCTCGCCACCATCTGGGCCAGACCCGGCGGCAGTTCCGGTGCATAGCTTGTCTGGTTGGGCGTTGTGCCGTCGCCGCCCAGGGGGTACGGCCCCCGGTTGAAGAAGCCGGCCAGGATGCGCACGCTGCCCATCGGATGTCCGTAACGTATCTGGTGCATGCGCCCCCAAGCCCAGTTGCGCGGCGTGGGGTTCACCTCTTTGCGGATGCGGCGCACGGAAAGCTGCAACGCCTCGCCGATCAGTTCATCCCGGCTGCGCTGACGGCCCGTTTTGGCGTCGGTGTACCAGAGCGATTCCTCGTTTGCGCGCAGAATCTCCAGTAGCCGGGTCTCGGCCCGGTGCATAAAGCCGCTGATAATAAAGAGCGGGCTGAGTGTGCCGCCTAGAAAACCCTTTTTGGCCGCGCCAATCTTCTCCCCAAAGGTCATATCGAGCAGGTGCAGCAGCGTGTAGTGGAAGACCAGCGCAGCCGCGCTCTCCTTTTCCATTGTGTGGCTCCAGTTGCGCAGCAAATTGACGCCGATGTTGACATACGGGTCGCTGCTCTGGTGGCTGACCAGGAGGGGGGCCAGCTCCGCGGCGTATAGGCTGGTGGTGTCCAGTTGAATCTGCTCCATATCGCGCAGGTTCAGCCGCCGCTTCTCGCGCAGCATCTCCTCGATGCGCCGTGCGCGCCAGCCGGGGAAATGCTCCACGCCGAGAAAGTGGGGGTAGTCGTCGCCGGTCACTTTGTTGTTGGCGGTCACAATCAACCCAGACGGCGGGTTGTAGACGCTGGGCAGTTCGGCGTGGGGGATCAGTCCCGTCCACTCGTACTCGTCCGTCCAGCCCGGCGCGGGGAGCAGCCCCAGCCCGGCGCGGCGCATGGGAATATCCCCCGCCAGCCGATAGCCGATGTTGCCCTCCACGTCCGCATAGACAAAGTTCTGCGCGGGCACGCTCCAATCGGCCAGGGCAGCGTCGAACTCTTCCCAATTCTGCGCCCGGTTGATGCCCAAAATCGCGTGGATCAGACGGCCCGGCTGGTGTCCCTGCCAGCGCAGGGCCAGCGGTGTGCCCGCGCCGCCGTTCACCAGCCGGTCGATCAGCGGCCCGTGACGGGTGATGACGACCCGCTCGATGTGGGGACGATTCTGGCGGCGCACGACGATTCGCTCTTCGATCACCCGCGCTGCTTCCCAGCCGTCGCCGTAGGCGAAGAGATTCGGTTGCTCCGGGTGTGGCCGCTCGATGTAGAGGTCTTGCACATCGGGGAAGGCGTTGGTGACACCCCAGGCGATGCGCTCGTTGTGGCCGATAACTACACCGGGCGCACCGGCAAATGTCACACCGCTGACGTGGAAATTGCGAGTTGTGAGGGGCGAATTGCGGTCTGCGGTCTGCGGTCTGCCGTCTGCGGTCTGCCGTCCGCCGTCTCCGGTCTGCGGTCTGCCGTCTGCGGTCTGCCGTCCGCTGTCTCCGTTTTCATTGCAGTGCAGGTGATTCTCGTACCAGACGCCGGGCATTGTCAGGGAGAGGTGGGGATCGTTGCAGAGGATGGCCCGCCCGCTGCTGCTCTGTTTGGGCGCAACCACCCAATTGTTGCTGCCCTGGTTTGGCCCAGACGGTCCCAGCCACTTCTGTAACTCTTCGTACTGGCCCAGGAGCAGACCGGCTGTGCTGACCAGACGCAGACTCTTTTCCCCCAGCGCTTCTGTGATGGCGGGGTTTTGGTGTGGGTAGTCGGGTTCCAAATCAGCCGCCAGCAGCGGGTCAAGCTGGTTCGCCAGTTGCAGCCGCACCAGTTCGCTCTCCCAATTGACGCTCAGACTCCAGCCCATCACTTTGGAGAAGGCGATGACATCCAGGGGTGTCCACGGCTCTGGCTGGCGGCGCAGCAGATTGAACTCCGCGGCCAGGCGTCCGGGGCGGCTGCGGATGTAGGCGTTGATGCCCGCCACGTAATTTTCCAGCACCGCCACCATTTCCGGCTGCAGCGTCGCCAATTCGGCCGCGGCCGCCCGCCGGAAACCGACGATACGGCTGAAACGGTCCACGTCCAGCGCGGCCACGCCGAAAAGTTCGGAGAGACGACCGCTGGCGATGCGCCGGTTCTGCTCCATCTGCCAGAGCCTGTCCTGGGCATGCGCAAAGCCCTGGGCGCGGAAAAGATCGGCTTGGTTTTGGGCATAAATGTGGGGGATGCCGCGTTCGTCGCGCAACACCTCCACCGGCGCGGACAAACCGTCCAGCGGCAGTTTGCCGCTCAGATCGGGCAGGGCGCGCTGGATCAGCCACCAGTAGACGTAAAGAAAGATGCCGCCAAAGAAGGCGACAGCGACGAAAAGAGCGACGAGAACGATGAGAATTGTCGGAAGGGTCATAGGATTGCGGACGCCGGATGTGATGGATGACAAATAACATCTATTGTACACCGGTCAGCCCGATTCCGGTTAGACAGCAGAGAGGGAATCGGCCTATAATGGAAACCCCAAATAGTTTGGTTCTATTGAGAGCAATAGTCACTACAATTTGTGGTTCACTGAAACTTGGTCATTCATCTCATTTTGGATACATTCTAATGAAAATGAATATGATACTGCGTCTTGTGGTGATATTTTTCTACCTGCTATTTTCCATTACAAGGGTTGATGCGATTTCATCAAGTGAACCAACCATCTATTTTGTTGATGATCCTGACTTAAGCATTTTGAAACTTGGTAACGATTACTACGAAATCGGTATTTACAAGGCTAACGGTGGAATCAAATATATCCAAGATAAAGTTTCCGAACATAATGTAAGCGATGCCGAACAGTATGTAAGCGATGGTTCACGCGGTCAGTGTCTGTGGGGCGGTGTGTTTTTGAGCGATGATTATGATAATTATGTTGGTGGCTGTAAGTATCAACTAAATGGACCTAACCGAGAATTTTCATGGCAATGGAATGAATTGGATCAACGTCTTAATCTTCATTATGTCACTATCAAAACAGACAAGGATGATGCAATCAATGTCTGGGTCGATATTACGCCCTCTGTAGAACATTGGTTTGACATGAAATTATCCCTAGAAAATTCAACAGATCGTATAGTTGATCGGGTATTATTTCCTTCGGACCTGATGTTTCTTAAGGAGGATATGCAAGAAATCTTGCTACCGGTAATGCCAGGTGTGGTACTCAAACCCAGCGTATTTGACCTGCAACCGTCTTATTCATATGTTATCCGTTATCCCGGATGGCCAGGAGTATTTTCGGACTATCAGGCAGTCAAGTCGTCAAAAGGCAACCTTGCCATGTACACTATCCATAAAGAGTCCGAAATCATTAATACTTGGCTTGGTCCTATAGAAGATAACGACCTATTAGGAAGCTACTATTTGTATCATACCTTTTACCCACGGATCCAGAGTGGTGTGACATGGGATTCTCCTACTGTGCGTATTCATATTGGGACAAACTTCATCGGTACTATTGAAGGGTATCGCATGGGCAACCACTTCGATTCTCAACCTGATTTGCGACTCAAACTTGGATCAGACTTTGAGCAAGTTGCCAGTTCTCCAATCATCAAAATGGACGCAGATAGAACGATAAGTCAATATGACGAAACGGATACCCTATCTGATATTTCAGCCCCTGCCATCCTACACTGGGTCTCCTTCTGGCCTGATGGCTTTGACGAAAATTATCCAGACTTGCTACCTCCAAAAAATACTATAGGGACAACATCTGAACTGGCAGGTTTGTTTACAGTAGCGCGAGAAAAGGGATTTTTTAATATGCCCTATACAAATCCTACGTGGTGGGATGATGAGTCACCTACTATGGATACACTCTCTGCAAACAGTATTGCTGTTCTCGATGAAAATGGTGCTCCTAAATATGAATGTTACCCTGGCACCCCTGAGCATCCAGAATGCACTCCAGAAAATGCTGCTCGCGATTCAAATTTTAACTCTAGCCTGGAACCCTGGCGGTGGCTGCATGGAGGATATGTTGTTTCGCCATACGCTACTGAAGTTCAACAAAGGCTAGATAGTTTGATGCAGGAAATGACTATTGAACTGCCGAGTGATTTCGTCTTTGAAGATCAGGTCGGTGCGCGGGGTATAGAGGTCGATTTCAATAACTCAGCACCTAATTCTATGGCTTATCTTTGGGGATGGCTAGAACATACGAGAACCTTTGCTGATAATCGCTTGATGACCGAAACTGGTTACGATCGATTGATAGAGACCGAGGTTGGATTTAACGGCAGCTATTTATTGGGGCACAATGCCTCACAAGCAACATCTGATTGGTGGGGAAATAACAATTGGAAAATTTTTCCGTTCACAGCATTTTTATCCAGAGACAAAACGCTATTCTACCAGCACAACTTAGCACCCGAATCCTTTACAACAAATCTTGCGGTTTTGACCTGGAATATAGCTACAGGTTATATGCTCAGTTACAATTTGGATATATCAGATAAGTATGGCGGCGGACTGGAATCTCCTTGGCTATGCCTGGTTTCAATTTTACAAAAAGAAGTACTATCCGAATATGCGGATCGATTAGCGACCGATTTTGCATATATTGGCGAAGATGTCTCCAAAACTGAATTTGACGATATTATGGTTGTTGCGAACTGGAACCCGACAGCACCCTATACAATTGGTTCGCAGCAGATCGCTCCTAATGGAGTCTATATACAGGATGGGAAAACGATAATCGCAGGTAGTTTTCAAGTTTTCAATGACCACGAATTATCAGTTGGTGAACATTTCATCATCGAGAAACGCACCGATAGTGAGATCACTTTTTGGAAGCCGTTAGGAGATCAATCTGACGTAGTTATTTTGTCCTTGCCGGATTGGAAAGCGGGTGATTTGATCTCAGTTATAGCGTATGATCGAAATGATCAAATTATCCAGCTTGAAAATATCCCTGCTGCAGCCGAGATGATTCAGTTTACATATCGACCAATTATCAATGACAAAGAGATTGCATACTACAAGCTGCAACGAGAACCAAATATCTCTCCGACACCTTCGCCTACATTGACCGCTACACCAACTTCTACGCCCACACCCCCAACGTTGCCTGCTTATTTTGACGATGCCCGAGTCCAAGCCTGTCGCAATGAGGATCTGTGGGGCGGAAGTTGGCAGGCGGTCTATAGGAGCTATCGGGAATACCCTAATTGCGCGAACACTGAGTTCTATGGAATCCAGACTTATGCGCAAAATGTGGACGATCACCCTCTGGCTATGAGTACAGCTGTGCCCGAGGGTCATTATGGTTTGGTCTGGGGCACGACGTTAACACTCGACAACGTTGAGGGAAGCGGATCTCTCGTCCATTATCTTGATCCGGGCATTCATACGCTGTCCAACTGGACATGGGGAACATTTCGGGTGCTGCGACCTCCCGGCGATCCGGCAACACAGACGCCCACACCTACGCATACCCCAACGTCGACTGCGACTGCTACGGTGACATCAACCGGTACGCCAACGGCTACAGCCACACAGATACCAACACACACGCCGACAGTTACAGCGACGCCTACACACAGTCCAACGGTGACTGCGACCGCTACAGCGACATCAACCAGCGCGCCAACGGCTACAGCCACACAGATACCAACACACACGCCGACAGTTACAGCGACGCCTACGCACAGTCCAACGTTGACTGCGACCGCTACAGCGACATCAACCAGCACGCCAACGGCTACAGCTACGCCGACAGTTACAACGACACCTACGCATACCCCAACGCCGACTGCGACTGCTACAGTGACATCAACCGGTACCCCACCGGCTACAGCCACACAGACACTAACACACACGCCGACAGCTACAGCGGTGCCTACGCAAACTTCAACGTCGACTGCGACCGCTACAGCCACATCGACCAATACTCCAACGGCTACGGCCACACTGACACCAACACAAGCACCGACAGCTACAGCGACGTCTACGCATACTTCAACATCGACCGTGACCGCCACAGCGACATCAACCAGCACGCCAACGGCTACAACCACGCCGACACCTACGGCTACCCCGATATCATATACGCATAAACTCTACCTGCCGAGTACGCTGAAGTGAGCATCTGTTGGTAAATGAGGGAATTGGAGAGAGGAGGGAACTCAGAATAATGACCTATATTGATTGACTTTCGTTAAATTTTGTTTAGCACACTTTTGGCTAATGACCCATTGATCCCATCCAAAGGAGCCACCCATGCCACCCAGCGACCCGTCTGAAATCGCCACCTATCGGCGAGTGTTTGATTCAAAATACAAGGAAATTGAGGCACTGCTGAAAGACCTGCCCGCGCCTGCACTCACCTGGAAACCCTTTGAAGAAAGCCCGTGGAAGGGGCCGTCCGGCTCGTTGGGCTGGCTGATCGCCCACAACGTTTCGTCCACAGTCTATCTGCTGCGCCGCGCCGAATGGCAGATGGGGCGTATCGAATGGGGCGATATCAACGGGGACGAAGGGGACGAGGAGTTTGGCCCTGCCAATCTGGACCCGGCGTACCTGGCGGCACGCGCCAAGCGCACCCAGGAGTGGGTGCATATCTTTCTGGACAGTCTGCGCCCGCAAGACCTGGAACAGGGCAAACCCCATCCGGTCAACCAGCGCTCCCTTACCGTGCGCTACGACATCCAGCACGCCATCGAACACATGAGCCAGCACAACGGCCACGCCCAATTGACCCGGCAGTTGTGGGCGCTGGCTTAAGAGAAGCCGATGTTTTGTGCGTCTGCGTCGGCATTCTTGATCACTGTATTACGTGCTGCGTACTCCGTCGGTCGTGACGATTTTGGTATTACTGACGGAGTACGCAGCACGTAGCAGGGATTCCTTACCTTTCGGCCCGTTCCGCTTTTAACCGCTCCGCTTCGTCCCGCGCTGCTTCCACGCGCGACATATCGGCCAGATAGTCCATTGGGTCCGGCGCGGCGTAACGCCCCCACAGTTTTTCTGTGATGGCGCTGGCGTTGCAGCGTACGCCGTATTGCCCGAAGTATTCGCAGACCCGGCGCACATCCCGCTCCAGAATTTTGCGGGCGTTGCGGTTGCCCTGGGCATTCGTCACCTGGGGGAAGTCAATCAGTGTGATCTGCCCCTCCCAGTAGAGAATGTTGTAGGCCGACAGGTCGCCGTGGATGTAGCCCTGGTTCAGCATCACTTCGATGTTGCGCAGCGTCTCGTGGAAGAGCGGTTCGGCCTCCGCCGGGCGCAACGTCGCCTCGTGGAGCGTCGGCGCAGCCCGGCTGCCATCCCCCACATAGCCCATCAGAATCGCGTTCTGGTCCACCGCCACCGGGCGGGGCACGGCCGCGCCCGCGGCATAGAGCTTTTGCAGGGTGGTGTACTCGTGCATCAGCCAGGAGGTGTGCTGCACCTGCACGCCAAAGGCCGACTTTTTGCCGATGGCCCGGATGATGCGGTCGTCTTTGGGGTCGGCGGGCTTGCCATCCTCGTCGGTCAGAATCTGCCGCCCTTCCCGGTACATAGCGTCGTTGCGCAGATTGCGAAACTGGCGCGGGCGGTAGACTTTGACCGCCAGCCAGTCGGCGTCGATGGTGGCGTGGGGGATGCAGCGGTAGACATTGGCTTCCTTGCCCCCCTTCACCTGGGCTGTCACATCAATGATCAGGTCCTGCAGAAAGAAGGTGCGCAGGGAATCCAGCAGCCACTCGGCTTCAAAGCGGGCTGGTGTGTAGCTGATCTCCAGGCCCAGGGCAATGCCCCGGTCTGCGGTCACTGTGTCCACCAGACCGCGCTCCCGTTCCATCTTTTCGCCCAGGTTGGATGGTTTGGGCGCTTTGCCCTGGCTGCGCTGGCGGGGCAGACTGAATTTTTGGTTGTAGAAGGCCAGGAGCGCTTCGTTTTCGTCCCACTGGCCGCTGTCGTTTCCGTTGTAGTTACTCAACGTTTGGTCCTCGTTTGGTTCAAATTGGTTGGTGTTGCAATTGATCCAAAAACTGAGTTTTTTCTTAAAAACTCAGTTTTTGGCTGCGGCCAATCAAAAAGGCCGCAGTGCGGAGGACGCCTGCGGCCGGACAAACGGGGCAAGATCAGCGGATCAGTACCGCTGTTCGGACGATAGGCGTATTCCGCTGGCAGCAAGCTGCCGCTGGTGAGCAAACATTTGCACTTGGACTGCCATGAAACCGCCTCCTTTCCAACAAAAAGTGAATTGAAAATCGAACTAATGCGAGTGTAGCACAGGAGTACGCAATTGTAAAGAGGGAAAACCAACGAATTTTGCCTGAATATGTTGGCGCAAGCGCGCGCCGGATAGTATGCGCGTGACTTCGCTACCGCGCTTACCGCGCCGTAATCCCTCTGCGCAAAATATAGGCAGTTTACGTATTACAGGATTGGCGCAAAGTGTGTAATGTGGGTGATGAACAACTGTGTTCGATGATCACGACAGGACGAGATTGTATGTTGTGTCTGATCAACGCCGACGGAGACGATCATGCCCTTTACACGTTTATTACGCGTTTCCTTTCTGTTTTTCACACTAACGCTCTGCCTGATAACCATTTCACCTCCCCTTCTCTGGGCCCAAGCACCCGCGCCGAGTGCTGTAGACGCAATCTCGGCGATACCCGTTCTGCTGCTGCCTGCCGATGGCGCACTGACTACAGGGAGCAGCCACCCACCGCTGGGCATTCCTGACCTTTCCTGGCAGCCAGTTGTAGGTGCCACCAAGTACCAGGTGCAGATCAGCGCCTCCAGTGGCTTTGCCGCGCCGCTGGTAAGTACGGAAACGGTCAATACCAGCTATACCCCGCTCATCGCTCTGGGTGATGGCCTCTACTATTGGCGGGTGCGTGCCTTTGTCTCCAATAGTTGGCAAGACTATTCCGACCCCTTCGGTTTTCAGGTGGATTGGAGCGACAACCAGACTCTATTGCCCCTGCTCCTCTCCCCGGCCCAGAATGCGGTACGATCGGCCTTTGGCCCGCATGACTTCTCGTGGATGCCTCTGCCTGGCGCGGCTACCTATCAGTTTCAGATCGCCACCGACGCCGGTATGTCCACTGTTGTCTACAGCGCGGTTGCCGCTGTGCCCAACCACACGCCTCCCCAGCGCTTCGACAACAATGTCTACTATTGGCGTGTGACGCCCTTGAACAACCAGGGGCGCGCCGGCGCACCCAGTCCAGTGTGGAGTTTCACTTTCAACTGGAGCAGTGCGCCCCAGCTTCTGACCCCCGCCCAAGCCGCGGAATTGCCCTTTGTGCCCCGCTTTTCCTGGACAGCCGTTGATGCTGCCAAAGAGTACCGCTTGCAGGTCAGCACCCAGGAAAATTTTGTCACCTTCGACCAGGTTGTCGTCACCCGCAATACTGATTACACGCCCGTGAAGGCATACAGCAACGACCAGGACTTCTTCTGGCGTGTGCAGGCGGTGGACGCGCGGGGCATTACCTCCCCCTGGAGTGAGATTCGGCGCTTCCGGGCCAAGTGGAACTTCAAACCCCAACTGTTTGCGCCAGCAAACAGCAGTGTCGGTCTGTCCTACCCCTTTTTTTCCTGGGCACCCGTGCCGGGAGCCGAAAAGTACCAGATTCAGATCGCCAACAACAATGCTTTTAACCCCAAGATTGTTGACACCACTCTCTACAATGTGACCCAGTACACCCAACCCGAATGGTCAACCGCGCTAGCCAACACGGCTTACTACTGGCAGGTGCGCGCTGTGGATGCCCAGGGCAGCGTCACGCCCTGGAGTGATGCCTGGTCCTTCCAGTATGTGGATCCGACCGGTGTTCTCTCACCGGGCAATCCGGGGCCGACTGCACCCAATCTCATCTATCCTTTGCCTTACTATACCCCCGATGCGCAGAACTTGCCCGTTCACGGGGATCGTTCTTTCCCCTGGCCGCTCTTCTTATGGGATAGCGCACATGCCCCTCGCCCGCTGCCAGGCAGCCCTAACAATGTGGTGGGGCCCGATTACTACCTGCTCCAGGTAGACGATGATCCGGGCTTCTTCTCCCCCAACTTCAGTGTAGAGACCAGGGGGATTGCCGCCGCTCCTACGTTGAACCATCCCTTTGCCGATCTGCAGGAGGGTACTCTCTACTATTGGCGGGTGCAGGCGTACCGGGAGGGGTTGCCGATGGGTAGCCAGCCCACCTGGACTGCCCGCCACAGCAGTGCTGTCCCCAGCCTGCCAATGTCGGATCAACCCGATCCGATCTATCCCGTTGACGGCTTCGAGGTTGTGGGTTCGCCGCCCATTCTGGGTTGGCTGCCAGTGGCTGGGGCCGACCATTACGAACTCCATCTCGCCCGCGACAAGGACTTTACCCAGCTTGTTGAGCAGGTTCGTCCCCAGTTTGTCAATTATGTGCCCTGGCAAGAGCAACTGGACGCGATGCCCTTTGGCACCTATTGGTGGCGGGTGCGCGCCCAGGATGTGGATGACAAGCCTCTGGGTGAGTGGGGACCTGCCCGCCACTTCAATCTCTCGCTGGATGTGACCATCGGCAACCCCTATGATTTTCCCGTGCCAGCCAACCTGGCGGCGGATTCCACAGGGCGCTCCTGGGTGGCCGGCAGCCCGGATGCAGGCGCAGGCAGTCACGAACTGCGCGATCTCCATCTGATCGTTGACCGCCGGGTGGACGATAACTACAACCAGCATTGGGTGATCGCCTTCACCACCGGGGCCACGATCAGCGATACTGTGCGCTATGCTCTCTATTTTGACACAGATCACATCGCCAACAGCGGCGCAGCTACGGATCCCCGCGGCAATACAGCCATCAGCCCATCCCCTCTCTATCGGCCCGAATATGTCCTCTATGTGGACAAAATCGGGAACGGCCTGATCTCCGCCGATTTCTATGTGTGGAATGGCAGCAGTTGGATGCCAAAACAGGACTTGGCGGCTATGAATGGGCGGATCGGCTTTGACGAAGCGCTGCAATCGATCCAGATTCTGCTGCCCTACACGGCCCTCGGCTCGGCGGACACGGATTGGGTGGGCAGTCTGGCTCTGGCCGTTTTCAGCCTGGAGGCCAACACAATCCGGGACGCCATCCCGGCCCAGGGAGCCAGCCTGGACAATCCAGTATTTGTCTCCAATATGCTCAATCCGCTCTTTCCTTTTGACACGCCTTTTTCCAACCCGATTGTCTACGAGGATATGCCGCCGCTACACTGGCGCATGTCCCCCTTTACCACCGATGGCTATCAGGTGCAGGTGGCCCGCGATGCCCAGTTTACCGACATTGTAGAAACCTGGGAGACATTTGAATCCGGCACGTCGGCGATCTTCACACTGCTGCCAACTACCTTCCAATCACAGGAGGCCTACGCCAACAACGAATCCTACTATTGGCGGGTACGTCCGCGCCATGAACGCCACCAGGCCACTACTTTCGATTACGGCCCCTGGTCGCCGGCTATGCGCTTCAAATTGGATAGCCGACGCGTGGGCAATCCCCATCTTTCCACGGGGGTGGACGCCTTCATGACCCCCACTTTCGCTTGGGATCGCGTTGATGGAGCCGCTGGCTACACTATCCAGATTGATGACGACAGCAACTTCAGCACTCCTTTCCTTACCCAAGATACGGATGCCACCAGTTTTACCCCCTCTGACAACGGGTCGCTCTTACCCGGCACCCAGTATTACTGGCGCGTGGTTATGCGCCGTTCCAAAGATATCATCGGCCACTGGACCGAGACTCTCAGCTTCATTAAGACATCGCTGTGGCCGACGCCGATTGCGCCCCTGGCCGACAGCATCCTGGGCCAGCAACCGACCCTGCGTTGGTCTGCCGTGTTGACGCCGACCGCGACGCCACGCCTGGCGGCACCCTCCTATAGCCTCCAGATCGCCAACAATCTGGCTTTCAACCAGCCCAGGATCACCCAGCCCACCCAGTCCACAGCCTTCTCACCCGTTAAAGGGCAGAATCTACCCAACGGCGTCTGGTATTGGCGGGTCGCCCTGGTGGACGGTAACAACAAGATTGGCCCCTACAGCCCTGCGCTTGGCTTTACTACGGGATACACACTGCCCACACTGCTCTGGCCGCCCCAAGATGCGGTCATTGACACACTGCCTACCTTCGCTTGGGAGCCGATTGATGGGGCGGCCAAGTACAAGATCGAATATGCCAACAACAGCAGTTTCAATGGCTCTACGACTGTTACTACGGATTTGACTCGCTTCACGCCGACCAAAGCCCTGCCTTATAGTACCTATTTTTGGCGTATTCAAATGATCGACGCCGATGGCAATCCTGGACCACTGGCTGGTCAGAAATTCTATTACTATCTGCCCGCATCGTTTACGGTTTCGCCCAGCACGGGCATTGCGCCAACGACAGTGACCTTCACTGACACCTCTACCGGTGCGGTGCAGTCCCGGCTGTGGCGCTTCGGGGATGGCAGCAGCAGCACAGACGCGACGCCTGCCCACCGCTACACAACAAGCGGGGTCTTCACTGTCACCCTGCAAAATACGACTGTGGACGGCTATTATCGTGAAATCTTGCAGGTCAACGCAGTGCGCATCTACCAGGTGGTCAAGGCCATCTTTACGGCCAGCCCTACCAGTGGGGCATACCCTCTGCAAATCACCTTTCAGGATACATCCACGGGCGACATCAATGAATGGCTCTGGAATTTCGGGGATGGCAACACCGATACCCGCCGCCACCCGCAGCATACATACCAGCAGACGGGCGTCTACAATGTGATTTTAAGTGTCTCTGGGCCTGGCGGGGCAGATACAGTTGTGCGTCAAAATCTGATCGCAGTTTACACGCCAACTCCTACGCCTACCCCCACCAACACACCGACGGCTACGGTCACGCCGACCGCAACCAAAACACCGACCGCAACGCCGACCCATACAGCGACCGCGACACCAACCAGCACGCCGACGGCGACACCGACCCATACACCGACCGCGACGCCCACCAGCACGCCGACCGCAACACCGACCCATACACCGATAGCGACGCCCACCAGCACGCCGACTGCGACACCGACCCATACCCCAACGGCCACACCCACGGCAACGAATACCCCATCACCGACGCCCGATGTGGAGATCCCCTGGATTGGGAATGTTGATCCGGCTAGCCATAGAAATTCATCGCCCATTATCATTACTGTGGAGGGTGCCAACTTCGTCAAGACACCCCAGCTTTTCCTCGGCGATTACCAGGCGCTTGATGTCCGGTTTATGACCAAAAGCCAGCTTGTGGCTGTCACTCCGAGTGGCATGGCGCCGGGTGTCTACGATATTCGGGTCTGCAATCCCAACCAGAAATGTGGGGTATTGCCCAAGTCCTTCACTGTAATAGACCCAGCTTCTCAGGTGTATAGTCTTTATCTGCCCGCTCTCGTTCGCTAGGTGAAATGGAGTCTGGTATACATGCATCTTCTTCAACGGTCGCCTGCTCTGTTGCTTGCGCTCATACTCTTTCTGCTGGTAATGGCAGCCGCGCCTCTGCTGGCAGAGGAGGGAACTACAACCATTGACACTGCCTCCGGCGTGCCGGTGCTGCTCTCCCCGACAGAAGGTGCCCTGACCACTGGCAACAGTCACCCGCCGCTGGGTATCCCCTCGCTTTCGTGGCAACCCGTTGTCGGTGCCACCAAATACCAGGTGCAGATCAGCGCCTCCAGTGGTTTTGCCACGCCGTTGGTGAGCGCAGAAACAGTCAATACCAGCTATACCCCGATTCTTGCCCTGGGCGATGGCCTCTTCTATTGGCGGGTGCGGGCGTATGTAGCCAACAGTTGGCAAGAGTATGCAGATGCCTTCAGCTTTCAGGTGGATTGGAACGACAACCAGACTTTCGTGCCTCTGCTCCTCGCCCCAGCCGCGGATGCTGTGCGCGCCGCGTTTGGCCCGGAGGACTTCTCGTGGACGCCTCTGCCCGGCGCGGCTACTTACCAGTTTCAGATCGCCACCGATGCTGGTATGTCGAGCATTGTTTACAGCGCGGTTTCCGCTCTCTCCAATCACACGCCCCCCCAACGCTTGGACAACAACATCTACTATTGGCGCGTGATACCGGTGGATTACAGAGGGCACGCTGGCGCGGCCAGCGCGGTGTCGAGCTTCACTTTCAACTGGAGCAATCAACCCCAGCTCCTCTCGCCGGCGCATGGCGCAGAACTGCCCTTTGTGCCCCGCTTCTCTTGGACAGCGGTGGAAGCTGCCAAAGAATACCGCTTGCAGGTCAGCACCCAGGAGAATTTTGCCACCTTCAACCAGACCGTCAGCCGCAACACCGACTACACGCCACAAAAGGCATACAGCAACGATCAGGACTATTTCTGGCGTGTGCAGGCGGTGGACGCGCGGGGCATCACCTCCCCCTGGAGCGAGATTCGGCGCTTCCGGGCCAAGTGGAACTTCAAACCACAACTGCTCTCCCCAGCCAACAACAGTATTGGGCTTGCCTATCCCTTTTTCTCCTGGGCATCCGTGCCCGGAGCCGAGAAATACCAGATTCAGATCGCCAACAACAATGCGTTTGTCAATCCGAAAATTGAGGATACGACTCTCTTCAATGTGAGCAACTATACCCAAGCCGAGTGGAAATCGGTTACTTTGAACGCCGCCTACTATTGGCATGTGCGGGCCATGGATGCCCAGGGGAATGTGACGCCCTGGAGTGAGGTCTGGTCATTTCAGGTTGCTGAGTCCACAGCGCCCACGCTTGTCTATCCTCTGCCCTACTACAGCCCAGACGCCGACAATCTCCCCATACACGCTGACCGTTCGTTCGCCTGGCCGCTTTTTGTCTGGGACATTGCCCACGCCTCGCTACCGGCCAGCGACATCGCGACGGCTGACTTTTACCGGCTGCAGGTGGACGATGATCCGGGTTTCTTTTCCCCAAATTTTGCCCTAGACAGCGCCGGGATCGCCGCCGCCCCCACGCTGGATCATCCTTTCACCGATTTGCAGGAGGGCAGTCTCTACTATTGGCGGGTGCGCGCTTATCGCGAGGGGCAGCCTATGGGCAGTCTGGTCTCTTGGACCACCCGCTACAGCAGCACCCTCTCGACGCTCCCCTTTGCTTCCAGCCCACAGCCAATCTATCCCGATGAAGGCTTCGAGGCCGTGGCGTCACCGCCCATCCTGGGCTGGCTGCCCGTCTCCGGCGCACACCACTACCAACTCCAGCTTGCCCGCGATGAGAGCTTCACTGTTCTGGTTGATGAAGTTCAGCCCCAATTCGTCAATTATGTGCCCTGGCAGGAACAACTGGACGCGATGCCTTTCGGCACCTATTGGTGGCGGGTGCGCGCCCAGGATGTGGATGACAAGCCTCTGGGCGAGTGGGGTCCTGCCCGCCACTTCAATCTCTCGCTGGATGTGACCATCGGCAACCCCTATGATTTTCCCGTGCCAGCCAACCTGACGACGGACTCCAGCGGACGCTCCTGGGTGGCCGGCAGCCCGGATGTGGGCGCGGGCAGCCACGAGCTGAACGATCTCTATCTAATCGTTGACCGCCGCGTGGACGACAACTACAACCAGCATTGGGTGATCGCCTTCACTACCGGGGCCACGATCAGCGATACTGTGCGCTATGCCCTCTATTTTGACACAGATCATATCGTCAACAGCGGCGCAGCCGCGGATCCCCGCGGCAATACAGCCATTAGCCCGTCCCCTCTCTATCAGCCCGAGTATGTTCTCTATGTGGATAAGATCGGGAATGGCGTCGCCTCGGCCCAGTTTTACCGTTGGGAGGGCAGTAGCTGGTCGCCAGCGCAGAATCTGACGGATTTCGGCGGGCGCGTGGAATTTGATGGCAGCCTGCAATCGCTTCAGATTCTGCTGCCCTATACGGCTCTCGGTTCGGCGGATACCGATTGGGTGGGCAGTTTGGCGCTGGCCGTCTTCAGCCTGGATGCCAATCTGATCCGGGACGTCATCCCGGCCCAAGGGTCGAGGCTGGATAGCCCGCTCTTCGTCTCTGCGATGCTCAACCCGCTCTATCCCTTCGATACACCATTCTCCAACCCGGTTGTCTACGAGGATATGCCGCCTCTGCGCTGGCGAATGCCCGCTTTTTCTACCGATGGCTATCAGGTGCAGGTGGCCCGCGACGACCAGTTTACCGATCTGGCGGAGACCTGGGAAACCTATGAGAGTGGGACTGGTTCTTTCTTCACCCTCCTGCCGACCACTTTCCAGTCCCAAATCGCTTATGCCAACAATGAATCCTACTATTGGCGTGTGCGCCCACGCCATGAACGTCACCAGGGCCTCGCCTTCGATTATGGCCCCTGGTCGCCGGCCATGCGCTTCAAACTGGACAGCCGGCGCGTGGGCAATCCCCATCTCTCTACGGGGGCGGATGCCTTCATGACCCCCACCTTCGATTGGGATCGGGTCGAAGGAGCCGCGGGCTATACCATCCAGATCGACGACGACAGCAATTTCAGTACTTTTCTGGTCAACCAGGCCACAGATGCCACCAGCTTTACCCCCTCCGATGTGAGTAATTCTCTTCTGCCCGGCACCCAATACTATTGGCGGGTGGTGATGCGTCGTTCCAAAGAGATCATCGGCCACTGGAGCGAACCGATGACCTTTACAAAGACCTCTTTGTGGCCCACGCCCATCTCTCCTTTAATCGACAGCTTTCTGGATCGTCAGCCGACTTTGCGCTGGAACCCACTCCTCACGCCGACTCTGCTTCCACGCCTGGCCACACCTTCCTACAGCGTCCAGGTCGCCAACAATCCCGCCTTCACCACGCCCAAGATTAACCAGACCATCCAATCTACCTCCTTCTCCCCCAGCAAAGGACAGAACCTCGCCGACGGCGTCTGGTATTGGCGGGTGGCCCTTGTGGACGGCAACGGCAAGATTGGCCCCTACAGCCCTCCACAGCAGTTCACCAAGGAGTATCCGCTGCCGAACCCAACCTGGCCGCCCCAGAATATGACCGTCGGCTCGCTGCCCACCTTCGCATGGGCAGCCATTGACGGCGCGGCCTACTACAAGTTTGAATACGCAGACAACAGCAGCTACAACAAATCCACCACCATCACTACCGACCTCACACGTGTGACGCCAACCAAAGCGCTACCCGACAACACCTACTATTGGCGCGTCCAGATGTTTGATGCCGACCGCAATCCTGGCTCTCTCATCGAAGGGCGCTTCCAACTGGGGTTCCGGCTCTATCTGCCCACGCTGCTGCGTTAGAAATGGCCGATCCTATGGCGCACAGGTGAGCTTCTGCCGCAAGCGGGCTGATGGCGCATCGGTTCAACCGGCGCGCAACTCTTCCAGAATCTGTGCCGTGTGTGCGCCCACACTGGGGATGGGATCAAAGCGGGGGGTGACGCCCTCAATTTCGGCCGCGGGGTAGAGCGCGGGCAGGGGGGTGTCGGCCTCACTGGCAACGGTTGTGATGCGCCCCCGTTCCGTCAGTTGGGGGTGCTGCCAGAACTCCCTCACATCCCGTACTTCACCGTTGGCGATCTGGGCCGCTTCCAGCCGCGCTACCGCTTCGGCCAGAGTCAAGCGGGCAAAAACTTTTTCAATTGTTTCGTGTAGCAAGATTCGGTTGGCAACGCGTACGGCATTGCTGGCGAAGTCGGGATGGAAGGCGAACTCCGGCTCGCCCAACACCAGCGCGCAGAAACGCTCCCATTCTGGCTGGTTCTGGATGCTGAAAAGGATCACCCGCCCGTCGCCGGTGGGGAAGGGGCCGTAGGGAGCGATGGCGGCGTGGCTGGCCCCGGCACGGGGCAGCCGCTTTTCGCCCAGACTGTAGTAGGCAGGGAAGCCCATCCATTCGCATAGTGAATCAAAAAGTGAAACGTTGACGACAGTGCCCTGGCCGGTCTGTTCGCGCATCAGCAGCGCGGTCTGGATACCGGCAAAGGCGTACATCCCGCCGGCCAGGTCGGCCACCGGAATGCCCGCTTTGGAGGGCGTCTCCTCCGTCCCCGTCACCGAAAGCACGCCCGTCTCGGCCTGGATCAGCAGATCGTAGGCTTTCTTCTCCCGGTAGGGGCCATCCTGCCCATAGCCGCTGATATTGCAGACGATGAGCTTCGGATAGTCAGCGCGCAGACGTTCGCTGGCAAAGCCCAGCCGCTCCACTGCGCCGGGGGCCAGATTCTGGATAAAGACATCGGCGCGGCTGATCAGCTTCTCCAGAATCGCCTTGCCTGCTGCGCTTTTGACATCCAGGGCCAGCGACTCCTTGGAGCGGTTGACCCAGACAAAGTGGCTGCACAACCCGTGGCTGGCCGTGTCGTAGTGGCGGGAAAAATCGCCCCCATCGGGTCGCTCGATTTTGATTACCCGCGCCCCCAAATCGGCCAACTGGCGCGTGGCAAAGGGCGCGGCAATGGCCTGTTCCAGGGCGACAACGGTGAGGTGGGAGAGGGGGAGCATTGTGGACTCCTGAAGGGAGGAGGGGAGGAGGGGAGGAGGGGAGGAAGGGATCGGCACTACACGATCTTCTTGTCTTCCCTTCCTCCCTTCTCTTAGTACGAACGCGGCAGGCCGAGGACGTGCTGGGCCACGTAGGCCAGAACCAGATTGTTGGAAATGGGCGCGATCTGGTAGAGTTTGGCCTCGCGGAATTTGCGCTCTACGTCGTATTCGGTGGCGAAGCCAAAACCGCCGTGGGTTTGCAGACAGACGTTGGCCGCTTCCCAGGCCGCGTCGGCCGCCAGCATTTTGGCCAGGTTGGCTTCCGCACCGCAGGGCTGGCCGCTGTCAAAGAGGCGCGCCGCTTCCCAACGCATCAGATCCGCGGCGCGCAGATGGGCGTAGGCCGCCGCGATGGGGAATTGCACGCCCTGGTTCTGGCCGATAGGCCGCCCAAAGACGACCCGGCTGTTGGCGTACTCCACCGCCCGCTCGACAAACCAGCGCCCATCCCCCACCGATTCGGCGGCGATGAGGATGCGCTCGGCGTTCATCCCATCCAGAACATAACGAAAGCCGCGGCCCTCCTCACCGATACGGTTGGCCGCGGGCACGCGCAGACCGTCGAAGAAGAGTTCGGTGGTCTGGTGGTTGAGCATCGTTGGGATGGGACGGATCGTCAGCCCCGCGCCCCTGGCCGTGCGCAGATCGACCAGAAAGAGCGAGAGGCCGTGGGTGCGCTTCTCCACTTCCGCTGCCGGGGTGGTGCGGGCCAGGAGCAGGAGCAGGTCGGAATGTTCGGCGCGGCTGGTCCAGATTTTCTGGCCGCTGATGACGTATTCGTCGCCGTCAGCCACGGCCCGTGTCTGGATGGCGCTGGTGTCCGAGCCAGCGCCAGGTTCGGTGACGCCGAAAGCCTGCAAACGCAGACGGCCCGCGGCGATCTCCGGCAGCCAGGCTGCTTTCTGCCCGGCGGAGCCGTGGCGCAGCAGCGCACCCATCGTGTACATCTGCGCGTGGCAGACGCCGCCATTGCCCCCGCTGCGGTTGATCTCCTCCAAAATCACAGACGCCTCGGCTATGGACGCGCCGCCCCCGCCGTATTCTTCCGGGATGAGCGCGGCCAGAAAGCCCGCCGCGGTCATCGCCTGCACGAAAGCCGTCGGGTAAGCGCGCGCCGCGTCCATCTCCTGCCAGTAGGGGCCGGGGAAATCGGCGCACAGCCGTTGTACAGCGCGGCGTACTTCCGGGAAGCGGTCATCGGCAAAGCCCCAACCGTTGCTCATTGCTTGCTCCTGTAATGCGGACTGCCAGTCCGCCCTACGTCGGCTTTTTCACTCATTCAACCGTCGTCACCAACACCGGCTCCACCGTGACGCGGCTGGTCGCGTCCTGGTAGGGCGTTTCATAGTGGGCGCGGGTCTCATCGTCCACGGCTTCCACAAAAAAGACGACTGTGATTGTGGCAAGCTGGAGCTGGCGCGCATAGCGGGCGGCCTGACGCAAGGCGGCTTGGTATTCAAAATCGTCGTCAAAGCTTTTCAACTCTAGCCCATATCGTTGTCCCTGAAAGGAGACAATCAAATCAATCTGCCCATTGCCGGTGGGGAATTCGGGATGGACACGCCCCCCCTTCTTTTGCAAAAAGCGCGCCAGCCAAAGATAGAGGTTGAAATGGTAGACCGCTTCGTATAAACGCAGATCGGCTCGCCGCGGCGCTTCTTTGAAGAGCCACGTATGATTTTTCTGGACATACGCCTCGTAGAGGCGCAACAGATTTTTGATATGCAGCCCCGCCGGCGTCAGGATATGGGTCAGCTTCGTAAAGGGGGGATAGAGCGTGCCCGTGTCATGGAAAATGATGTCGGCAAAGCGGTTGAAGAGCCGTTTTTGGACAAAGGGAGATGGGAAACGCACATAAGATTCGGTTTTGCTGGCAATCTCCTCCTCGATTACGCCGTTCATGTAGAGGTAGTTGATGGTGGGATTGTCATATTGGAAGGGAATCTTTTCCTCGGTTTGGAAAAGTTCGATCAGAAAGTCGCGATGCGGCTGCTCATTGGCCTTGCTGATGAGGTTGATGATATTGGCGTTGGGCAAGCGATTGATGGCTGCTGCTTCGACAACTTCAAGATCGCGCACTGTGATGACGGGGTTGTGTTCGTTATAGGTTTCTGTCAACAACTCACCAAACCAGGAGGTCAATCCCGGCTGACCGCCCAATTCGGTATAGATGCGCTCGATCACGGCCGGCTGCACCGTCTGCCCGCTCTCGCGTTCATACCAATGGAACATCTCTGTTACTTCATCAGAGGTAAGGTTGGGGATGTGTAAACTGCGCTGCACATTGAAAGGTGAGCCACGCGGGTTGTCCAGTCCTAATACGCTGCGCACACCAATCAGCGCCATGCCGTGCAGCAGATACTCTTTCTCCGCGCTGGCTTTATCGGATTGTTCGCGGCGTGTGTTATGGATGTTGCGAAAGACGCTGACCAGTCCACTGATTGCCTCGGGCACCAACGCATCAAATTCATCCAGGATCAGAATCAACGGCTTTTGCAAGACATCCTGTCTGAACAGAGCATACAGATCCTTCAGGCTACGTACTTCCACCCCTGTAATCGCCAGTTTTTCGAGAATATCGTTGGCAAGCCACTCCGCAATGCTGTCTGTATCACGTTCTTGTTTCAAATGTTCCAGGTTGATTTTGAGCGCGTCAAAGCCAGCATAGCGCGGGTCGCCACGCACCTGCCACACCGCCTGATTCAAGATCCAACTCTTGCCCCGTTGACGCGGCGCCCACACGGTGATGTAATGGCCGCCTTCCTCTGGGGTCTCCCCGATCAAATGAGTCACGGCCTGGTCAATCAACGCTTGGCGGGGCACATAATAATGTAATTTCGTATTGATTGGCCCATACGACGAAAATTTGCGCATTCTTACCCCTTTCCCTTCTGCCTACCCTGCGTTACGCCCTATTGCTATGCTATACTAAAAAGCGTGACAAAGGGTATTGTACACCAATCGCCAAGCGAGAGAGATATGCCAGACAAAGCGACACGCTTCCCGGCAACACCGTGGGTCATCAAGCCGCTGGTGCCGGATGAAGTCTATACAGACCGCGCCGAATTCCTTGACTATTTCTATGCCAGCGCGCGCAACGCCGCCGAGAGACGCACGATGTCCACAGTGCTGTTGGGGCGGCGGCGTATGGGCAAGACAGAGATCTTTCGCCGCGTGGTCAATCGGCTTTTCTTCGAGCAGGACCCGCATGATCCCAAAGCGGTGGTGCCGGTTTACTATTCATTCTCGGATGACGAACCGGATCGGCGGCAATTTGCCGTGAAATATCTGGAAAACTTCATCCGCTACTACGTGGGCTTCTACACCCGTCAGCCAGAGGCGATTCAACAAAATTACAGCGCTGATGCGCTTGTCGCTTGGGTTGAACAGTCGCGATCCTTGTATCCATTCACAGAAAGAGTGGACTGGCTACTGGCCTGGCATCGGTCAATGCTACATGGCAATATGGTCTCGCCAGAGCAACAAGCCGTTGAGATTCCACGCCGGGTATCGGATGTGGATGATTCAACGATTGCCGTCTTCTTGGATGAATTTCAGAACACGCGCCTGCCCCAGTATGAATTTAGCATCGTCGGCTACATGAAAGAGGCTGTGGAATCGGACACCTGCCCCCACTTTGTCACCGGTTCCGCCATGAGCATCCTGGCACGGGAGATTCTGGGGCGCGGCGCGCTCTTTGGGCGTTTTCGCAGCCACCCGATTGAGCCGCTTTCCGAATATTGGGGGGCGGAGATGGTCAGGCGGGCGGCTGCCCATTATCGCGCCACCGTTCCTGCGTTGATGATGCCCGTAGTGGCGGAGCGCTGTGGCGGCAACCCCTTCTACATCTCTGCGCTGATCCAGCAAGCAGCCGAAAAAAATACCCCGCTATTAGATGAAGAAGCCATCAACCAAATCCTGGCCATAGACATCTCCTCCGGCTTTATCTGGGCGGAGCTAAACGAGCAGGTCAACAGTTGGATCGAGCGTATCAACGAATATGGCATCACCAAATGGATTCTCTATCTCTCGGCGTTGGAAGAAGAGCATGAGATCAGCCTGGAGCGCATCCAGCAGCAGCTCAAGGCCAAAGACGGCAAAGATGTATCCCTGAGCGCTATCCGTGAAGTGCTGATCCGTCTTTCACGCGGCGATTTGCTGGAGTACCGCGAACTGGGTGGCTGGTTTCATAAGGTAGATGACCCGATTCTGATCGAGTTTCTGCGCGTCTGGGGACGTATTGATGTGGAACGGCAGAACCCAGCGCAGGTACGCAGCGAGCTGGACAACCGGTATCGCAAGTTAGAGCGCCGGATTGGCGAATACAAGGGCTATCTGGCTGAAGTCTTTATGGCGCAGGTACTCCTCAGCAATCAGAACCGCCACAAACAGCCGCTGCCAGGCCATTTCTTTCACAGCAGCGAGGATATTGAATTGCCCACCATCCTTCATTATCTCAATCACCGCGTGCGTCCAGGCGCAGGCGTAAGCCAGGAGATCGACATTCTGGCCGCGTTTAGCGGCGTCACTTGGGTCTGCCAGAGCAAATGGGTGACGGCGCAAAAAGTAGGCGTGGCTGTGGTACAAGAGTTGTTGGAACAGGCCAGGGCTGTACAAACCGAACGCAGCCCGCTTGCCATCCGTCTATGGCTCTTTGCCCACGCCGGATTGACCGAAGCGGCCACAGATTTAGCGCAGCAGGAGGGCATCCTCTGGTCGGACCGGGAGCAATTGGATGGACTGTTGACCTACCTCGGCTTGCGTACCCTGCCCGATTTGACGGAAGATAATAATGCTAGAACGCCCCGCTCTCTCTGATCAAGCGATTGCCCGCTGTGTGCAGGACAACTACACAATTTCCGCCGCACAGATCACATTTCTCCCCATCGGCTACGACGCCACAGCCTCGGTCTTCCGGGTGGATGCCGCCGACGGGCGGGCCTATTTTCTCAAGGCCAAAAGCGTGCCTGTAGCGGCAGCGACGCTGGCGATCCCCCACTTTCTGCGCCAGATGGGTGTAGAGGAGATTGTGGCTCCGTTGGCGACGGGGACGCATACGCTGTCTGCGCGCCTGGATGCGAACTTTACGGCCATTCTCTATCCCTTTGTCGAGGGACGGGTGGGAGCAGATGGCGGTCTCTCTGCTGCCCAGTGGGCCGCGCTTGGCCAGGCGCTGCGCCGGATCCACGCTGCTGTTCTGCCGGTCGAACTGGCTGCCCAGATGCGCCGGGAAGCGTTTGCGCCCCTGAAAGGGCAACTGGCCTGGAGGCTGCATCAGGAAGTTGCCACCGCCAGCTACAGCGACCCGATCCGCCAGGATTTAACCGCCTTCTGGCAGGGTCGGCGCGCCGAGATTGAGGCCATTCTGCGCCGGGTCGAGGCGTTGGGCCGTCTTGCCCAGGCGCGCCAACCTGCTATCGTCCTCTGTCATGCGGATATTCACATCTGGAATGTGCTGGTCGCTCCCACAGATGCCATTCATATCGTTGATTGGGACGAGACGATCCTCGCGCCCAAAGAGCGCGACCTGATGTTCGTACTGGACAATTCGGCGGCTGGCGCGCCCGTGACCCACGACGCCGAGATGGCCTTCCGCCAGGGTTACGGCCCCGTCGAAGCGGACCCGGTAATTCTGGCCTTCTACCGCTACGAATGGGCCGTGCAGGAGATCGCCGAGTTTGGCAAGCAGGTCCTCTGGTCGGAGGACGGGGGAGAAATCACCCGGCTGGACGGTCTGCGCCACTTCCGCGCCCTCTTTGATCCCGGCGGCGAGGTGGAAGCGGCCTACCGGTCGGATGTAAGACAGTAGGACAGTAAAACAGTGGGACAGTCGCTGTCCTACTGTCCCACTGTTCCACTGTCCCACTCCATTCCCGGAATCAACGTCGGGATGTCTAAACCGGTTTGATTCATTCCCTGTGGCGCGGTATAATGTCTTCTCTCCCATTCCCCCTCCATTCTTCAACGAAAGGGTTGTTCCTATGCCTGTTGGAAGCAAAAACACGATCATCGCCGGTGGCGGCTGCCACCACATCGCCGTGCAGACCCGCGACTGGGAAGCCTCTCTGCGTCTCTACCGCGACGTGCTGGGGATGCCAGTCGTGGCCCAGTTCGGCTCGCCCGAACGCAAAATCTGGCTGCTCGATATGGGCGACGGCAGCCACATCGAAATTTTCCAGCCCAAAGCCGACACCCCCGTGCCGGGCAGTCCTGCGCCCAACGACCCGGTCGCCCACTTTGCGTTGACGGCCACCGACGCCCGCGCCGCCACCGAACGCGTGCGCGCGGCGGGCTACACCATCACCGTCGAACCCAAAGATGTGAACTTGGGCGGTATGGACGTTACCATCTCCTTCTTCACCGGCCCCAGCGGCGAGTCAATCGAATTTTTTCAAGTGCATTAAGAGTCGAAGGTGGCAAGTGGAAGGTTGCAAGTAGTGGCAGGTTGCAAGTAGTGGCAAGTGGCAGGTTGCAAGTAGAAGTGACGAACTTTCCA
>CAMDEX010000058.1 GCA_945897075.1 Litorilinea aerophila
AGCCATCCGCACGGCGCTGCACCTGCCCGTGCGTCTCGTGCAGAAGATCTTTGGCAAGCAGAGAGCGAGCGTCTGAAAATGCAGCCAGCCATCACCGTCCACAACCCCGCCGAGATTGACTTTGACCGACCGGGCAAGAGCATTTACGAAGTCGCCTTTCACTACGACGGCACGTGGGGCAACGCGCTTGTGCCTTTGGCGGTGATCAATGGCACGGCCGGCGCGGGGCCGGGCGTGGCCTGTTTTGGCGGCACCCACGGCAACGAATATGAAGGGCAGGTGGCGGTTTGGCGCTTGATGCACGAACTGGACCCGGCCCAGATTTGCGGGCGGGTGATTCTGATGCCCCGCCTCAACACACCGGCCTGTATCAGCGGCACACGGGAGTCTGGCCGCGATGGGGTGAATATGAACCGCGCCTTCCCCGGCAATCCCAAAGGCACACTGACCTATCGCATCGCCCACTTCGTCACCACCCACATCCTGCCGCTGGTGGATGTTGTGCTGGACATCCACGCCGCGGGCAGCGGGATGCAATTTGCCCTCTGTTCTTCCTTCCATCTGGTGGCGGACGCGCAGCAGTACCAGCAGATGAAGACGGTTGCCAGCCTCTTTGACACCCCTTTTGTCTTCATCTATTCCAGCGCGATGGCCAGCGGGCTGCTCACCGACCAGGCCGAAGCGATGGGCAAAGTGACGATTGGCGGCGAGTTCGGCCACTCGGCGGGCATCCTGCGCCAGGGGGTGCAGCACGCCTATCACGGCATCCAAAACGTTCTGCGCCACTACCGGATGCTGCCCGGCGCAACCATCAAAATTGACCCCAGCCGCACGACGCCACCCCGTCTGGTCTCGGCCACATCTCTGGAAAGCTACATCCCCGCGCCCATCAGCGGCTACTTTGAGCCTGTGCTGGACGTGGGCGCGGCGGTGCGCCAGGGCGAGTTGGTGGGCCGTCTCTATGACTTCGAGCGGGTGGGCGATCCGCCCCTGGCCGTCTCTGCCCCCAGAAATGGATACATTCTCCTGCAACCCTTCCAGGCCCCCCTGCGCAAAGGCGATACAATGCTGGTGGTGGCGGAAGAAGTGGGCGATTAGCGATTGGCGATTGGCGATTAGCGATTGGCGATTGGAGAACGGCGATTGGCAGCCTATGACGCGGTGGTAGTTGGCGCTGGACCCAACGGGCTGGCCGCGGCGATCACACTGGCCCGCACGGGCCGTTCGGTGCTGGTCATTGAGGCAAAGGCGACAATCGGCGGCGGCGCGCGCACGGCGGAACTGACCCTGCCCGGTTTCCGCCACGACATCTGCTCGGCCATCCACCCACTGGGGCTGGGATCGCCCTTTCTGCGCACTCTGCCCTGGGATCGCCTGGGCGTGGAATGGCTTCAGCCCGATCTGCCCCTGGCCCACCCCCTCGATGACGGCAGCGCGGTGGGTCTACACCGCTCCTTCGCCGCCACCGCCGACTCCATCGGGCGCGACGGCGGCGCGTGGCGGGCGCTGTTGCAACCCCTGGCCGCGGACTGGGAGAAGCTGGCCCCCACCCTTCTCGGCCCCCACCCCTTTTCGCCCCATCTGATCGCCCTGGCCCGTTTTGGCATCCCCGGCCTGCTGCCCGCCAACCTTCTGCCCCGGCTGATCTTCCGGGAAGAACGGGCGCGGGCGCTTTTGGTCGGGCTGACCGCCCACTCCTTTTTGGACTTTGGGCAGCCCTTCTCCAGCGCGTTTGGGCTGGTGCTGGGGATGCTGGGGCACGCGGTAGGCTGGCCCATCCCCAAAGGCGGCTCTCAGACGATTGTGGACGGGATGGCAGCCTATTTGCGCGGTTTGGGCGGGGATGTCGTCTGCGGCTGGGAGGTGCAGTCTCTGGACGAGCTGCCCAAGAGTAGCGCCGTCCTGCTGGACGTGACGCCCCGTCAATTTCTGCGTCTGGCCGGGGAGCGTCTGCCCGCCAACTACCGGCGCAGGCTGGAGAAATATCGCTACGGGCCGGGGGTTTTCAAGATTGACTACGCGCTGAGCGCGCCTGTGCCCTGGCGGGCAGAAGAATGCCGCCGGGCCGGGACTGTCCACGTGGGCGGCACGCTGGCGGAAATTGCGGCGTCCGAACGGGACGCCAACCGAGGGAAACTGAGCGAGCGTCCGTATGTGCTGGTGGCCCAACAGAGCCTTTTTGACCCGACTCGCGCGCCCGCGGGCAAGCACACCCTCTGGGCCTATTGCCACGTCCCCCACGGCTCACCTACGGACCGCACCGACGCCATCGAGCAGCAGATCGAGCGTTTTGCCCCCGGCTTCCGGGAGACGATTCTGGCCCGCTCTGTGCGCAACACCCGTGCCATCGAAGCCTACAACCCCAACTACATCGGCGGCGACATCAACGGCGGCGTGCAGGACATCCGCCAATTGTGGACCCGCCCCCTCCTGCGTTGGCCGCCTTACAGCACACCCCTGCCCGGCGTTTTCCTCTGCTCCTCGGCCACACCCCCCGGCGGCGGTGTGCATGGGATGTGCGGCTATCACGCGGCCAGGGCCGCGCAAGCGCTCCTCTGAAAATAAGAACACGGACGACATTGACAATTGCTTCTACCCTTTTGGGCGCAACGATCTGCTGGAGGTGGCCCAGTTTATGGCCCACAACGGGCGCTTTGCCTGGAACGGCAACGAGGCCTCGGTCATCGTTTCGGCCACTCGCCAGACCTGTCAGGTGCGCAGATAAAGTTCTCACGGATTTCCAGGCTGCTCCACCTGCGCACCTGACAGGTCTGGCCCGCACGATGACCAAGCCCGGCAACGATACGGGTTGAGGCGTCGGCCTGGGCGGAATCAACGCCAGATTGGCCTGCCAATGGCAGACAGCCGCGGCGCAGTTGCCCCAGAGTGCGCAGTCTGGCGGGGCACACCAGGCAGATGGAGGCGGCCAGGGCTTCTGGTGTAGCTGGGTTTTGTGGTCGCCCGCAACTGGTGTTAGAATAGCTCTGTTTTTGCCTCCGCCGCTGGGCGGATTGCCAATCTGCCCTATGGAGCGGAGGCGACCCAGCCGTACGCGGCCAGGAAGAGCAGATCGGCGGTGGAGAGATGTTGCGCAGCCGCGGCGAGCAACTCTGGGCGGCGTTCCAGTGTGCGCAGCAGGGACTGTTCCCGTCGCCAGCGCACCACCTGGGCGTGGTGACCGCTGAGCAGCACATCCGGTGCCGCTTCGCCCCGAAAGCTATGGGGACGGGTGTAATGGGGGCCTTCCAACAGGCCGTCGGTGCCGGCGGAGTGGCTGTCCTGATGAGCGCCGAGGGCATCGCCCAGTGCGCCGGGCAGGAGGCGGGTCACAGCATCCACGATGACCAGCGCGGCCAATTCGCCGCCGCTGAGGACAAAATCGCCGATGCTGATTTCGTCGGTGACGAGCTGGCTGCGCACCCGTTCGTCCACCCCCTCGTATCGCCCACAAATCAGGGCGATGCGGGCGTGCTGGCTTAGTTCCAACGCCACTGATTGGTCGAAACGCCGCCCCTGGGGGGTAAGCAGAATCACCGGCACGTCGGCGGGAAGCGGAGTGGGTGTCTCGGCATCCCAGGCAGGCAGAGAGACAAAGGCCGCTGCGGGGGGCAATGCCCAGCCGGCGGGATGGGCGAGAACGGTTTCCACGGCGCGCACAATCGGCTCAGGTTTCATCACCATTCCGCCACCGCCGCCGTAGGGCGTATCGTCGCAGACGTGATGGCGGTCGGTGGTGTAGGAGCGGATGTCGTGCAGATGTATCTGAATTAGGCGCTTCTCCAGAGCGCGTTTCAAAATACTCTCGGAGAAAGGTCCCGCGAACATCAGCGGGAAGAGCGAAAAAATGTCGAAACAGAGCGTGCGGGGTGGATTGTCGTGATCTTTGGAAAAAGCGGTTTCTTCAACCGCCGGCTTCTCAACCATTTTGCCCACACTTTCAGTCTGTCCTATTTTTTCAGGCTGATTGCCACACTGGTTGGCGTCTACAGCCGCTCGCGGCGGGTAGCCCAAACGCGCAACGCGTCGCCCGGCGGCCAAGTCTTGCGCCGCATCTACGGCCATATTGTAGCACAGGGGCTGGGGGCCGAGAAGCTGACAGCCATCTGGGAGATGCCCGACTTTCCCCGGCGCAATCTGGGCGCGGTGGGCCAAATTGGGATGGCTTCGGTGATTGTCCTGCTGGCCTGGATTTACTGGCCGGGTGAGGCTGCGGCCCCGGCCTTCTCGTCTGCGATTGCCCAGCCTGTCGCGGGTCAAGTCACCATTCCAACAGCCAGCGCCAGCAGCGATGCGGCCCTCGCCAGCAGCGATACAGTCAGTGCCTCCAGCAGGGCACCTTCTGTCGAAAATGCCTCTGCCCAGCAGATCGAAGCCACCAAAGAACGCTTTAGTGCGCTGACATCCCAGCAGGCCAAGCAGCAAGTTTCGCAACTACCCCTGCCCGCTGAACCAGCACGATTCGGCGTGGAAATTGAAGACGCCACTGCTTTGCCAGCGAGCAGCGCGGCGGAGACGCAGCCGCGCACGCCCGAAGCGGAGACAAAGGCAAGCGATAGGTCCGCCACTTCCAGCCAGTCGGGCGATCTCTCGGCTCTGTTGGCATCCCTGGCCGCGATGACAGCCGCGCCGCGCGCAGCAGTACACCAGGCGGTGGCGGGTGTGGGCGAATTGGCGACAGGCACGCGCAAAACAAACAGACCACAGCCCCCCAGCACATCTACACCCGCCATAGAGCCAACCGCGGTGCCTGCGCTCGGCCTGCTGCCCGGCCCCCAATGGGCAGAGTTTACGCCCCCGGCTGCGCCCGCGGCGGATCACTTCTGGCTGGGCCAGCCCCACCCGTCCGGCTACGATCAGTTTTACAGCCCCAACTACCAGTTTGGCAGCACAGCCAACAATCGCTACCGCATCCATCACGGCGTAGACATTTCCAACAGTGCGGGCACGCCGGTCTTGGCGATGGGCGAAGGCGAAGTGGTACATGCGGGGCCGGACAACCCGACGCTGTTGGGGCCGTACAACAATTTCTATGGCAATGCAGTGGTCATCCGTCTCAACCGCCGCCTGCCCACCCCGGAAGGCGATCAGGACGTCTATGTGCTGCTCGGCCATCTGAGCGCAGTCTATGTGGAGCGGGGTCAGCAGGTGACACCCGATCTGGTGGTGGGCGCGGTGGGGATGACGGGCATTGCCATCGGCCCGCACCTGCACGTGGAGGTGCGCGTGGGCCACAACAGCTATTTGGAGTCGGTGAACCCGGCCCTCTGGATGCAGAATGCCCCCGGCACAGGCGCGGTGGCGGCCCGTCTGCTCACGGCAGATGGCCGTTCGTGGCCTCTGGCCCGGCTCAGTCTGCTGCGCTACGAAAGCGGTGGCAGCCGCTGGGTGCGCACACTGGAGATTTACCCGGACGCCGAAAACATCAGCGCGGACCCAGCCTGGGGTGAAAATGGCGCACTGAGCAACCTGGCCGCGGGCAGCTATTGGATCGGCGGCGTGGTCAACGGCGAGAAGTTCGGCCAGAACATCACCATCAACAGCGGCGAGACGACATTTGTCGAGCTGCGCACGCAGCAGTAATACAACCAAACAATGGAGTTTGTAATGAATCAAATTCTATTTGAAGGCGTAAGATGCTTCCACGACTTTCGTTCTTGTCCTCTGAAACCTATCACATTGTTGGTGGGGGAAAATAGTTCTGGTAAAACTACATTCTTGGCGCTTACTCGTATCGCGTGGGATATTGCCAAGGGCGATTTGGAAGATGATATCTTCAATGAAGAACCTTTTCTGTTAGGTTCCTATGACCAAATCGCTTCATTGCGAGGAGGCAAGGCGGGACGTGCCAAGTCATTTACGATCGGTTTTCAAGTCCCGCTGGAACTCAAACAGACGCGCAAGAGCGACTTGTTTGCGGATCAAGCCAAGGTTACTGCGCGATTTTCTTCTAAAGGAGCTGAGTCAAAGATTGATGAATGGCGTTTTGAGTCCGGAAACTTTAGCCTTGCAGCCAAACCATCTACAAGGCAGACTCGTCTTGACATAACGGTAACAACCCCGCGAGGTTCTCAGGTTATCGATGATCGAGGATTTTTCCGTGGATGGGTTGATGTATCTCGAATACTAAACAACCTACACATTCTCTTAGGAAGTGATTATCGTAATTCTAAAGAAAACTCCGAGACGCAACAATCGGTTTTGACAGAAGCAGAACTGCTCGATTTGCAAAGCATCGCCCGCCAACTTTCGTCCGCCATTGGTCAAAGACCTTATGCTTTTGCGCCAATACGAACTCGCCCCGAAAGAACTTACGACCCATTAAAGGAAGTTCCCAGGCCCGAAGGTTCCCATGTGCCAATGGTATTGGCAAGAACTTTTCTGGAAAAGTCTAAAGGCAGTAAAGAGCTCCAAGAAGCTCTCAATTCTTTTGGGAAAGCTTCCGGATTATTCAACAGCATTGAAGTTAAACGCAAAGGGCAAAAAGAAAGCGACCCTTTCCAAATTGGTGTAAAAACCATGGGGCAAAGTTTTAATTTGGTAGATGTTGGCTACGGTGTCAGTCAGGCTTTGCCAATCGTAGTAGATGTTTTGCAAAACCCTACAGGTAGCGCCTTCTTACTTCAGCAACCTGAAGTCCATCTGCATCCTAAAGCCCAAGCCGAATTGGGCTCGTTTCTAGCTGCTCTCGCAAAGGAACAAAACAAGCAGTTCATTATAGAAACGCATAGCGATTATTTGATAGATCGCTTCCGAATGGATATACGCGACAAAAAATACCTAAGCCCCGACGATATCGCAATTCTGTACTTTGAGAAATCGCAGGGAGGGGTAGAAATTCACAACCTCGAACTAGACGAATTTGGCAATCTGGTTAACACGCCTCCGACGTATAGACAATTTTTCCTCGCAGAAGAACGTCGAATGTTGGGGGTATAGGTATGTGCCTCATCGTTGACGCTAATTTGGCGGCTCTTATTTTTAGCGTGCCTCCTACAGATGATTTTCGGCCGCTAATTGAGTGGCTTACTTTACCCAACAAAGATGGGAAGCTTGTGGTTGGTGGTCATCTGGCGGTTGAATTGGATAAAGTGACTGCGGCTCGTCGCTTCATAAGGTCTTTACACCAGGCAGGGCGAGCGCGAATTATTCCCAACGATGCAACAGAAGAAGAAACGAATCGGGTGAAGGCTATTTGCGTGTCAAATGATCCGCATGTTATTGCACTGGCGAGAGTTAGCGGCGCTCGCATTGTATGTTCTAGGGACACAACGCTGCATCAGGATTTTACGAATCAAGAACTTATTTCTGCTCCGCGCGGACATATCTACCAAAACGCAGAACATGAACACCTTCTTCGTTTGTATGGTCATACACCAGCATGTAGAAGAGTTCCGCATAGAGAACAAGCCGAGTAACAGTAGAGCAAATACGCGGCTGTCCGTCAGGCAACATTGACCTGCGGCGCAACCCGCCTTTCTTCTTCTCTCCAAGTCCCACCTCCCATAACCAGTGCCAACCCCATGCGCGCCCGGCGTTGGGGTATGCGCGCGTCCGCACGCCGGGTCGCCCTGGGTGTTAGGGGGCGTCGCTTTTCGACTCCTTGACAGGCGGGTATAGGACGAGTAGAATTGGGCCAGCCCCACCAAGTACGCAAGGAAGAAAGCTGTATGAATACCTGCCGTCTTGCGCCCCCGGCTCGCACAAGCCCGGCTGTGCCGGACGCGGCCCATCCGTCGGTGCGGTTGGGTGTCGCAAACGTAAGGAGAAAATTTTGTCCGCTTCCCAGAAGATATGAATAGTCGCCGTGTCTGTTGAACGAAGTGAGGAGATCAAATCACGCTCGCTTCATACAAAAGGAGATCCAACGATGTCCACAACTGATGAAAACAGTGTCTTCGATTCCGCCAAAGCCGAAGCCTTTGCCGGGCAATTCCTGACCGCGCTCAACCACGGCTCACTCTGTCTGATGGCCTCCATCGGCCACCGCACCGGTCTTTTCGACGCGATGCGTGGGCTGCCCCCCGCCACTTCGACGGAGATTGCGCAGCAGGCCGGGTTGAACGAGCGCTACGTGCGCGAATGGCTGGGCGCGATGGTCACCGGCGGGGTGGTGGACGTCGATCCGGCCAGCGCCCGCTTCGTCCTGCCCGCGGAGCACGCCGCTTTTTTGACGCGCGCGGCGGGAGCCGATAATATTGGCGTCTTTGCCCAGTACATTGCAGTGATGGGTGGGGTGGAGGACAAAATTGTCGAGTGTTTTTATAAGGGCGGCGGCGTCCCCTATGCGGAATTTCCGCGCTTCCACGCGGTGATGGCGGAAGACAGCGGGCAGTCTGTTCTCTTCTCGCTGGAATCCCATATCCTGCCCCTCGTGCCGGGGTTGACCGACCAGCTCGCCGCGGGTATTCGTGTGCTGGATGTGGGCTGCGGCAGCGGTCGCATCATCAACCGGCTGGCCGAACTCTACCCGCACAGCCACTTTCGCGGGGTCGATCTCTCGCCAGAGGCGATTGGGGCGGCCCAGGGCGAGGCAGCGCACAAAGGGTTGGGCAATGCCGAATTTGTCATCCGCGATTTGAGCAGCTTCGACGAAAGCGCCGAACCAGAAGCCTACGATTTGATCACCACCTTTGACGCCATCCACGATCAGGGCCAACCGCTCAACGTTCTCAAAGGCATCCACCGCGCCCTCAAGCCCGACGGACTTTATCTGATGCAGGACATCCGGGGATCGAGCCACGTCCACAACAACATCGGCCATCCGATTGGCACCTTCCTCTACGCCATCTCGACGATGCACTGTATGACCGTTTCGTTGGCCCAGGGCGGCGAAGGGCTGGGCGCGATGTGGGGCGAGGAGAAGACGCACGAGTATTTGGGCAAAGCCGGTTTTCGCTCAATTGAGACGAATCAACTGGCGCACGACTTTGCGAACAATTGGTATGTGGTCAGGAAATGAAGCAATCGCTCATCCATGTGGCGCTGGTTGTGCGCGATTACGACGAAGCCATCGACTTCTACTGCCAGAAGCTGCATTTTCAATTGATCGAGGATTCCTACCAGCCCGAACAGGACAAACGCTGGGTTGTTGTAGCGCCGCCTGGCTCCAGCGGCAGCAACCTTCTCTTGGCCCGCGCTGCCACGCCCGAACAGGCAGCCTTCATTGGCAACCAGAGCGGGGGCCGGGTTTTCCTCTTTCTCGCCACCGACGACTTCTGGCGCGACTACAAGGCGATGCTTGCGGCGGGCATTGAGTTCGTCAGAGAACCGAAAATCGCTCCCTATGGGACAGTCGCTGTTTTTGCGGATCTCTATGGGAATCTGTGGGATCTGTTCGAGCCAGCCAGCCTGTAGGTGGGAAAGAATCCATGTGGTAACCGTTTATGCGTGTCAATCTGTTTCCATGTTTTTATCACAGCCTGTAGAGAGAAAGCGTCGATGGGAAAACGAAAAGATAGGCGCGAGACCTCCCAACGCTATGCACGCATTTCACAAACTGTGCTCCAGTCGGCTCTGAGCGCCGACGAGGATTTCGGCAACCACCAGGACACCCCGCTCACAGACACTGTGCTTGCCTCATCGGCGCAACTAGCGGGTCTGGTCTCGCAATCCCAGCGACGCGAACTGCCCAAGATGAAAAAGTTTCGCTTTCAGCTTCTCCACCAGTGGATTTCGACCCATCTCGAACCCGGTCGGGTGGCGGATGTGGGCGGCGGCAAAGGGCTGCTCAGCTATCTTCTCCAAGAGAGCGGCTGGTCAGCCACGGTCATCGACCCCATCGCACAGAGCCTGCCCACCAAATACAAAGAGTTGAGCAGCAGCAAACAGATACACATCCCTGCTGCCGCGCAGGTGCCGCGCATGGATTGCGAATTCGATCCGGCGATGGCCCAGGATTTTGACCTGCTGGTAGCCATGCACGCGCACGGCTGCAACATCCAAATGGTTGATGCTGCGGCCCACTTTGGCTGTGGGGTGATTCTTCTTCCCTGCTGCGTCATTGATGAACCGATTCACCCGCCACCGGGCATGCATTGGATTCAGTGGCTGGTGGAGTATGTTGTCGCCAAAGGTTTCGTTGTGGAGCCGTTCCGACTGAATTTCAAAGGCCAGAATATCGGCATCTACGGGCGAAAGATGACGTGAGGAGCCAATCTCTTAATCTCCCGATCTCAGACGACAAGCAGAGATTGGGAGATTAAGAGATTAAGAGATTGGGAGATTGCCCCAAATCCCGACGTCGCCCGTTTTGCCTTCCTCTTCTGCCTTTTGCCTTTCGGGAGTTCGTCATGCCAGCCAACCGCAAAGCCACTGGTCAACTAGGCGAGGAGATCGCCGTGCGAACCCTGCGGGAAGCCGGGCTGTTTATTGTGGAGCGCAATTGGCGCTGCCCGGTGGGGGAGCTGGACATTGTGGCCGAGGAGAGTGGGCCAGACTACGCCAGCGGTGTCAGCGACGCGGTCTGGCTGGTGCTGGTGGAGGTGCGCACGCGCAGCAGCACGGCGCGCGGCAACGCCCGCCAAGCCTTTACCCCGCGCAAGCAGGCCAAACTGCGCGAGGTCGCAGGCCACTATCTTCAGGAAAAAGGCTGGCGCGGCCCCTGGCGCATCGACGCGGTGGCCGTGCAGTTGGAACGCGACGGACGAGAAGTCTCTGTGGAGCATATTCGCTACGCGGTGGGGGGATGAAGAAATGACAAGAGGAAGGGAGGACGAGAAGACGGGAGGAAGGGAGGATGGGATGCGTGTAGAAACCTTCCCTTCCTCCCTTTCTCCCTTCCTCCCTTCTCCCCTCGTCGTCCTCCTCGGCCCGACGGCTGTGGGCAAGACTGCGCTCAGTTTGGAGCTGGCAGAACGGTTTGACGGGGAGATTGTCAGCGCGGACAGCCGGCAGATCTACCGGGGGATGGACATCGGCACGGCCAAGCCATCCGCGGCGGAGCGGGCACGCGTCCCCCATCACCTGCTGGACGTTGCCGCGCCCGATGCGGTGCTGTCGTTGGCGGATTATCAGCGGCTGGCCTACGCGGCCATCGCCGATATCCAGCGCCGCGGGCGGCTTCCCTTTTTGGTGGGGGGCAGCGCGCTTTACGTGCGCGCCGTGGCCGAGGGGCTGCGCATCCCGGAGGTGCCGCCCAACCCGGTGCTGCGTGCCGAATTGGAAGCTGTTGCCGAAGCGGAGGGCTACGCGGCGCTGCACCGGCGGTTGGCCGAACTGGACCCGGCAGGCGCAGCCCAGATTGACGCACGCAATGTGCGCCGGGTGGTGCGGGCGCTGGAGATTGTGCTAGAGACCGGTCAGCCGAAGAGCGCATTGGAGGGAGCAGAAGCGCCGCCCTACCGCATCCTGCGCATCGGGCTGGATCTGGAACGTGAGCTTCTCCACGCCCGTATTGTCGAGCGCGTGCGCCAGATGGTAGACGGGGGTCTGGCGGACGAGACCGCGCGTCTGCTGGCCGCGGGCTATGCGGCCAACCTGCCCGCGCTTACCAGCCTGGGCTACCGGGAGATGGGGCAACATCTACGCGGCGAACTGACGCTGGAGCAGGCCAGCGAACGCATCAGCATCGAGACGAACCGCTTTGTGCGCCACCAATCCACCTGGTTTCGGCGGATGGACGACATTTTCTGGTTTGACTGGGCCAGGCCGGATGTGGAAGCGGTGGCGAGGCTGGTGGTGACGTTTTTGGGGCAAGGCTGAAAGTCCCCGGCACTTTCTGAAGTGCCGGGGACTTTCAAGACCGCAGCCTGTCGGGTTCTCCCGGCGTGCGTTGGAGCGTAGGCAGCGATCCCTGGCCGGGAGAACCCAACCTACGACGATCGGGCCAGGCCGGATGTGGAGGCGGTGGTCGGGCTGGTGGCGACGTTTTTGGGGCAAGGCTGAAAGTCCCCGGCACTTTCTGAAGTGCCGGGGACTTTCAAGACCGCAGCCTGTTGGGTTCTCCCGGCGTGCGTTGGAGCGTAGGCAGCGATCCCTGGCCGGGAGAACCCAACCTACGACGATCGGCGCGGTCGGTGGTCTGCTGTCGGCGGTCAGCCGTCTACAGATTTTTCGTCGTTGCCACATACAGGGATTGGTCGTATAATGCGGAACACAAAATAATTGCTGTAGCGTAGGGTGTTGAGAACGAGGAATGTATGACGCAAACCGAATCGCCAGCCGAGATTGCCGTAACCGAAACAGTTGCGGGTGCTGATGCCAGCGAGAGGCGCAACGGGGATGTTGTCAGACCGTCGCTGCTGACCACCCATCCGCTACTCTCCAAAATTTCTGTGCTGCCCCCCAGCGCGGACGGGCTTACCCCTGTACAGCCCACTCTTGTCCCCGCCGAAGTGCAGGCGCTCGAAGACCTTTTCAGCCATCTCCCCAAAGCCTTTACACCCGAACATCTCGATCTGATCCTATGCGCCTATCTGGTCGCCAGCGACGCGCACAGCTCGCAGATGCGCAAAACGGGTGAACCCTACATTTTGCACCCCCTGGCCGTCACCAAAATCCTCAGCGAACTCTATTTGGACCCGGACACCCTGGCCGCGGGTCTGCTCCACGATGTGGTGGAGGATTCGCTCTATTCCCTGGAATATCTGCAAACCCATTTCAATGCGGAGATTGCCAATCTGGTGGACGGGGTGACAAAGCTCAACCGCATCAAAGAGTTGAGCAATATGCGTCACAGCGTGGCCGACGAGAAGGCCGAGTCGCTGCGCAAAATGTTTCTGGCGATGGTGGAAGATGTGCGGGTGGTGCTGATCAAACTGGCCGACCGGCTGCACAATATGCGCACCCTCCAGGGCCAGTCGGATCACGCACGGCGGCGCATAGCGCGGGAGACATTGGAGATTTTTGCGCCCCTCGCCAACCGGCTGGGCATCTGGCAGATCAAATGGGAGCTGGAGGATTTGAGCTTCCGCTACCTGGAACCGAGTACCTACCGGGAACTCTCCAAAGCCATGGCCCAGAAACGCACCGAGCGTGTGCAGTGGGTGGATGAAGTGCAGCGTCTGCTCAACAAAGCATTGGAAGAAAACGAACTCAAAGCCGAAGTCAGCGGTCGCCCCAAGCACATCTACAGCATCTACCGCAAGATGCAGCGCAAAGAAGTGCCCTTCGAGCAGATCTACGACGTACACGGCTTCCGCATCGTCGTCGGTAGCATCGGCGATTGTTACGCCGCTCTCGGCGTGGTGCATAGCCTGTGGCGGCCCATCCACGGCGAATTTGACGACTACATCGCCAACCCCAAAGACAATCTTTACCGCAGCCTGCACACGGCTGTCTTCGGACCCAACGGCAAGCCGATGGAGGTGCAGATTCGCACCCAGGAGATGCACCAACTCTCCGAGTATGGGATTGCCGCACACTGGCGTTACAAAGAGCAGTCCAAGCCCAACGAGCAGATGGACAACAAAATCGCCTGGATCCGCCAGTTGATGGAGTGGCGGCAGGATGTGACGGACGCGCAGGAGTTCGTCAGCGGGATGAAGACCGACGTTTTCCAGGATCGTGTCTACGTTTTCACCCCCAAAGGCGATGTGGTGGACCTGCCGCGCGAGGCCACGCCGATTGACCTGGCCTATCAGATCCACACGGAGCTGGGCCACCGCTGCCGGGGTGCCAAGGTCAATGGCAAGCTGGTGACGCTGGACACCCATCTCAACAGCGGCGATCAGGTGGAGATCATCACCGCCAAACAGGGCGGCCCCAGCCGGGATTGGATCAACCCGAACCTGGGCTACGTGGCGACACAACGGGCCAGGGCCAAAATTCGCACCTGGTTTCGCAAGCAGGCCCGCGAGCAGAATGTAGTCCAGGGGCGGCAGGTGTTGGAAAAGGAGCTCAAGCGGCTCTCGGTGACGCTGCCCTTCGAGATGGTGGCGAAGCTGTGTGGCTACGACGATCCTGACGACTTTTTGGCCGCCATCGGCTATGGGGATGTAAACAGCCAGCACATCGCCAAACAGGTGTTGGACTACGAGCGTGTACAGGAAAGCCTGTTGGACGACGACGAGACGATCCTGCGCAAGGCGATTGGGCCAGGCAAGAGCGTCACCACGATTGACGGTATCAACGTGGCCGGGCTGGACGGGCTGCTGGCCCACCCGGCCCGCTGCTGCCATCCCGTGCCGGGCGACTCGATTGTGGGCTATGTGACGATGGGGCGGGGTGTCTCCATCCACAAGATCAACTGCCCCAACATCGCCGCGCAGATTCGGCGCAAGGAGAACGCCCGGCTGATCGAAGTGCAGTGGGGGGCCGAGAGTGCCGAAACCTTCCCGGTGAGCATTCAGGTGCGCGCCTACGACCGGGCCGGTCTGCTGCGCGACGTGACCGGGCTGGTGGCGGACGAGAAGATCAATATGCGCTCCGCCGAGGCGATTACGGGGATGAAGAACAATATGGCGCTGATCAACGCCACCCTGGAGATTACAAACGTCTCGCAACTGACGCGCATTCTCACCCGCATCGAGCGACTGCCCAATGTGGTGGATGCGGTGCGGCGGGTGGGTTAGGAGTTAGGAGTTTTGAGTTAGGAGGAAAAATTTGCAATGGATACCCTAGAAAACTATCGTCAGATCATCCAGCGTGTGCTGTCTTACTATGCGCAAATTCCCTACTCTTATGGAGACATTGCAGGCAAAACACTGTTTGATCGAGAAGCAGATCGCTATCTGTTATTAACCATCGGTTGGCAGGCGAACAAACGGGTGCATGGATGTCTGATTCATTTGGACATTATTGATGGAAAGGTGTGGCTTCAACGCGACGACACAGACTATCAAGTGGCAAAGGAACTCGAGGAGGAGGGCATTCCAAAAAATCGTATCGTCTTGGGATTCCAGATGCCAGATGTGCGGGCCTATACCGAATACGCGGTTGCGTAATATAGATTTTCTGTTTCCTGGGTGGTGAAAGACGTAGACACTATAAAAACTGTAGCGCAGACAACAGCCATCCGATCCGAATGCACCGATACTGCAAGCAGTTTGACAAAAGGCGCTACAATCCGTATAGTACTACCAGTTCCCAGGAACGCAGTGTAGAAAGAAGTGTAGAGACTCTATGACAATCGTCCAAGCAACCCCTATTCGTCTCACCTGCTTGTGTCTGTAGCGGGTTCATCCAGCACGACGCTGGCTGTGCCCGCCCCCAGATACGAGCGATGAGCGCGTTGCCTGGAAGACGACAAAGTGTCGTTTGATTGCTCTGGATTGTTTTGAGGACGAAGTGTTCGGATTTTCGCCTGTCAGGTCGGTTTGTGACTAGCAGGAAAAGTGACCCGAACCAATCCAGACGCCAGCCACGGGCCGGACTCATCGCACGCGATGTGTCCGGCTTTTTGTTTTCCAGCAAACTTTTCAAGGAGAGTTCAACGCATGGCAACTGTGTATGTTCCCACCCCCCTGCGCCGTTTCACCGGTGGGCAGGCCAAAATCGTCGAGAGCGCAGCCACTGTGGGTGAGCTGATCCGCAAACTGGACGGCCAATATCCTGGCTTCAGCGGTAAGCTGTTGGACGGCGAAGGCGGCGTCAAGCGCTTCATCAACGTCTTCCGCAACGACGACGAGATCCGCGCCCTGGACGGGCTGGAGACGACGATCAGCGAAGATGACAAAGTATCCATTGTCCCGGCGATGGCGGGGGGAAGATAGGGACTGGGGATTGGGGAGCGGGGATCAGGCATCCTTCTCCCAGTCCCCAGTCCCCGATCCCTAATCCCCAATCCCCTTTTCACAGGAGAAACCAGAAATGACGAGATTGAACCGGGACCAGTTGGTCCAGTTGGCCAAGAGCCAGATTGTAGAGTGGACGCCGCGCCAGTTGGACGAACGGCGCAAGGCCAAAGAGAACGTCACCGTCGTGGACATCCGCGAGCGGGACGAATGGATGCAGGGACATATCCCCCAGTCGCTCTTTATCCCGCGGGGCTATCTGGAATTGCAGATCGAGCAGCACCAGCCGGATCGGGACGAGCCGCTGGTCATCTATTGTGCAGGCGGTGTGCGCTCTGCTTTGGCCGCACGCAATTTACAGGAGATGGGCTATACGAATGTCATCTCCCTCGTCGGCGGCTTCAACGGCTGGAAGAATGCTGGCCTGGGCTTCAAAGTGCCGAAATCGTTGAGCGAGGAGCAGCGCATCCGCTACAGTAGGCACACAATGCTGCAGGAGATCGGTGACGAGGGGCAGCTTAAATTGCTGGAAAGCAAAGTGCTGCTCATCGGCGCGGGCGGGTTGGGCAGCCCCGCCGCGCTCTATCTGGCCGCGGCGGGCGTGGGACAGATCGGCATTGTGGATTACGACACTGTGGACGTTTCTAACCTGCAACGCCAGATTTTGCACGGCCAGAGCGATGTGGGCCGCTACAAAGTGGATTCCGCGGCGGACACGCTGCGCGAGATCAACCCGGAGGTGAAGGTCATCGGCTACAAAGAACCGATCACCAGCGCCAACGCCTTTGAAATTATCCGCGGCTACGATCTGGTGCTCAACGGCTCGGACAACTTCCCTACCCGCTATCTGGTCAACGACGCCTGCCAGATGCTCGGCATTCCGCTGGTGGACGCCAGCATCTTTATGTTCGAGGGACAGGTGACCGTCTACCAGCCCAAACATCTGGAAAAAGCCCTTGAGGGCGGCCCCTGCTACCGCTGCCTCTACCCCGACCCGCCGCCCCCCGGCGAAGTGCCAAGCTGCGCCGAAGCGGGTGTGCTGGGCGTCTTGCCCGGTATCGTCGGGAGCATCCAGGCCATCGAAGCCATCAAGCTGCTCGTCGGCTTTGGCGAACCGCTGGTGGGCCGTCTGCTGATGATTGACACGACGGATATGACCTTCCGCACGCTGAAGGTGCAGCGCAACCCGGAGTGCCCGGTCTGCGGCGACCACCCAACAGTGACGGAACTGATTGATTACAACCAATTCTGCGGGCTGCCCTCGTCCACCCACGCGGCGGAAACGGTGAATCTGAACGGCCATCACGCGGCGGAAAAGGTTTTGGCGTAAGGAAGATGATGGGATGATGGGAGGTGCAAACCCCATCATCCCATCATCCCAGAGGAGTCACAAATGCTGATTGCAGAATCAACTGTTCAACTCAAGAATTTAGACTGGGCCGTCGCAGAAACGGCTCTGCCTGCGTTGAGCGGGTCGAGTTCTCTGCTCGACCAGATCGGCAATACGCCCCTGCTCGATCTGAGCGACTTTGTCCACCGGTTGGGTGTGGGCGTGGGCGTGGGCGTGGGCGTCTATGCCAAAGCCGAGTGGATGAATCCAAGCGGCTCGGTGAAAGCCCGCGCCGCGCTGCGTATTGTAGAAGAGGCGCAGCGCAGCGGCAAGCTGGCAGCGGGCAAAGTGCTGATTGACAGCAGCAGCGGCAACACGGGCATCGCCTACGCGCTGATCGGCGCGCTGAAAGGTTTTGCCGTCCATCTGGTCATGCCCGCCAATGTAAGCCGGGAACGCAAGGCGCTGGTGAAAGCCTACGGCGCGACGCTCATCGAGTCCGACCCGCTGGAAGGCTCGGATGGCGCGATTCGGCTGGTACGCAAGCTGGCGGCCGCGCAGCCGGAACGCTACTTCTATGCCGACCAGTACAACAACGACGCCAACTGGCGCGCCCATTACGAGAGTACCGGCCCGGAAATCTGGCAGCAGAGCGACGGGCGCATCACCCACTTTGTAGCCGGGCTAGGCACAACCGGGACTTTCGTGGGCACAGGCCGCTATCTGAAGGATCGCAAGCCGTCGGTGCAGTTGATTGCTGTGCAGCCGGAGGACGAGCTATCGGTCATTGAAGGGCTGAAACATCTGCCCACGGCCATCACACCGGGCATCTACGACGACAAATTGGCCGACGAACAGCATCCCGTGGCCGCCGAAGCCGCCTGGGAGATGACCCGCCGTCTCTCTAGCACAGCCGGTCTCTTCGTCGGTTTTAGCAGCGGCGCAGCCCTGGCCGCAGCCATTGAGGTAGCCAAACGTCTGGAAAGCGGCGTCGTTGTCACGCTCCTTCCCGACGACGGCAGTAAGTATGTGAGTTTGGGGATTTTTGACTAGCATTGTCAGAAGCGTTAGTTCTTGACCGCCGGAGCGCAAGAGTTGACCAACGACGCAAGACCAGCGCTGGTTGAGTAGGCGTCGCATAGGAATGCGGGTGCTTTTTCCCGCCGTATCGAAACCAAGCGGGTGACCCACGAAAACGGGTAGACGAATTCAGCCGTATAACCCGTTCGCTTGATTTCGATACGCCTCGAAGACTCGGCTACTCAATCAGCGCTCACTGATCCAGTCTTAACGCAACATCTACAATACGCAATACCTACAGGAGTCAGAGTCCTTATGCCAGCGTCTTCTTCCAGTCGCGTTGACTATACCGCATTGAAAGTAAATCAATCGTTTATCATCGGTCTGCTTGTCCTGGCCTATCTGCTCAATCAACCCTGGCTGGTGACCTTTGTGGGGTTGGTGATGCTGGTGGGCACTGTCTGGCCGCAGGCCGGTCTGTTCAAACGTATCTACAGCGATATCTTAAAACCAGCAGGGCTGCTCAAGCCAGACCCGCGGCCCGATACCGCTGCGCCCCATCTCTTTGCCCAGGGCGTGGGTGCAATTGTCTTGGCGCTGGCGGTACTCGCCTTCGCCGCGGGTGGGGTTGTGGTCGGTTGGCTGCTCACCGCGCTGGTGATTGTGCTGGCGGCCATCAATCTTTTTGCCGGTTTCTGCGCTGGCTGTTTTATCTACTTCCAATTGGAACGTAGGGGTGTCCATCTCAATCTGCCCCTGTGGCGGGCGGCCAAGTAACGCAAGCTGACAGCTTGCAGCCGTAACGCAAGCTGTTAGCTTGCGGCCAACAGCGCAAGCTAACAGCGCAAGCTGACAGCTTGCGTTACACAATTCGGAGAAGCGGAAATGATCGAACGCCTTTCTATTGTCTTGTTTGCCATCGCATTGGCTGGGCTGCTGTGGGCGGCCTATTGGGGTTGGCTGCGTATGCGTGTGCGCCGCCTGGCCCTGGCCGCGCTGCCCGCCTCGTTGCACCAGCTTGTCCAGCCGGGACGCCCCGCCATCCTCTACTTCACCACGGATAGCTGCGTCCAGTGTCGGATGCAGCAGGCCCCAGCCTTAGAACGGCTGGCCGCGGCTACCGGCATTGCGATTCACAAATTCGATGCCGTCACCCAGAGCGATCTGACCAGTTTCTACGGCGTGATGACCGTACCCACGACGGTTGTGCTGGACCCGCAGCGGCGTCCCAGAGCGATCAACTACGGACTTGCCCCGCTCCAGAAGTTGCAGGAACAGTTAGGAACGGTGTGACAGTAGGACAGTAAGGATCGGCACTTAACCTTCCGGGAAGCGGCCACGAAATTGAGGGCGTAGCAGAGCGGTTGTGGCCGCTTCCCGGAAGGTAACTGCCCTCTTTCCCATCGAATATATCCCAAGCGAGACCGAATTTTTGAGGAGCTTCGTATGCAAATCGCCGCTAACATTACAGACTTGGTAGGCAATACGCCCCTCGTCCGTATCAACCGCCTGAGCGCAGACGCACCCGCCCAGGTGGTTGCCAAACTCGAATTTTACAACCCCGCGGGCAGCGTCAAAGACCGCATCGGTCTGAGTATGATTGAAGCGGCCGAAAAGGCCGGTCTGATCGGCGCGGATACGATTTTGCTGGAGCCGACCAGCGGCAACACCGGCATTGCCCTGGCCTTTGTGGCCGCGGCCAAAGGCTACAAATGCGCGCTGATCATGCCCGACACAATGAGCATCGAGCGTCGGATTTTGCTCAAGGCTTACGGCGCTGAGTTGATTCTGACCCCCGGCAGCGAAGGCATGAAGGGGGCGATTCGCAAGGCCGAGGAGATGGCCGCGGCCGATTCCCGCTATTTCATCCCCCAGCAGTTTGAGAACCCGGCCAACCCGGCTGTACACCGGCGCACCACCGCCGAGGAAATCTGGCGCGACACGGACGGCCAGGTGGATATCGTCGTCTCCGGCATCGGCACGGGGGGAACGATCACAGGGATTGGGGAAGTATTGAAGGCGCGCAAATCCAGTCTACGTATGGTGGCGGTGGAGCCGGCCGATTCGCCAGTACTCTCCGGTGGCAAGCCAGGCCCGCACAAGATTCAGGGCATCGGCGCGGGTTTTGTGCCCGGTGTGCTGAATAGGGGCGTCATTGATGAGATCGTGCAGGTCAAGAACGAAGAAGCCTTTGCCATGGCCCGCCGCTCTGCGGTCGAGGAAGGATTGCTGGTCGGTATCTCCTCCGGCGCGGCCCTGCACGCGGCTGTACAGGTCGCCAGCCGACCCGAAAACGCAGGCAAGCTGATCGTCGTTATCATCCCCTCCAACGGCGAGCGCTACCTCAGTACGGCCCTCTTTGCCGATCTGCGCGAATAACGAAGAGATTAAGAGATTGGGAGATTAAGAGATTGGGGATTGGTGCAGATCAATCTCCAATCTCTTAATCTCCCAATCTCTCCTCCCCACACCGGAAGGAGGCAGCACAGCGAATGTTCAAAACGCTACGCAAAGATATTGACTCTATCTTTGACCGCGACCCCGCCGCGCGCAGCGTGGCGGAAATTCTGCTCTGCTATCCCGGCCTGCACGCCATCTGGATGTACCGCATCGCCCACTGGTTCTGGACGCGACGCTTCTATCTGCTCGGGCGCTGGATTTCCCACCTGGCGCGCTGGCTGACCGGCATCGAAATCCATCCGGGCGCGCAGATCGGCACGGGCTTCTTCATCGATCACGGCATGGGCGTCGTCATCGGCGAGACCGCCGAGATCGGTGAATTCGTCACCCTCTATCACGGCGTCACATTGGGCGGCGTGAGCTGGCGCAAGGAGAAGCGCCACCCGACGATTGGCAACCACGTCGTCGTCGGTGGGGGGGCCAAAATTCTGGGGCCAATTACGGTGGGGGATCACTCCCGCATCGGGGCCAATTCGGTGGTGGTGAAAGATGTGCCCCCCAACTCCGTCGTCGTGGGTGTGCCCGGACGCATCACCTCCCAGGACGGCAACCGTACCGAAAGCGCCAGCGCCCGGGGCCACGAAGATTTGCAGCACAACGTCCTCCACGACGTAACAATGGAGGGCGTACAGCGGCTGAGCGCACGTTTGTCCACCCTGGAAAAAGAAGTGGCTGCGCTGCGCGAGCAAAACAGCCAGGAGGATCGGCTGCTCGTCAACGGCTACAACGGGCCGTGGGGCATCTGACCGTACCCGATCTGTACTGGAAGCGTCAGCGCCCAGGAAAACCTCTGCTTCATACACATCCACCAGCCCGTGCGCCAGGGCGATCTCCCCCCACATCCTCTGTCACGGGCCTCTCCCCGAAACTATAGAGCGAATTGGCAATCCGCTCCATGCCTGCACCACCTGACGGGTTGCTATGATATACTGAACGCAGCCACAAGGGGATGATACGGGACGTCCCGCCACAACCCCTACCGACCAACCCTTCGCGCCATACTCTCATTCGCTGTCATCTGGTTTTCGCCTATGCCCACCCTCAACCTGAAACCGACCCACAAAGCCATCGCCGACTATTACGCGGGGCTGGAAGAGATGGCGCAGCTGGACTTCTTCGGTGAGGGCGCAGTGGCCCCGGCCTTTGCCGCGCTCCTGCGCCACTGCGCGGCCAGGACGGATTGGACGCTGGCCGAGCAGTATGTGCTGAAGCGGGGCGGGCGCGCCATCCGCGTGGACGGCGCGCTGGTGGACAGCTTCAAACTGCCTTATGGCTATTGGGAGGCCAAAGACAGCGACGACGATCTGGAGGCGGAGGTCGCCCGCAAGTTCCAGAGCGGCTACCCGAAGCAGAATATCCTCTTCCAGTCGCCGGACAGGGCCATCCTCTACCAGGACGGCGTGCGCGTCTTCGACGGCGACATCGGCGCGGCGGCGGGGCTGATCGAGGCGCTGGAACGTTTCTTCGCCTACCAGCCGCCCGCGTTCGAGCGCTGGCAAGAGGCCGTGGCGGAGTTCAAAAACGAGGTGCCCAAACTGGCCCAGGCGCTGTTGGAACTGATTGAAGCTGAGCGCCAGAACAACAAAAAGTTCATTGACGCCTTCCGGGGCTTTGCCGACCTCTGCCGGGAGACGGTGAACCCCAACCTGGCCGACAAAGCCGTGGAAGAGATGCTCATCCAGCATCTGCTCACCGAGCGCATCTTTCGCCGGGTTTTTAACAACCCGGATTTTGTGGAGCGCAACGCCATTGCCCGCGAAATCGAAACTGTGGCATGGTTCAAAAGGGTAGAAAGAGATCGTTACAAATGGCGAGATAGTGGGGAATAGAAGGGAAGCACATTAACAATTGAATGAGTGGGAAGGTTGGACTAAACTAGGGTTCATTGAGTCTGCGAACCCAGAAAAGGAGAACCTTCCGATGGAAATGTACACGACAGAGACAGCCAATACAGCGTGTTGGCCTGCGCTGATAGAAAGCGGCTATCAACTGCTGGGCGGTGGGGAAGCGAGTACGCTTGCGCCCAAACTGCCCCATCTAGGGCTGGCCGATGTTTTGTTTCTGACAAGCATCATGAGCATACCCCGAGAAAGAAGGCCATGGGGGATAGTCACATGGATGGCAGAAGCCTTCATGCTCTCACGGCCAGCGCTCTACAACCTGAGCGAGCGCGTGGTAGAGCGACTGCTGCCCAGCCCGGTGGCTGGCTACCCTTCGACAGGCTCAGGACACCGTCTGCTTGAGCAGAGCAGGGCAGAAAAAGAAGCAGAAAGCAAGCGCAACCGGCTGGCACGGACAGTACTCACGGCTGCGTTTCCGGGTAAGATGGCCCTGCGCCCCATGCAGCAACTCTTAAGCGAAGCCTTGGATGAATCGCGCAGTATAGGCTGGCTGAGTGAAGTGCTGAGTGAAGCCGGGCAGCAGGCAGGGGAAGTTTTGCGCAAGATCGACGCCTCTCCACTGGGCGTCGTGATAGGCGCACGGGACGAAACCTTTTTCAACAACGTGCCCATTTTGATGCTCGTTGACCCGGTGACGTCAACCATCTTGCAGATTGTGGCTGCGCCTGATCGCCAGGCCGATACGTGGGGCATCACCCTGCTCACGGCCCAAGACCGCGGGGTCATCCTGGGCGGGTTGATCGAAGACATGGCCCGCACCTACCCTAAGTCTCTGGACGAAGCAGGACTGGAGATAGATGTTCAGAAGGATACCTGGCACGTAGAGGAAGATGGGGCGCAACTCCAAACTGATCTGGAACGGGCCGCACTGAATGCCACGCGCCAGGTCATGGCGCTGGAGGAGAAGCTGCGCAAAGAGTGGGACGACCAGCTCTTTGTGCAGAAGTACATCCCCGCAGTGGTCAAGGAAGCGCAACTCTACGACCAACACGCCGCCTTCAGCAGCGCCTATGCCCATCTCTGTGATGCGCTGGAAGTGGTGGACTGGCGCAGCGGTGAGATACGAGACCCCCAGACCAGCGCCTGGTTTTTGGCAGATGTCTTGACTCTGCTTGAACAGATTGACCACAACCGGGTGCAGAGCTGGGTGCGCACTTTGCGCCGACACCAAAAAGAACTGCTGACCTGTCTCGACTGGCTGGCAGCCTCTCTGCTTCCCTACGAGCAAGAAGTGGCCCAGACCTTGCCCAACCCTGCGCTGCGCACTCAGTTCATGCGCGGCGTGGCCCGTCTCTGGCGTTTACGTCAGGCTCTCATCAATGGGCACAACCACCTGCGCACCCTTGCCCAGTGCGACCAAGACGCCTTGACCCTGGCTATCGGCGGCTGCCCCATCCTGACAAAGCTAGCCGAGCGCTTGCACCAGATCCTTGATGCTGCTTGTCGGGCCAGCAGCATGATCGAGAATATCAACGGTTCGCTCAAGGGCTTTCTGCGCAACCGTCGCTCTTTCCCCAACCTCGAGACCCTACATCTCTATCTCAACCTCTTCGCTCTTTGGCACAACATGCGGGTCTACCAGCGGGGCAAGCGACAGGGCAAGAGCCCCTATCAATGGGCGGGCATCCAGACCGCTCATGACGATTGGTTGGCCCCCCTCGGCTACCCTGCCGTCTGAGCCAATTCGTCTGTCTTACCAAAAACCGTCGGCCCACCTGCTGTGCCGATTCTTTTTCTATGCCCACTTCTAGCCATTTCGCTCTTTGCGCCCGCCGCAGAATATAGAAAGTAGAAGGTTTTGGCTGGCAGAAGTTCGGTGAGGGGGGCTACACGGTTCATTATATCTCTTTGCCCACAGCGGGGCCGCTGTCGACTTCCCCGTGGAGATTGCCCCCTGTAACGCCAGCCAACAACTCGTCCAGCGAATAGCTCCGTTTTACAACCCGCTGCGTCTCTGCCACCAACCGTCCGCGCAGAATGACAAAGCGCTTCTCCGCCTGAAACTGAATCGCGCTATGCCAGTCCGGCGCGTCCAGCACCAGCAGATTGGCCGCCGCGCCCACATGCAATCCGTAATCGTCTAGCCCCAGCAGGCGGGCCGGGGTGGATGTGACCATCGGCAACACCCGGTCAACCTCGCCGTTCCAGGCAAAGCGCCCGTTGTGGGCCATAAATTGGGCCACTTCCAGCAGATCGTTGCGCCCAAAAGGGTAGAACCAATTGTCAATGTCGTCCTGACCGCAGGCCACCGGCACGCCCGCGTCCAGCAGTTCGCGCACGCGGGTAATGCTGCGCGGCCAGGGCTGGCGCTCCGGAAAACCCGTAGCGATGAGGGAGACGTGGCTGTTGCTCAGAATCGTCATCCCCGCCTCGGCCACCAGCCGGATTACGTCATTCGCATAGTCGTCGTCGTAGAAGGCCAGGGCCGCGCATTGGGTGGCGGTCACCCGCCCCTGCCAGCCGCGTGTCAGTGTCTGGCGCGCCACCATTTCCAACGAGCGGGAGGCCGGGTCTGCGGTGTCGTCGCAGACAAAGTGCAGGTCGCGGTCGTATTCCACGGCCAGGGCAAAGCAGCGTTCCGTGTGGTGTTGCTGGGCGGCTGTGCCCGCTTCAATCCACGGAATCCCACCCACCAGATCCGCGCCCATCTCCAACGCCTGGCGCATTAACCGTTCCGTCTCGTCCCCGGCGAAGCCGTCCTGGGGGAAAGCGACGACCTGCACAGCCATCAGCGCCGCGTACTTTTCGCGGATCGCCAGCAGCCCTTCCACCGGGGCCAGACCGCCGTCACTGTCCACATCGGCAAAGAGCCGGATGGCGCAGGTGCCGTGACGGATCGCCAGTTGCATCACCTCATCCACCCGGGCGAAAATGTCCGCGGGCGTATAGCGCCGTTTGACGTGGGCCGCGGCTTCAAAGGGGGATAGTGCCTGCACTTCTGGGGGCAGTTGGGCCAGCAGCCGTCGCCAGAAGGATTTGCAGGCGTGCAACTGGCCGTTGACAAAGGCGGGAATCGTCAGCCGCCCGCCCGCGTCGATTTCGTTTTGCCCGACGGCGGGCAAATGGGGTTCGATGGCCGCGATTTTGCCGCCGTCGATGGCGATGTCCACCTGCGGGCCGTTGTGGATTTGGGCATTGCGCAGGACTATATCCATTCTCGCTCCGTCTGTGTGCGGACGATCAGCCGCCCGTTTTTGAATGTTGCCAGCCGGGGCGGGGGCGCGGTGACCGCCTCCTGTGGGTCGAAGGCATCCAACACCAGCAAATCCGCCGCCGCGCCCGCACGTAAACCGTAACTGTCCAGCCCCAAAGCGCGGGCGGCGCGGGTTGTCACCATTTCCAGACAGGCGCGTAATTCGTCTGTGCCGGTCAGGTGGGCGGTGTGCGCAGTGAAGTTGGCCGTCTGCAACGGGTCGTAGCTGCCAAATGGGTTGAAAGGGTCCTGCACGTTATCCGACCCGGCGCAGACGTTGACGCCCGCGGCCAGCAGTTCCTTCACGCGCGTCACGCCGCGCGGCGCGGGCTGCCTCCCCCGCCCCATCAGCACCAGATTGCAGGAGGGCAAAGTGACGATATGCAGCCGGGCCGCGGCTACCCGTTCGATGACTCTGCCCGCGCTGGCGTCGTCCATAAAGGCCAGGGAGCAGCAGTGGCCCGCTGTCACCAGCCCTTGCATCCCTGCCGCGATTGTCATTTCGGCCAGGGCGAGAAGGGTGCGACTGGCGGGGTCTTCGGTCTCGTCGCTGTGCAGGTCAATCGGCTTGCCCGTGCGTTCGGCCAGGGCAAAGATGGCGTCCAGACTGGTCGCGGGGTCCGGCGTGAGCGCGGGCGCGCCCCCCACCAGATCAGCGCCCAAAGCCAGGGCGTCGGCCATCGCCCGGTCGATCACCGGCGACGTTCCCGCAAAGCCGAGCGCGACAATTTGCAGGTCAATGGCGTGGCGGAACTCCTCGCGCACCTCCAAAATGGCGGCGAGGGTCTGCAAATCCGACGGCTCTTCTGTGTCCACGTGGGAGCGCACCGCTGTCACACCGTTAGCGATGGCGGCGCGCAATGCTCGGCGCACAGCGTTTTGCACGTCGGCCGCGCTGCGTTGCTGCTTGACCGCCAGCCAGACGTCAATCGCTTCCAGCAGTGTGCCGCTGTGATTGGGGAAAGAGCCGCTGCTGTTCAGATACGTTTTGTCCAGATGGACGTGGGGTTCCACCAGGCCGGGGAGGACGACACGCCCGCCCAATTCCCAGCGTTGGATCGCCGGGCCGGGGATAGCCGGGCCGACTTGTACTGAGCTTGTCGAACGTATACGCGCGATGCGACCGTCCGCGATGGCGATGTCTACCAACTCCGTTCGGTCGACCAGCCGGGCATTTGTCAGAAGCCAATCCACAAGTGGTGCCTCACGAGCTATTGTTTATTATCTCCCGCAGAGGCGCAGAGGCGCAAAGGAAAAACTCACACGTTTCTTGACTTTTTTCCCTTTCTTCCTCTTCCCCTCTGCGTCTCCGCGTCTCTGCGGGAGATATCCAATTCTTCAATAGGCAGTCTCAAAGGTGCTGATGGCCCGCAGCAGATCG
>CAMDEX010000059.1 GCA_945897075.1 Litorilinea aerophila
CGTAGGGGCGCTGCTTGCTGCGCCCGTTTGTATCGTCAGGTTCGTAGGGGCGCTGCTTGCTGCGCCCGTCTGTATCGCCAGATTCGTAGGGGCGCTGCTTGCTGCGCCCGTCTGTATCGCCAGATTCGTAGGGGCGCTGCTTGCTGCGCCCGTACAGAAGATATAGTACAGGGAGACTACCACTTTCCCCAAAAGTCAAGACGCCAGGGCCGGTCACGGCCCTGGCGTCTTGGAAATCCATTCAGGACTTACGCAGTTACTCCTGGGAACACCAGCATCCTGCTGGTTGCCGCCAGGGATGGCGGCGTTCCCGGCTTACTCCTGGGAACGCCAGCATCCTGCTGGTTGCCGCCAGGGATGGCGGCGTTCCCGGCTGCGTAAGTCCTGTCCATTGATAATTTTACCGGCTAGTTGCGGCCGCCCCGACGGTCGCTGCCGCCCCGGTTACCGCCACGATCACCGCCGCGGTCGCCACCCCGATCACCGCTGCGCCCGCCACGATCACCGCCGCGGTCGCCACCCCGATCACCGCCACCGCTCCGATCACCGCCGCCCCGGCTGCCGCCCCGATCCCGTTCACGGGCTTCTTCGGCGGTCCAGCCTTCCAGCACGGCCTGACGGCTCAGGCGCACTTTGCCCGTCGGGTCCACATCAATCACCATTGTGGTCAGCTCGTCGCCCACATTGGCGATCTCTTCCACATTGTTCACCCGGTAGTCGGCCAACTGGCTGATGTGTACCAGGCCGTCAATGCCAGGCATCAGATTGACAAACGCGCCGTAGGCTTCCACGCGCACAACCTGGCCGGTGTAGATTTTGCCCACCTGCACCTCTTCGGTCATCGACGCGATCTCCACGCGTGCCTGCTCGGCCAACTCGCCGATCAGACCAGAGATGAAGACGGTGCCATCTTCCTCCACGTCAATTTTGACTTTGTATTTCTCCTGCATCCCCCGGATGGTCTTGCCGCCCGGCCCAATGATCTTGCCGATCTTCTCCGGGTCTATATGCACAGTAAGGATGCGCGGGGCGTGCGGACTCAACGCCTCGCGCGACTCTGGCAGCACTTCCAGCATCTTGCCCAGAATAAAGAGGCGGCCAATGCGGGCCTGCTCCAGCGCCTGGCGCAGGATGTCGAAGTCCAGCCCTTTGATTTTCAGATCCATCTGCAAAGCCGTAATGCCGTGCGCGCTGCCCGCCACCTTGAAATCCATATCGCCCAGGTGATCTTCCAGCCCCTGGATGTCGGTGAGGACCGCGTACTTGCCCGAATCCATATCCTGCACCAGACCCATCGCAATACCGGCCACGGGTGCGTCAATCGGCACGCCGGCGTCCATCAGGGCCAGGGTGCTGCCGCAGACCGACGCCATACTGGTCGATCCGTTGCTGCTGACTGCTTCGCTGACCAGCCGCAGGGTGTAGGGGAAATCGTCGGGGATCACCACCTCCAGCGCCCGTTCCGCCAGCGCGCCGTGGCCGATCTCCCGGCGCTTGGGTCCACGCAGGGCGTAAGCCTCGCCAGTGCTGTAGGGGGGGAAGTTGTAGTGGTGCAAATAGCGCTTTGACCCATCGGAGAGGAGAGTGTCCAGCCGTTGCGCGTCGCCGGGCGTGCCCAGCGTGGCAATCGTCAACACATGGGTTTCGCCGCGCATAAAGAGACCGCTGCCATGCACACGGGGAATTTTGCCCACCTGTATCTGGATCGGGCGAATCTCGGTGAAGGCCCGGCCATCGGGACGCACGCTGTCGTCCAGAATGCGCTTGCGCACGGCGTCTTTGACAAGCGAATCGAGAACGTCGTTGACGTCTCTGGCCGCCACTTCGCCGCTTTTGATGCGATCAGCCAGCGACTCCATCACCCCACTGTTCACCGCAGCCAGCCGCTCTTTGCGGTCGCCGCGGTCGTCACTGGTGGCGATGACGTGGGCAATCTGCGCCGCCGCCATCTCATTGACCAGCGCTTCTGTACTCTCTTTGGGCAGGAAGACGGTGTAGGTCGTAAACTTCTTTTTGCCAATCTCGTCGCGCATCTGCTTGATGGTCTGGATCACGGGGAGCATGGATTCGTGGGCCAGCTTCAGCGCCTCCAGCATCACATCTTCGGGCAGCTCGTTGGCCCCCGCTTCCACCATCAGAATGTTGTCTTCAGTGCCGGAAACCTGCAGGGCCAGGGTGCTGTTTTGCATCTCAGAATTGGTGGGGTTGACGATGAACTGGCCGTCCACATAGCCGACAGAGGCCGCACCCACCGGCCCACCCCAGGGGATGTCGCTGATGGCGATGGCGGCCGAGGCGGCGATGATGGCGATCGGGTCGAAGAGATGCTCGCCATCCGAACTGAGCGCGTGCAGAATCACCTGCACGTCGTTGCGGAAACCTTTGGGGAAAAGGGGGCGCAGGGGGCGATCCACCAGACGGCAGAGCAGAATGCCCTGTTCGCTGGGGCGACCTTCGCGGCGGAAGAAGCTGCCGGGGATGCGGCCGGCGGCGTAGAGCTTCTCTTCAAAGTCTACGGTCAGCGGGAAGAAGTCTGTACCCGGTCGCACTTCCTTGGCCATTGTGGCGGTGGCAAAAATAACGGTGTCGCCGCAGCGCACCGTCACCGCCCCGCCCGCCTGTTGAGCCAGAATGCCTGTCTCAATGCTGATCTCTTTGTCGCCAAGCTGGGTTGTGTACACCCTGGCGCCATCAAACATCTGTAAATCTTGCATAACTTTACTACCTCTTTCAGAACTGTTGCTATTTCGTGACCGGGCGCGAATTGCCCGACCACACGTATGGAACGCACGCGGCGTCTACACGCAAGTCGCATGAACACAAATGGATTCATACGTCTGATTGGGCGGGTTCTGTCGAGGTGCGGAACTGGAGAATGGGTCGAAACTTGCGCTTCGCTTCATTCTCCAATGCCGGACCTCAAACGGCGTCACGATGACAACCGGCTATCAGTACGTGTGTCGGTCCCGTGCGGGGAACCCGATTTTGTGAGACAATTACTGCCAGGAAGGGACGCAGATTTTCATGATCTGCGTCCGCTTTTGCATGGCCGAGTAGTACGCTCTAAAAAAGAAAACAGGGGCGGCGTCGGATTTGCTTCGACAAACCGCCCCCTGTTCTCTTTTTCTAGCGGCGCAGCCCTAAACGCTGGATCAACTGGCGATAGCGGTTGACATCCTTACTGGCCAAATAAGCCAGGTTGCGCCGTCGCTGACCGACCAGTTTGAGCAACCCTCGCCGCGACCCTTCGTCGTGGTTGTGGGTGTTCAGGTGCTCAATCAGCGCATTGATCCGTGTGGTCAAGAGAGCTACTTGTACTTCGGGAGAACCTGTATCTGTCTCGTTGATACGGTACTCTTCGATCACTTGGGACTTACCATTTTTGGTGACACTCATTGGTACTCCTACGCTCCTTCTAGGCTATCTGGAATTCGCTCCAGGCTTTGAACCGGACCGGCACTCATTCCGGTGTTTAGCCAGACCAACGCTGGGGTACCAAGGCCAAAGGCCCAGCTAAACAGTCTAACTATAGCACAGATTTGCGAAACCACCAAATTTGGTGATTGCATCCATACACAATACTTAAGCAAATGCAAGGAAAGGGGGGCAGGTGGAAAGTGGCAGGTGGCAGGTGGAAAGTGGCAGGTGGCAGGTGGAAAGTGGCAGGTGGAAAGTGGCAGGTGGCAAACAATTCCCCATTCCCCATTCCTCTGTTAGAATTGCTCTAACCTGGCAAAGCCAGAACCAAAGAGGTTTGTAAACACGGATTTACAAAAATTTCGCTCCTGGCAAAGCCAGAACCAAAGAGGTTTGTAAACACGGATAAGAAGAAACACGGATTTCTTCCTATCCGTATTCCTTTTTATCCGTGTTTACAAAAATTTCGCTGTTTACAAAAATTTCGCTTTTCTCGTACAAGAACAAGAAATTCACCGGTACGGTATTATGGAAAATCTCACCGCTCTGATCAAAGGTGAAGCTGATCGCTTGGGTTTCGATCTCTGCCGGGTTGTGCCGGTAGGGCAGGCCAGCCACAGCACATTTTACCGCCACTGGCTGGCATTGGGGCGGGCCGGGGAGATGGGCTATCTGGCGCGCCATCTGGAGAAGCGGGAAAACCCGGCACTGCTGGCGGAGACGGGCGCAGCGCTGCGTTCGCTGCTTGTCTTGGGCGTGGACTACCACCAGTTCGATCTGCCCCCCGCCGTGCGCGACGACCCCAGCCGGGGTATCATCGCCAGCTATGCCTGGGGCGATGATTACCACGAAATCATTCGCCCGCTGCTCTACGAACTGGACGCTTTTATCCGGGCGCAAACTGGGCGCACGGCTCTGGGCAAAGGGCTGGTGGATACGGGTCCGGTCTTGGAACGAGATTGGGCGATGGCTGCCGGGCTGGGCTTTACGGGCAAGAATTGCTGCACCATCCACCCGCAGCGGGGTAGTTGGCTCTTTTTGGCGACGCTGCTCGTCCCGGAAGTGCTGTCGCCCGACCCAGCGCCTATACCAGTCAACATTCAGCCACTCTCCGTCGCTGACGTAGCAGCCGGTCTGCCGTCCACGCTCCATCTCGGAACGTGGCAGATTCCAGCCTCGGAAGAAAAAACACGGATTACAGAATTTACGGATCGCCAATCCCCAATCCCCAATCCCCAATCCCCTTCCGCCACCTGTGGCCGCTGCACCCGCTGTCTGGACGCCTGTCCCACCGGCGCGTTTGTGGGTCCGCTGCATCTGGACGCGCAGCGCTGCATCTCTTACTGGACAATTGAATCCCGCCAGCCCATCCCCCGCGACCTGCGTCCGCATTTTGGCAACCGCATCTTCGGCTGTGACATCTGCCAGGAGGTCTGCCCGTGGAATGCGCGTCTGCCGGAACGCAGACCGCGGCTGGCCGGTCTGGCTGCCCAGAACGAACGGATCGCGCCGCCGCTGCTGGAAGGTTTTGCCACTGAGACCCCCTACTGGCTGGATCAGGCGGCCTTCAACCAACGCTTTCGCCGCTCGCCCATTAAGCGGGCCAGACGGGCGGGGATGCTGCGCAATGTCTGTGTGGCCCTGGGCAATTGGGCGCAGCCAGCCGCGCTGCCCGCGTTGGCGCTGGGCCTGGATGATGCGGAGGCATTGGGGCGGGGACACGCGGCCTGGGCGCTGGGGGAAGTCTTACGCATCCATCGCTTGCCCCCGGCCGCAGAGTTGCTACAGAACCGGCTGGCGCGGGAGGATGACGAGTGGGTGCGGGAGGAGATTCACGCGGCTCTGTTGGGTTCTCCCGGCGTTCGTTGAAGCAAGGGCAATGACCTTTTGCCGGGAGAACCCAACCTACGGTCGCTGCAACTTTCACTCTATTCAGCCGTAGTGGTTTCTGTCTCGGATTGGCTGCCAGATTGCGCCTCTTTCGGGCAGTGTGCTACAATCGGTCAGACGTGGGCAGCCATTTTGTGAACAGGGAGTCTATCGCACCTGTCCACTGGAATACTTTTCGCAAAGGAGAATCAAATGGATATCGGACGCGCACTCACATTCTTTACAGAAGACGAACGCTGGATCGAAAAGACGGCCATCGGAACAGGTGTCCTTCTGCTCAGTTTCCTGCTCTCGTTTATTCTGGTCGGTGTTGTCGGCTTTGTGATTGTGATGGGCTACAGTGTACGCCTGTTACAGAACGTGCGCGACGGGGTGAATCCCGTCCTGCCGGAGTGGGACCAGTGGGGCGCTGATCTGGGCCGTGGCTTCAAGCTCTTTGTGGTCCAGTTCATCTGGGCGCTGCCTATCATCCTGATTGTTGTCCCCATCGTCATTGTGTCGGCGCTGGTGGGCGGCAGTGGGAACAGTGACGCAGCCGCTGGCTTTGCTGCGCTGCTCGGCCTGTGCGCCACCTGTATTTCGTTCCTTGTGGCGATTTTCTACGTGCTGATTCAGCCGGCCATCACGATTTTCTTTGCCGAAAACGAAGAGATCAGCGATGGTTTGCAGATTGCCCGCATCTGGGATTGGACACGCAGCCACATCGGCGAAGTGGTGATCGTGACGATTGTCTACGTCGTGGGCAGTATGATTATCGGCACGGTGGGCAGCATCGCCGGTGTGATCCTGTGCGGCATCGGTCTTATCGTGACATTGCCCCTGGCGCAACTGGTGATCTACTACCTGCAATTCCATCTCTACGGTCAGTTGGCCCCAGCGCTGGCGCGTGGCAGCCGTTCGATGGATGTGGCCGACGCGGCTGGGGACGACTTCACGCCGCCCCAAATCATCTCGTAGTGCGTGGTGCATGGTGCGTGAACCGGTCATCCACCAGGCAGCACGTCAGAAACTATCAGGTATTCCTACCAGGTTGTGTTGATTCTGGGTAATTGAAAAAAGGGGCTGCCGAACCACTGGTTCAGCAGCCCCTTTTTTGTAAGAGCCTGAATTATTCAACAGGCTCTTGGCTAACCACGGAATACACGAAACACACGGAAGGGAAGACAAAAGGAAATTTTCCGTGTGTTTCGTGTATTCCGTGGTTGTCGGTTTGCGTCGCTCGTGTCTGAATTATTCAACAGCCTCTAAGCAAATCCGCTGCAATCCGCCCGATCCGCTAAATCCGCGTTCTATTCTTCCCTTTTTATGACAGCGCTGCGGTCGGCCACCATCCGCACGAAAAGCTCGTGCCAGCGCAGGTCGTCGGTCAATTCAGGATGGAAAGCCGTTGCCAGAATGGCACCCGACTGCACAGCCACGACGACACTCTGCCCCGCCTCGTCGGTGAGAACGGCCAGGAGATCCACACCGGGTCCGGTCTGGGTAATGGCCGGGGCGCGGATGAAAACGGCGTGGACGGGCGCAGCGCCCAGAGCCGGCACAGACAGTTCGGCCTCGAAGCTGTCGATCTGGCGGCCAAAGTAGTTGCGGTTGACCGTCACATCCAGCCCACCGATGAGCGCCTGGCCGCCCTGCTTCTGCCCCGTAGCCCGGTCGGAGAGCAGAATCATCCCAGCGCAGGTGCCCCAGGTAGGCTTGCCCGCCTGCACCCACGCCTGCAACGGCTGCACCAGCCCCCAGCGTTCGGCCACCAGCGCCATCGTCGTACTCTCGCCGCCGGGAATAATCAGCCCGTCCAGCCCGGTCAACTCGGCTGGTTTGCGCACTTCACGCGCGTCCACGCCCAGCCGCCGCAGCATCTTTATATGTTCCGCAAACGCGCCTTGCAGCGCGAGGACGCCAATCGTCATTGTAGCCATAATTTGTAGCCCAAATGATGACAAGAGGAAGGGAGGAAGGGAGGAAGGGAGGACAAGACGCATCATCCCTTCTTCTTGTCCTCCCTTCCTCCCTTCTCTTTTACCAGCCGCGGCTGGCGAGTTTCTCACCCTCGGAGAGGGTCTCGATGTTGATGCCGACCATCGCTTCGCCCAGATTCTCGCTGATTTCGGCCAGAATTTTGGGGTCGTTGTAGTGGGTCACAGCCTGGACAATGGCGTAGGCGCGGCGGGCCGGGTTGCCGCTCTTGAAGATGCCAGAGCCAACAAAAACGCCGTCCACGCCCAACTGCATCATCAGCGCGGCGTCGGCCGGGGTGGCGACGCCGCCGGCGGCAAAGTTCACTACGGGTAGACGGCCCAGGGCGGCGGTCTGCTTGACCAGTTCGTAGGGGGCGCGCAGCTCTTTGGCAAAGGCGAACATCTCGTCTTCGTCCATCGTTTGCAGACGGCGGATGTCGCTATGTACGGCGCGGGCGTGGCGCACAGCCTCGACGACATTGCCCGTGCCCGCCTCGCCCTTTGTGCGGATCATCGCCGCGCCTTCGCTGATGCGGCGCAGGGCCTCGCCCAGGTTGCGGCAGCCACAGACAAAGGGCACACCAAATTTGTGTTTGTTGATGTGGTGTTCTTCATCGGCGGGGGTGAGTACTTCGCTCTCGTCAATGTAATCCACGCCCAGCGCTTCCAGAATCTGGGCCTCGACAAAGTGGCCGATACGGACTTTGGCCATCACCGGGATGGTGACGGCTGCGATAATGCCTTTGATCATCTGGGGATCGCTCATGCGCGAGACGCCGCCGTCGCGGCGAATATCGGCGGGCACGCGTTCCAGCGCCATCACCGCGCAGGCCCCGGCCTCCTCGGCAATGCGCGCCTGCTCCGGCGTCACCACATCCATAATCACGCCACCCTTCAACATCTGGGCCAGACCGGTCTTGACCGCAAAGGTGCCTTTTTCTACATGACCGTTTTTGCGGACGTTTGTTTCCATACTCATTCGGTTTCTCCTGTTCTGTGCTGCGCAGCAGGCCGCAAAACAGCCGACTCTGCTGCGCTCTCCAACGCGACCAGCGGACTTCGCCCCGTCGGGCAGTTCCGAGGGGTATTCATTCATTGTAACGAAAATAGGGGTGGAAGATCAATTCTGTTGATCCTTCGCATTTGTCATCGAGTCAGTGAAGCAGGAGAGTAGGAGAGTGAGTCAGTAGACAGTGACTCTCCTACTCTGGCAAAGCCAGAACCAAAGAGGGTTGTATACACGGAAGGAAAGGAACACAGATCAGAAAAATCCGCGTTCCTTTCTATCCGTGTATACAAAAATTTCTCTTTTGTTGCACAAAAAACAAGAATTTCACTGATTAGGTATTACGTTGGGGTGCATTTTGTCCTACGTGCATGTCGAATTCTTGTGCAAGTTGCACATTGTTTCCGCGTTGTCGTGATGATACTCTTCTGTTCGGATTCCCTATGAATCCAATGGGTGCAGGGAGATACTGCTCGATTCGCCACAAACGCGCAGTAAAAGAGCCACAGTCCCATAGTTTCCGAGAAGAGGAAGAGGAGAGGAAAATGATTGACACAGGAGATACAGCCTGGATTATCGTAGCCACTGCGCTGGTGTTGGTGATGACACCCGCGCTGGGCTTCTTTTATGGGGGGATGGTACGTAAGAAAAATATCCTGTCCACGCTCAACTTGAGCTTTATCACCATCGGTCTGATCAGCATTCAGTGGGTGTTGATTGGCTACAGCCTCTCCTTTGGGGGCAGCATTGCCGGTCTGATCGGTGGGCTGAATTTTCTGGGGCTGAACGGTGTCGGTCTGGAAGCCTTTAGCGAGGGTGTGAAGATTCCCCATCTGCTCTTTGCCGGTTTTCAGATGACCTTTGCGATTATCACGCCAGCCCTCATCACAGGTGCCTTTGTGGAGCGGGTGCGCTTCAAGACCTTCTTGGCCTTTACGCTGCTCTGGGCTACACTTGTCTACGATCCCGTGGCCCATTGGGTGTGGGGCGGCGGCATCTTTCAAAAAATGGGCGCGCTGGACTTTGCCGGTGGCACAGTCGTGCATATCACGGCTGGTTACTCGGCCCTGGCCTTTGCCAACGTCATCCGCAAGCGCAGGGGCTTTGGGCAGATTACGATTGAACCCCACAATGTCGCCTTTACTGTCTTGGGGGCGGGTCTGCTCTGGATGGGCTGGTTTGGCTTCAACGGCGGCAGTGCGCTGGCGGCCAATGGCACGGCGGCATTGGCTTTGTTCAATACGAACACGGCAGCCGCAGCCGCAACTGTCGTCTGGATGTTCCTGGCCTGGCGGGATGGCAAACCGAGCGTCCTGGGCATTGTCACCGGCGCGGTGGTCGGGCTGGTCGCCATCACCCCGGCTGCTGGTTTTGTCACACCCCTCTCGGCGATGCTGATCGGCGCGGTGGCGGCTCCCATCAGCTACTACGCCATCGCCTTCCGCAACAAACGGGGGCTGGACGAAAGTCTGGATGTGTGGGCCTGTCATGGCATGGCGGGGACGTGGGGTGCGCTGGCGACGGGTCTCTTTGCCACCACTGCGGTCAACGCAGCCGGGGCCAACGGTCTCTTCTACGGCAATCCAAACCAGTTTGTGATCCAGTTGATTACCGTTGTCGTGACAATCGTCTATGCAGTCGTGATCACCTTCATTCTGGCCAAAATCCTGGATAGCATCTGGGGTCTTTCGGTCAGCGAAAACGAAGAGGAAGTCGGTCTGGACATCAGCGAGCACGGCGAACGGGCTTATACCTAAAGGAGAATGCGGGATATGTTCAAAAAAATTGAAGCCTACATCCGCCACGAAAAGTTGGACGATGTAAAGGCAGCCTTGAAAGAGATCGGCATTGTGGGCATGAATGTGGTGGATGTTCACGGCCACGGACGCCAGGGCGGGATTGTGTTGAGCGGTCGCCAGGGCAGCTATACAGTGGATATGCTGCCCCGTGCCCAGGTAAACATCGTTCTCAGCGAGCGCAATGTAGAAAAGACGATTGCAGCCATCCAAAAGGCGGCGGTCACCGGTGCGCAGGGCGACGGGTTGATCTTCATCTATCCGGTAGATGATGTGGTGCGTATCCGTACCGGTGAACGGGGTGCGGACGCCCTGACCTATGAAGGCGATATCGACACCCGGAACAAGAAATAGCGATTTGTTCCCACGTCGGATCGACACTTTGCCGGTTTGTCTTGTACACTGAAAATGTGAAACGTGAGGCAGCATCTCTGCTTTCACGTTTCACATTTTTGTTTTTCTTGATCAATCACAAGGAGCAACCCCATGACAGACAACGGCGTCACATGGCTCGATGAAGAATTGGCCCGCCTACAAGAGGCCGGTCTCTACAACACCATCCGCACGCTTGAATCCCCGATGGATGCGTGGGTCGTCATCAACGGCCAGCGCAAACTCAACTTTTGCGCCAACAACTATCTGGGGCTGGCCAACCACCCCCGCCTGTGTGAAGCGGCCAAAGCCGCCATTGACCGCTACGGCATCGGCCCCGGCGCGGTGCGCAGCATCGCCGGCACCACCGCCCTGCACATTGAATTGGAAGAAAAGCTGGCTGCCTTCAAAAAAGCCGAAGCCTGCATCACCTTTCAGAGCGGTTTCATGGCCAATCTGGCTACCATCCCCGCGCTGGTGGGCAAAGACGACCTCATCATCTCTGACGAGCTGAACCACGCCAGCATCATAGACGCCTGCCGCCTGAGCCGCGCCCAGGTGATCCGTTACCGTCACAACGACGTGACCGATCTGCGCGCCAAGATCGCCGAAAACCCCACAAACGGTCACCGTTTGATCGTCACTGACGGTGTCTTCAGTATGGACGGCGACATCGCACCGCTGGACGAGATTGTGGCCGTGGCCGAGGCGACAGGCTGCTTAACGATGGTGGACGACGCCCACGGCGAGGGCGTGCTGGGCGAAGGCGGGCGGGGCATTGTCGATCACTTTCATCTGCACGGGCGGGTGGATGTGGAGGTAGGCACAATGAGCAAAGCCTTTGGCGCGGTGGGCGGGATGGTGGCGGGACGGCGCACGCTTGTGGAGTGGTTGCGCCAGCGCGGTCGCCCCTTTCTCTTTTCCAGCGCGATGACCGCGCCGGATGTAGCCGCCTGTATCGAAGCGACGGCGATGTTGCAGGAATCGAGCGAACGGGTGGAGCGCTTGTGGAGCAACGCCGCGCTGCTCAAGGCCGAACTGCAAAGGATGGGCTTCGACACAGGTTTAAGCCAGACGCCGATTGTGCCGGTTATGCTGGGCGAAGCGCGCCTGGCCCAGGAGTTCAGCCGTAGGCTCTTTGCCGTGGGCGTCTTTGCCATGGCCATCGGCTTCCCCACGGTCCCCGCGGGCAAAGCCCGCATCCGGGTGATGAACAGCGCGGCCCACAGCAGAGATGACTTGGAGGTAGGGCTGGCCGCGTTTGAGAAGATCGGCAGAGAATTGGGAGTCATTGGCGATTAGGTATTGGGCTATTGGATATTTCGTAGTGGCGCGGTGGGGCATCACAGACAAATGTCCAATCCCCAATACCTGCTAACCCACTATCTACACTGACGAGGCAATTCTTCCCATGCGCAAACACGCCATTTTCATCACGGGGGCCAGCGGCGAAGTGGGCTACGCGCTGATCCGCCACCTGGCCGCGGACAGCGACAACCGCCTGCTGACACTCGATCTAAAGGCTCTGCCACCGGACATCGCGCCCCTCTCTACACACATCCAGGGCGATATTCTGGACACGCATCTGCTGGCCCGGCTGGTCAGCGAATATGAGATCGACACCATCTACCACCTGGCCGCACTGCTCAGCACGCGGGCCGAATTCAGCCCAGAAATGGCCCACCAGGTCAATGTGGAGGGGACGCTGACATTGCTCAAGCTGGCCGCCGAACAGAGCCAGTGGCGCAATAGGCCCATCCAGTTTGTCTTTCCCAGTTCCATCGCCATCTATGGCATGCCTGATCTGGAGAGCAAGGCCCTGTACAACCGGGTGCGGGAATTTGAGTGGAACCAGCCACGCACGATGTACGGTTGCAACAAAATCTATGGCGAGATGCTGGGCAACTATTACAGCCGGCACTTCCGCCAGTTGGCCGCCGAAGCGCCCATACATATAGACTTCCGCTGCGTGCGCTTTCCGGGGCTGATCAGCGCCTTCACCCTTCCCAGCGGCGGCACCAGCGACTACGGGCCAGAGATGCTTCATGCAGCGGCCACAGGCCAGCCCTACGCCTGCTTTGTGCGCGAAGATGCCCGCATCCCCTTTATGACAATGCCCGACGCGGTGCGTGCCCTGCTCCTGCTGGCCCACGCCCCCGCGGAGAAATTGGGCCGTCGGGTCTACAATGTAGCCAGCTTCAGCCTGAGCGCGGGCGAAATACGGGATCGGGTGCTGGCCGCCTTCCCCGCTGCCCAGATCAGCTTTGTACCCGACTTGAAACGCCAAGCCATCATTGATTCCTGGCCCGCAGACCTGGACGATTCGGCCGCGCGGCGGGATTGGGGCTGGTCGCCGCAGCACGACGCACACGCCGCCTTCAACGACTATTTGCTTCCCAACATTCAGGGGATGTACAAAGAGAAGTGATCGAATGCGCTGTGTGGAGAGGCACTGTGATCAACCAGACAGGGCGTTTCCACCGGTCAACGCAGAGACACCAATCACAGGGCCGGGCGGGCGGGTTGCTCAATTCGTAGACAGTAAAATTGGCGGCGTGCAGCCGTTCCTGCCAGCCGATGCCGCGCTGCTGTAGACGCTGGGCCGCCGCATCCACAATCGCCCAGGTGGGTTCAATCAGAAATTTGCGCCGATCGGCGCTTTTGGCCGCGTTGTCGGCCAGATAGACCGCGTTGGGAAACCAGCGCAATTCGAAGTCGGAGGCGTCGGGCTGGGCTGGCGAGGCGGCAAAAAAGGCGAAACGCAACTGCCAGCTCACCTCCCGGTGATAGACGACCGCGCCGGCAGGCGCGTTGGCTTGCAGCCAGGCGATACTTTCGTTCAGCCCCGCGTAATCCCCGTGATCCGCCCCGACAGGTAACCCGCCTTTGGCCGCAGTCAGCACAGGGGGCAGCAGAAGCAGAAGCGCCGTCACCGCCAACACCTGACAGGTGCGCTGAGTACGCGTTCTTGTCATCCATCTGCTCTCTGTCGGCGCACCTGTCAGGTGTGACGTCGTCCATCCGAACAGCAGCGCCAGCACAGGAGCCAGTGGCAACAGATAGCGATCCCAGATTTGCACGCTGGAAACGATATGCAGAATGACAAAGCCGAGGGACCAGAAAAAGATAATAGGGATTGGGGATTGGGGATTGGGGATTGGGGATTGGAGATTAAAGATTCGACGCCCGATCCCCGCTCCCCAATCCCCAATCCCCAATATCCAATACCCAACTATCCACCAACTCCCGGCCAGATTCCACGCTACTTTCCCCCACTGTAGCATACGCGCTGCCCATTCCCCCAACGGCAGGAGGACGAGGGGCGCGTAATGGCGCACGCTCAGATCCCAGGGCGACGGGGCTACCGACCAGCGCGCCGCGTCCCAGAGGAGGACGGGGAGAAGGAGGGCAGCGAGGCCGAGGAGGAAAGGGTATTGGGTATTGGATATTAGATATTGCGTATTACGTATTGCATGAAACGTGAAACGTGAAACGTGAGACGCACCACCTGCCACCTGCCACCTGCCACCTGCCACCTGCCCCTTCTTCTCTTCTTCGTGTCTTTGTGTCTTTGTGGTTAAAAGGATCATCCCTACCAGCGGCGCATAGAGAAGCCCCTGCTGTTTGGTGGCGATGGCCGCGGCCAGGCAGAGACCGGCCCAGAAAGCGCGGCGGGTGAGGCTGGCGTAGAGGGCCAGACTGCCCCAGAGGACGAGAGTCGGGTCGGTGTAGGCGGTGGGGGCGAAGCTGATGGCGAAGGGACCGAGCGCGTAGGCGGCCGCAGCGAAGAGTCCGGCCCGGCGATCCCACAAAACGCGGGCGGTGGCGGCCACAACACCGATTGTCAGCGTATCGGCGGCGATATTGAGCAGACGGGCAGCGGCGTCAGAGGGGCCAAGAAGCTGGAAAACGCTGCCCAGCAACCAGAGAAAAAGGGGCGGCTTGTCCGGCCAGACGGTCAACGCCAGAGGATCAACCCGCCACAGATGGAGCGCCCAGACGCTGTACATCGCCTCGTCCTCGCGCAAAGGCCACGCCGAGAGCAGTTGCAGACGCAGGGCAAAGCCAACCAGACAGAGGAAGGGCAGGGCCAACCGGTGCGCCGTAGCCAACAGAAGCGGCTGTGCCCCGGCACAGGCAGCCAAGACAGTGGGAAAGGTGCGGGGGTACATCAATCCACGAAGCGGTATCTGATCAGCGTGGCGATGGCGCTGAAGCCATCCCGCCAGGTGAGTTTTTTGCCTTCGTGGAACTCTCGGCCATTGTAGCTGATGGGCACTTCAAAGATCGAGTGACCGCGCTTGAGGATTTTGGCCGTCAGTTCCGGCTCGATCTCAAAGCGTCGGCTGCGCAGGGGCATCCCCGCGATCACATCGCGGCGGAAACATTTGTAGCAGGTCTCCATATCGCTCAAAATTGTGCCGTAGAGCAGATTGGTCAGCAGCGTGACGCCTTTGTTGCCGGCTGTGTGGGCCAGACTCATAGCCGAGCGGGGGCCACCCAAAAAGCGGCTGCCGTAGACGACCGATGTGCGGCCTTCCAAAATCGGTTGCAGCAGTTTTCCGAAATCTCTGGGATCGTACTCCAAATCAGCGTCCTGAATGACCAGAATATCGCCGGTGGCTGCTTCAAAGCCCGTGCGCAGAGCCGCGCCTTTGCCGCCGTTATTGGCGTGAAAAATAATGCGAATATCGGGGTAGGCTTCTGTCTGCCAGCGATCCAGAATCTCCCGCGTGCCGTCGGTGGAGCCATCATCCACAATAACGATCTCCCGCTCCAGCACAATCGGCTCCCCGATCAGTGGATTTATGCCGTCGCGGTTGACGGTCAAATCCACGGCCAACACCCGGCGCACGATCTCCTCCAGGGTGGCAATTTCGTTATAGACCGGCATAATCACAGAGAGTTTCATCGCCGTCTTCCGTTCAGTGTCCTTGCCTAATCAGCAATGAAAAGTGGCAGGTGGCAGGTGGCAGGTCGCCACTCGCTTAGGGCTTGTCAAGAAATAAGTTCCCGATTTGCACCTTCCGGGAAGGGGTCACAAGCTGACTGTACTTGCCCCATTTGCTTGACCCCTTCCCGGAAGGTTGCGAAGTTATTCTTTGACGAGTCCTTAGTGCTCGCTGACCTGGTGGGCCAGGATAATCGCTTCAGCCACTGTGCGCATAGGTTTGCGGTTGTTCATACTCATCTTCTGAATACGCCGAAAGGCTTCTGCCTCGTTGAGTCCCTGGCTGTCCATCAAAATACCCTTGGCCCGCTCGACAATTTTGCGCGTCTCCAGCGTCTCGCGCAGATCGCCCACTTCCCGTTCCAGCGTGCGGAATTCAGTAAAGCGCGAGAGCGCCACTTCGATGGCCGGGCTGAGGTCACTCTCGCGGAATGGCTTGACCAGATAGCCGGCCACACCCGCTTCGCGTGCTTTGGTCACCAACTCCTGCTGGCTGTAAGCGCTGAGGAGCAGAACGGGGGCGATACGCTCTTCGGTCAGGATGCGCGCCGCCTCGATGCCGTCCATATCGGGCATTTTGATATCCATAATGACAATATCGGGGCGCAGTTCTTTGGCCAGATTGACCGCACTGCGCCCATCGCCCACATCCCCCACGACGAGATAGCCCAGATTGGTCAGCATCTCGCGCAGGTCCATGCGGATCAGTGACTCGTCATCAGCAATGATAATTCGTGTTCGCTCCACGTCTGCTCTCCTCCGGTTTCCTCGATGTACCTCTGCCCTCGTAGGTCGGACTGGTAGTCCGACCGGCCTGCTTTGCCACCAGTCGGACTACCAGTCCGACCTACATTTTCCTCCTTCTGTGGAAATAGCCACCCAATGCGGGATGATATTTTACCACAGACGGCGGTCTGGCAATAGTAATCTCTACCGGTTGTAACGCATTTGGCAGCAGTCGACGGTCAGTGGTCGGCGGTCAACTCACCGACGGCTCCGCCATCGCCGACCGCTTGGGAAAGGCGACGACGACCCGTGTCCCCCGCGGGCCACTGTCCGCCTCTGCGCCGTCAGCCCCACTGTGTACCGGTTCAAATGCCAACTGCCCCTTGAGATCGTCGGTGACAAGGGTGTTGATAATCTGCAAGCCCAGGCTGCGGCTTTGGGTGGGCTGAAAATCCGCGGGCAGGCCCAGACCGTCGTCCTCCACGAGCAGACGCACCCTGTCGCCCAGGTCCTCCAGACGAATCAACACACAGCCCTGGCTGCGCCCATGCAGGCCGTGCTCGATGGCGTTGAGTAGCAGCTCGTTGACCACCAGCGCGGCCGCGGTGGCCTGGCCCGCGGGCAGACGAATGTTTGGCCCCGTCACATCAATGACGACCTGCTGGCTGGGCTTGACCGCCACCTGTTGGGCCTGGCTGATGATGCGCTGGCAGAGGTCGCGGATGTTGATGGGCCGGTGTTCGTCCTGGCTCAGATATTCGTGGATCACCGACATACTCAGGATGCGGTTGACCGCATCGCCCAGGTGCTGGCGCGCTTCGTCGCTCTCGCAACGCCGGGCCTGGATGCGCAAAATGGCGGCAATTGTCTGCAAATTGTTTTTGACCCGGTGATGGACTTCCTGGATCATCGCGGACTTGACATTCAGTTCCCGCTCTTTTTGCACAGCCTCGGTATGGTTGTGGACCATCACCAGCGCGCCATCCACGTGGGGCGCTTTTTCCGAAGTTGCGGCCTGTCGCCAGGGCAAGCGCCGTTCCACCTGACGGCGGGTGCGTTGCCAGCTCGTGGGGGGTGCGCGCAGGGGCAGGACTGTGCGCACCCAGACCCGGCCATCCGCTGACTCGTGGCGCATCTCCACACAGCGGTTGGCTTGGGTGGCATTTTCCACCAGTTCGGCGTCCACATCCTCCAGGGCAGAGACGTGGCGTCCGCGCAGTTCGGTTGCCAGCCCAATCGTGCGAAAAAGATTGGTGGCAATGCCGCTCATATAACAGATGTCGGAATGCTCATCCACGACGTAAATGCCGTCCAGCGATTCAAAGCGGCTGATGGGTTCGGGGATTTCGATCTCCCCGCGCACAGCCATCCCGTGCAGCCAGCCCACGGCCCGGCGAAAGGTTTTGTCCCGCCGCCGCTGGCGCTCAAATTCGATCAGATTCGTCTCCACCAGCAGCGCGGCAATCACCCGATTGGCCGCGTTGTGGATCGGGTAGACCTGCTGGATCACCGGCGCGCCGCTGCTCAGCACCTGCTTGGCCTGACTGCCCGGTCTGTCGGAGGTAAGCGCGCGCAGCACCAGCGGGTGTTCTTTGGCTGCATAGATACGTCCGCTGGCTTCGGTGACGTAGATGGAGGAGATAGAACGGGGCACAGCGTGACAGCCGACCAGCAGTTGGCTGTCGTTCCACTCACAAAAGAGCAGCACATCGGCCCGGCTCACGTCGGCGGTCAAATGCAGTCCCTGCTCCACCCGATAGAGCAGGGCCACGTCCCGTTCGGTCAGATGGGGGCAGCATTCGATGCGGGCATCCATAGAAGTCTTCGTCGTCTTCCTATACAAAAGCCAATGGCGTGTGCCATTGGCTCTGCTGCAACTGGCGTCATTGCCGTCTTGTTTTGATTCAAAGAAGTCCGACTTTTTCTGAAAAGTCGGACTTCTTCCTCACTTCTTCCTGGTCGGGGCGAGAGGATTTGAACCTCCGACCTCTTGAACCCCATTCAAGCGCGCTACCGAGCTGCGCTACGCCCCGACAATAGGCAACAGTATAGCACGCCAGCGGCTGACTGGCAAATCAGACGCCGCTTCTGATTCCCGGAATCGCGCGCGCCGCAGGGCTGCGATTTCCGACTGAACTCCTGAACACATACAATAAAATCCGTAAATTCCATCATCCGACTCATTTGTAGGGGTGCTTGCTTGCTGCGCCCGCTACACACGGAACGGGCGCAGCAAGCAAGCGCCCCTACAGCTAGAGAAAATGAAAATAACCAGCAAGCCCCAATCCATTGCCCAACGGCTGATCCTCTGGCACGCACAGCAGCAGCGCGACCTGCCCTGGCGCGCCGCACCCGCCGGCCAGCGTGACGCCTACGCGGTCTGGGTCAGCGAAGTGATGGCCCAGCAGACCCGCATCCCGGTGGTGGTGGACTACTTCACGCGCTGGATGGCGCGCTTCCCCACCCTGGCAAGTCTGGCCGCCGCACAGCAGCAGGAGGTGCTGAAGTTGTGGGAAGGGTTGGGCTATTACAGCCGGGCGCGCAACCTGCACCGGGCCAGCCAGATTGTGCTGGCAGAATACGGCGGCGTTGTGCCCAATACCCGCGCCGCGCTATTGAAACTGCCCGGCATCGGCGCATACACCGCCGGGGCCATTCTCAGTCTGGCCTACGGGCAGGCCGCGCCGATCCTGGACGGCAATGTGAAGCGGGTGTTGGCCAGGCTGTGGGACATTGACGGCTCTATAGACGAGGCAGAGACGCTCAACGAACTTTGGCGGCTGGCCGAGGAGATTGTCCGTGCCGCGCCAGAAGGAGAAGCGGGCGCGGTCAACGAGGGGCTGATGGAGCTAGGCGCGCTGGTCTGCCCGCCCCAGAACCCCCGCTGCCTGCTCTGTCCGCTGGCTGATCTCTGCGCGGCCGCCCACAATGGCACCCAATCCCAGCGACCTGTGCGCGCGCCGCGCAAACGCATCCCCCATTATCAGGTGGCTGCCGCGGTTATCTGGGAAGACGCGCCAGGGCAGGGGCGGCTGCTCATCGCCCAGCGCCCGCAAAAGGGCTTGCTGGGCGGGCTGTGGGAATTTCCCGGCGGCAAGCAGGAGGCCGAAGACGCTGACCTGCCCGCTACCCTGCGCCGGGAAATCCGCGAAGAGATGGGCATGGAGATCGCCGTGGGCGAGGCGGTGACGATTGTCCAGCATGCCTACACCCATTTCAGTATCACCCTGCACGCCTTCCATGCCTGCATCGTCAGCGGCAGCCCACAGGCCATCGGCTGCGACGACTGGCGCTGGACAACCCTCGACGCGCTGGATGTTTACCCTTTCCCCGTCACCGACCAGAAGATCATCGCCGTCCTGCGCGCCGGGGTATAATCGAGAAGAATGGAACGCGGATGACGCGGAAAGGGCGGATTTTAGCGGATAGTCTGTCTTTGCGTCTTTATGTTGAGGAAACTTCCTATGCGTAAGAGCCGGTGGATTCTTGTTGCTCTCTGCGCGGCGCTGGTTGTCGGCGGCTGCGCCCAGGTCGGTTCGTTGGCATTGGTGGCGACGGCCACGCCCTTGCCCGTACCCACCTATACGCCCACACCCCCGCCCGCCAGCCCGGCCAGGAATGATACGGCCCAGATAGACGCCCAGGGGTTGGACGTTGCCGAGCGCCGGGTGATCGAGGTCTACGACCGGGTGGCGCCGTCGGTGGTCAATGTGACGACACAAGTGCTGCGGCGGGGCTTCTTCTTCGCGGCTGTCCCAGAGGAAGGGGCCGGCTCCGGCTTTGTGCTGGACAGGGAAGGCCACGTGCTGACCAATTTTCACGTCATTGAAGGGGCGCGCCAGATCGAAGTGACGCTGGACAACGAGCAGACCTTTGCTGCGCAAGTGGTGGGCAGCGATCCCCGCTTTGACCTGGCGATCCTGAAAGTGGACGCACCCGCCGAGATTCTGCACCCGGTGGAGTTGGGCGCGTCGTCCAGCCTGCGCGTGGGCCAGCGCGCAATTGTCATCGGCAACCCCTTCGGCCAATTCAGCCGCACACTGACCACCGGTGTTGTCAGCGCGCTGGATCGCACCTTGGAAGGCCAGGACGGGCGGCCCATCAGCGGTGTGATCCAGACCGACGCCGCCATCAACCGGGGCAACTCCGGTGGCCCCCTTCTGGACAGCAGCGGGCGGGTGATCGGCATCAACACCGCCATCTTCAGCCCCAGCGGGACGAACGCGGGTGTGGGTTTCGCTGTGCCGGTGGATACAATTAAGCGCGTCCTGCCGGAACTGATGGTGTTGGGCCGCTACCGCCACCCCTACCTGGGCATTCGTTACGCCTACGCCATCACGCCCGGTCTGGCCGCATCTTTGGAGCTACCTGTGGAATCCGGTCTATTGCTGGTGCAGTTGGATCGGGGGAGTCCCCTGGAAAACGCGGGCGGGCGCGGTGCGCAGCAAGAGGCCATCTTGGGCAACCGCCGCGTTTACATCGGCGGCGACATTCTGGCCGCGGTGGACGGCAAGCCGATTCTGACAGTGGAACAGCTACAGCTATTGCAGGAACAGCACCAGATCGATGACGAAGTGACAGTCTCTCTCCTGCGCGACGGGCAGCCGTTCGAGGTGGTGGTGGCGTTGGCCGAGGAACCGGCCCGGTGAATGGGGTATTGGGGTATTGGATATTTGACGATGCGGCGACGAGGCTGCGCATAGGATCGGCGACCAAATAACTCAGGCAACCTTCCCGGAAGCGGCCATAACATTGAGTGAGTAAGAATCTGGTGTTGGCCGCTTCCGGGAAGGTCGAAATCAAAGAAAAGAGCGCCGGACACAATGTCCGGCGCTCTTTTGCGTTTATGCGAGAAGGCCAGAGCAGATCGCTGTCTCTGATGATTGAGAAAATCCGTCTCACACCCAACGAAATATCCCAATACCCCAATATCCCAATACCTACGCCGCCTGATCCAGCGGCTCCAAACGCACCACCTGTCCCTGGGCCGAGAGGAGTTTGGGCAGCCGCCGGTGGGTAAAGACCGACCGGTCCACCAGACAGCGGGCGATGTCGTCGCGTCCGGGAATCTCGTACATCATATCCAGCAGTGCTTCTTCCACAATCGAGCGCAATCCCCGCGCGCCCGTGCGCCGCAGAAAGGCTTCGGTGGCCGCCGCTTCCAGGGAATCTGTCTCGAATTCGAGAGTCACCCCGTCCATAGCAAAGAGACGCTGAAATTGGCGCACAATACTGTTCTTGGGTTTGGTCAGAATTTCGATCATCGCTTTGCGGTCCAGCGCCTGCAGACTGACCAGTACCGGCAACCGCCCCACAAATTCGGGGATCAGCCCATATGAGAGCAGATCGTCGGGCATCACTTGGCGCAGTAGACGGCTCTCATCCCGGCCATCCTTTTCCAAACGGCGAATTTTTAGCTCGCGCTGGCGTTCGCTCAGATCGTCGGGCAGGGGATGCTCCTCGCCTGTCGGCTTCTCTTCGACTTCGACGTGGCTGATCGCGGCCAGATCTTCGTCCAGCACAAAACCCAACCCGGCCCGGCGCTGCGCCCGTTTGCGCACCACTTCGGCCAGCCCGATAAAAGCACCGCCGCAGATAAAGAGAATGTTGCGCGTGTCCAGGGGCACAAACTCCTGCTGGGGATGTTTGCGTCCGCTATTGGGTGGCACATTGACGGTCGTACCTTCGATGATCTTGAGCAGCGCCTGCTGCACCCCTTCGCCGCTCACATCGCGGGTGATGCTGGGGTTGTCGCCCCCTTTGCGCGCGATCTTGTCGATTTCGTCAATGTAGACGATCCCGTATGCGGCGCGCTTGGCGTCCCAGTCCGCGGCCTGGAGCAGGCCGACCAGCACACTCTCCACATCTTCGCCCACATAGCCGGCCTCGGTCAGGCTGGTGGCGTCGGCGATGGTGAAGGGCACGTCCAAAAGTTGGGCCAACATTTGGGCCAAAAGCGTCTTGCCGCTGCCTGTGGGGCCGATGAGCAGGACGTTGCTCTTGGCGATCTGCACTTCGTCTACCCCATCGCCTGCACCTGCGCTCGCTTCCTGGGCCAGCGCGCCGCTGCCAAAGATACGCTTGTAGTGGTTGTAAACAGCCACCGACAGCGTCTTTTTGGCCTGCTCCTGGCCGATGACATACTGATCGAGGAAGCGCACGATCTCGCGCGGGCGGGGCACCTTGACCGGTTCGTTGGCCGCGCGGGGTGCGGCAGAGCCGCTACCGACGCCCTCTTCCGCCAAAATCTCCGCGCCCAGGCGGATACACTCGTCGCAGATGAAAATATCATCCGCGCCAGGGATCAGCCGCTCAACTTCGGATTCGTCTTTACCACAAAAAGAACAGGTGTGCATGTTTGCCTGACTTGAAAATAGCGACTGGGGACTGGGGACCGGCAACTGGGAATTGCGGTGCGTCGTCTACTACCCCAATTTTCATTGCTGATTGTGCCCAAAGGGAATGAAGAATTTGGACACGGATGCGCAGGATTTGATCCGCTGCATCCGCGTTCTATTCTTCAGGGCAGTGAGCAGTAATCAGACTGATAACTGATTACTGCTCACTGCTTTTACTCCGCTTTTTCCGTGGCCGTGTCCGGGTTTGCCAACTGCTTTTCGCCGCTGCCATTGGACGCGGGCAATTTGATGCGCCCGTCTTCCACGGCAATCACATCTTTGACATCGCCCAGCACATCGTCCACCAGACCGAACTCTTTGGCTTCCAGTGCGTTCATATAGCGGTCGCGCTCAAAAACCCGTTCGATCTCCTTCCAATCGTGGCCGGTGGCCCGACCGACGATGTGAAAGAGCTGGGTTTGCAGCCGCTCCTGTTCGCGGAAGGCGATGCGCACGTCTTCGGTGTAGCCCTGTGCGCCGCTGCTGGCCGGGTGCATGTGGATGGTGGCGTGGGGCAGGGCGTAGCGTTTGCCCTTTGTCCCCGCGGCCAGAAGCACAGTGCCCATACTGGCTGTGACACCGACGGCAAAGGTGCTGATCGGCGCGTCGATCATTTTCATCGTGTCATAGATCGCCAAACCGGCGTAAATGCTGCCGCCGGGGCTGTTGATAAACAGTTGGATGGTCTGGTTGGGGTCTTCCGAGTTGAGGAAGAGTAGCTGGGCGACGATCAGATTCGCCACCTGATCCGAGATCGGTGTGCCCAGAAAAACGATGCGCTCTTTGAGCAGCAGGCTGTAGATGTCGTAGGCCCGCTCGCCCCGCCCGCTGCTTTCGATCACCATCGGAATGATGCTGCTGGGCATTGGAATGGTAGATGAAAATTTCATTACGCTCTCCCTGTTCAAATGGGTATGATAGACTTTTATGCCATCTAAAAGGGCCGACACGTCGTCGGCTATACCACACCCTATGCCCAACCCAGACGGAAAACTGTAGGAGTCTTCTCAGTCTGCGTGTTTGCGTTCCGTTAGCGGTTGGGAGTAGACACCTTCCGGGAGATTTCTTGGCTTCCCGGAAGGTAAGAATTATTCTTCGACTGCGGCCACAGGCATCTCAGCCGCCGCTTCCGGGGCTGTTGCGCCCTCGGTCACAACTTCGCCTGTACCGACCATTTCGGCAGCAACACTTTCAGAGGTGCCGCTGTCAGCAGCGCCGCTGTCATCAGCGCCGCTGTCATCAGCGCCGCTTTCGCTGGCATCGCCTTCATCCTCAGCGACCGGTTCGGGAATCTCTTCGCCCCGGGCAATCGCCTTGACCAGTGCAAAAGCTTTGTTCGTGATGAGCTGATCAATGATAGATAGGCGGTTGGCCCCCTCTTTCATTATTTCCACAAGCCGCTGGCGTGCGACAATCTGATCGTCCGTCGCATCCTCGGCCAGTTCACCAAATATCTGCCCGATCTGTTCTTCGATCTCCTCATTGGTGGCTCCGACCTTTTCGGCCAGCGCAATCTCTGAGAGAACCAGGTTGTGGCGCAGCACCTTCTCTGCCTCTTCCCGCTGCGTTTCGCGATACTCCGCAACCGTCTGTTTTGTCATTTCCAGAAAGTTGTCCAGTCCCTGCAACCCCATCTGGCGAAAACGGTAATCCATTGTCTGGAGCATCTGATCGATCTGCATCTCTACGGCAGCAGGCGGATAGTCAACTTCACTCATCTCTACCAGTTGGTCGAGGATCGAGTTGAGAAATGCGTTGTCAGCTTCTTGGCTGCGTTCTTCTTGCAGATTCTCGCGTATGCTTTTGATCAGATCCTCGGCGCTCTCAAACAGCGGGCCAACGGACTGGGCAATCTCATCAGTCAATTCAGGCTTGACAAAGGCCTGGTTGCTGTGCAGAACGACGTGGAAGCGCACACGCTGGCCGGCGTACATGCTGGTGCTATCCTCCGGCCAGTCGATCTCAAATGTTTTTTCGTCGCCAGGAATGATGCCCAGCAGCGCGGCGTCAAAACCGGCCGGCTCCAGCGGATTTTCTGCGTCTGGGGTGATGTCCCAGTCGGTTTCGTCCAACACAACAGTCTCGGTTTCGTTGCCGTCCGCATCCAAAACGACAGCCTTTACATCCACATTCATCAGATCGCCATACTGGCTGGGGCGCTGCACATCTCCGTAGCCCGCTTCCCGTTCCAGAATCTGATCGATGCGGGCCTGCACTTCGTTCTCATCCACCGCAACCGGCGTTTCCGCCACGCGCAAAGAGCGATAGTCGCCCAGTTTGACTTCAGGGCGCAGAGGAACCGTGACGTGGTAGCGCAGCGGATCCATTTCGATGTTGTTCATCGAGCCGACGCCGTAGGGTTCGATACCCTCCTGCTCGATAGCTGCTTTGTACATCTCCTGGCCCAGATCATCCACAAATTCTTCCGCCAGCGCACCCACGCCAAAATGGCGCAGAATGATATTGTAGGGGGCTTTGCCCTTGCGGAAGCCGGGGATTTTGTACTGGGTGGCAGCTTTGCGGGCTGCTTTCTGCATTTCCTTCTCGAAGCGCTCGTTAGGCACTTCGATGATCAGGCCCAACTGGCGGTGTTCTTTGGGTTCTGTGATAACTTTGATCGACATCTCTACCCTCTGTTGAGTGTTTGCCCGGCTGCCGGACGCCGTTTTTTTGATGCTGGTTGCGGCGTCGAATCGTTCTCTACCCCGTCCCAATAGGACGGACGCAGCCCGTGTGGGTCTCTTCGTCGCCAATAGGCTTCGTCCCTGAAATGCTTCAGGCACTATCCTGCAGTATAGCATAGGCCTACGGGCACAACCAAAGCAGAAAGACTGTAGGGCGGACTGTCAGTCCGCCCTACGTTCTCTTGAATGCCTTCTCCAATTCCCCCGACGACAACTGAATCATCGTCGGTCTGCCGTGCGGACAGGTGCGCGGCGACTGGCATTCCTCCAACTGGCGCAACAATTCTTTCATTTCGATGTCGCTGAGAATCTGCCCGGCTTTGATTGAGGCCCGTTTGCAGACCATTTTGACCAACTCGGCCTCCAACTCCTCGCCCACCAAATCTCGTTCCTGGGCCAGCCCCTGGACAATCTCTTCCAACACCCGGCCCGCATCCTGCCCGGCCAGTACGCTGGGCACACTGCGCACCAACCAGGTGTCCCCGCCAAAAGGTTCCACATCGAAGCCAACCGCGGCCAGTTCGGGCATAAAAAGTGTCACCTGCCCGGCCAGCGCATCGCCCAGATGCAGTGTCAGCGGATTCAACAATCCCTGGCGGGGGATGCCGCTGCCGGGGGTCAGCCGCTGGGCCATACATTTCTCGTACATCACCCGCTCGTGGGCCGCGTGTTGATCGATCAGATACATCCCCTCTGGCCCCTCCGCCACAATGTACATCGCCCCCACCTGCCCCACGACGCGTAAGGGAGGAAGGCTGCTGCGTGTGCGGGGCTGGGGATTGGCTGGCGGTGCGGGATGGGATGATGGGATGATGGGGGATGTGTTGGGTAGCTGCGGCGCAGGCAGGGGTGTGGCGTCGCGCGGAACGTAGAGGTCCATCGCCCGCTGGGTCTGCCCGGCGGCCAGAATGCTTTCGCGGCGTTCGGCCCAACCGGAGGGCAGCCCGGCGTTGGGTGACTCTCCCGGCGCGGCCCAGGCGTCGGTGTCATCCGCATCGCCTCCCATTGCAAAGCCTGGCACACCGGCATTCTCCACCACCACCCGACGCACCGCCTTTTGCACCTCAGAAAAAATCTGGCGCGCCTCCTGAAAACGCACTTCTGTCTTGCGCGGGTGGACGTTCACATCCACAGCCGACGGGTCGAGTTCCACAAAAATCACGCCAATGGGATAGCGGCCCACGGGCAGAAGGGTGTGATAGGCCTGGATTACGGCGTGGGTCAGGCTGCGATCCTCCACATAGCGGCGGTTGACAAAGAGATCGATGCCGTCCCGGTTGCCCCGCGTCAACAGCGGTAGACTCACAAAGCCCGCCACCCGGATCGCGCCGCTCCCTTCCTCCCTTCCTACCTTCCTCCCTTCCTCTTTCCCACCAAAAAAGTCCACTTCCGTCCGATCCCCATTCCCCACTCCCCGATCCCCATTCCCCACTCCCCGATCCCCATTCCCCACTCCCCGATCCCCATTCCCCACTCCCCGATCCCCATTCCCCACT
>CAMDEX010000060.1 GCA_945897075.1 Litorilinea aerophila
ACCGAAGCCGTTATGCGTGTCCAATAGACAGAGGAGAGGCTGATGCTATTGTACCAGGCAATGTCGGTGAAGAAGCCCAGCACCCAATTGAAGAGAGTGATGGCGAGGAAGGGGATCAGCAACCACCAGAGGACGCGCGGGTTGCCCTGCGGCAGCCCGTTGCCGCCGTTGCCCCCGCCGCCAACCGGACGCCGTGGGCCGCCCTTGCCGTTGCCGCCATCCAGCAACTCCTCCTCAATCGTCGTCCAGTCGTCTTCGTTGAAAGTCTCTAACAATTCTCGGAAAGGGTCGCGTTCTGCCATTATTGTATCCTCGTATCCTTTGGGTCTGTTCTGAAAATAGAACGCGGATCACGCGGAAAGGGCTGATCAGCGCGGATTAAAAATCTGCGTAAATCTGTGGGTTCTGCGAAATCTGCGTTCCGCTTTTCGTCGTTACCGGTGTCCGCCGGGCATGTCGCCTGTTCAGAATCAGTTGAAGATACAAGCACACCGGACCAGTGAGCGCTGGTTGAGTAGCCGAGTCTGCGAGGCGTATCGAAACCAAGCGAACGGGTGATAAGTCTAGGCTTCCAACCCGCTGGGTTTCGATCCGGCTGGAAACAGCCCCAGCCTACTCAACCGGCGCTGGTCACCTGTATAGTTACGGAGGATGCTCCCTCCTCGTTGGCATCGCTCATTTCGCCAATCCCCAATCTCCGTTCGCCTTCCCTATTGTACCAGACTTTACCGGATTTGAGGTATACTATCGCGTATGAGTGCCACACAGCCTGCCCCGCGCCCAATTGCCTTCCCCCCCGATGCCAGCCGACAGAACCATTTCCTGTCGCTGGTCGTCCCGCGCTTGACGGCCTTGCCCTGGCTGGCCGCGCTCTGGCTGGGCGGCTCTGGCGCACGCGGCGACGCCGACCGTTGGAGCAGTGTCGATCTGCACTTTTTGCTTCTCTCCCGCCAGGAACTATTTGTGACACCCGCGCGCATCTGCGCGCTGTTGGATGAACTCTTCCCGGCAGGGTGGACAAATTTTGGCGTGCAAAGTCCACCGCACTCCAGCAGCCTGGAAGGGCTGACCCACGGCGCACTGCCCACTGTGGCCGACGCGGGCGGCGTCTACTTCCGGCTGCTCTGGACCGCAGCGGACGCCCTGCCTCTCCATCACGCCACGCACGGGCCGCTCCATCTGTTGTACATTCGTGACGATCTACCGGATGCGCAACGGGCGCTTTTGACCGCACCCACGCCAACTTTACAAAAAGGCGACGCCGAAGCTGTTCAGGCCGGATTGAACCATTTCTGGCAACTGCTCGCCCACCTGCCCGCGGCCGTTAACCGGGGAGAGCATCTGGCCGCCGCGGCGCTGCTCCACAACGTGCGTGCGGCACTGACCGATCTGGTGGTGGCGCTGAACGGGGCCACCCGCCCCGCTTCCCCGGCCCGCATCAACCCCTTTTTGGGGTCAGCCCAACGCGACGCCTTTGAGAAGACATTGCGCCACAGCGCCAACGAGACGGAAAGTTGGATCGGCCAGGCCGTGGCCCTGATTGTACTCTATGGCTGGTACGCGCCCCAACTGGCAGAAATGTATGGCCTGGACTACCCGCAGCGGCTGGAACAGACGGTTCTGGCCCTGCTCTGCGCCGAAATCCCCGGCTGGCCCGCCCACATTACCAGCGCATGAACGCTTTCGACTTTCGCCGCCGCCCGCGCATCCTCTTTGTGGCCCCCTTTGGCCTGCGCCAAAAGACGACGGTCTGGGCGCGCATTCTGCCCTTGGCCCGCCATCTGGCCGCCAACGACTATTTTGTCACGCTGCTCATCCCGCCCTGGGATTCGCCGCAGGATACGGGCAAGCGCTGGGGCGATGAGGGGGTGGAGGTCATCAACGTCAGTCTGTTGGGCGGGTTGCCTTCGATCACCCGCCGTCTGCTGACGGAAATTGACCACCAGCGCCCGGACATTGTACACATCGTCAAGCCCCGCGCCTACGCTGGCATTGTCCAGTGGCTGCTCTGGCAACGACGGCGCGCCGGGAAAAAGGGGCCGCGCATTGTGCTGGATGTGGACGATTGGGAACGGGCCTGGTCGTCGGTGGCTGGCTATCACGTACTGATGGCGCGTTTTTTGGAGTGGCAGGAGCGTTGGGGCTTTGCCCACGCCGACGCTATCAGTGCGGCCAGCGGCTGGCTGGTACACAAAGCCGGGGAATTAGCGCCTTCTACGCCGACCCTTTACCTTCCCAACGGCGTCGTCCCGCCTGCCCAGCAGCCCTATCGCACCGCTTTCGATATCAACCGTCCGCCGACGGTTCTCTGGTTCACCCGTTTTATCGAAGTGCAACCGGCGTGGATGGGGGAGTGGTGGCGGGCGCTGCGTGCGTTGCGCCCGGACATTCATCTGCTGGTGGCGGGCGCGCCGCTGCAAAAGGGACGCAACGGCCCTTTTCGTATGGCATTGGGGCGCGACGACGACGCCATCACCTGGCTGGGCTACGTTCCCCAGCCGCAACTGGCCGATGTCTACGCCCGCTCGGATTGTGCGATCTTTCCCGCCGCGGATGTGCCGCTGAACCAGGCCAAGTGCAGTGTGCGTCTGGCGACGACGCTGCTGGAAGGTGTGCCGGTGGTTGCCAGCGCGGTGGGGGAGCAGGCGCGCTACGGGGCCAATGGCGCGGCCCGTCTGCTGGCTGCCAACGCCACGCCAGAGGAATTCGCCGTGGCGGTGGTGGAATTGCTGGCGCAGCGCGATGAGCAGGCACGCCTGACCCGCCAGGCGCGCAACTGGCTGCTCAGCCGCTACAGTTGGGCGCGCCTGGGCGGGGAGTTGATGGGTTTCTATGAACAGATAATGAATGCGTAAGAAATGGGATTATGGGATTACGAGATTACGAGATTACGAGATTATGAGATTGCAGCTTCGTCCAAGTCAGTCCCCAATCCCCTATCCCCTATCCCCTACCTCACATAAATCGGATTGCTGAAAATCCAGCCGCGCGGTCGTCCCCAGCGCTTCTTCCAGACTTCCACCCGATAGACGCCGGGCTGTGTGTCTGTGTGGTCCAGCCGTCGCCCCTGGCTTTCGGCTACAAGTTGGCCGCCGCGCAACAGACGAATGTGGCCGTGCGCTGGCGCTGCCACCTGAAAGTGGGTGGCTTTGCCCGCCGACGCTGTGCCGATAGTGTCGCCCATCACCCCGCCGCCCCGCTCGTGTTCCGCCCAGAAGCGAAAGCCGGTCGTCCACGCCACCAGATCGTAGCCCAGCCAGCAATGACCGGCGCGCAGCGCGCCCAACACCTCTCCCCGGTCGTGGCGCACCGCGGGATCGTTTTTGCCGGTGGCTTGGCTGCCGCTGGCTCCGGCAAAGGCTTCTTTAGTCAGAATGTGGGTATTGAGGGCGCGGGCGCAATGGGCGTAGGGCAGAAAGCAGCGACGGATCGGGCCGATGTTGTATGTCTCGGCGTGGACATCCACCCCGCCCAGCGCCACCACCGGGCGCTGGCTGGTCAACTCGTCCCACTTCGCCAGCATCTCCGGCAGCGGGCCGACGGTAAACCAGTGGGGAAAGAAGCCCATCACCAGAGCCTGGGCTTTACTGCCTATCATTCCCCGGAAATTGGACATATAATTCCAGAGTTCGATCCCGTGGAAGCCGGTTACTTCCCAACTGCGCCACGGATAGTGGGTGGGGATCAACTTTGTGAAGCGTTCGATAGGGTGGGCCAGAAAGGGCAGGCCACCGCCGGCATTTACACCGTCAATCAGCGTTTGCGGCTGTCTGCCCAAATGGGTCAGGTCTTCCTCCACGCCTAGACAGAGCAGGTGGTTGCCCTCTGGATTCAAATCCGGGTCGTGGACCTCCTGGCCTACCAGAGTCAGCACCCCGTGACGGTAGCCCTCTTCGCTCTCGCGCACCAGAACGTTGTGATCCGTGACAAAGACGAAGTGCAGCCCGACCGCGGCCGCGGCCTGCACCAGCGCTTCAAAATCACCCGTGCCGTCGCTGTGGGTGGTGTGCATGTGGATATTGCCAAAGTATTCGTGATACTTGTCGTTCATTGAGGGGAATTCCTGTCGTTTACCGCAAGCTAACAGCTTGCGTTACATATTTCAGGGCAGGGGAAGCCGCCGCGGGCGGTCTCCGGCGTCGGTGTTCCCGGCCTGGCGGCGCTCCTCTTCGGCCAGCGCTTTTTCTTCAAATTCCAGGCGCGCCGCGTAGCGCTTACGATCCTCCGAGAGCCAGCGACCGGGGTCTGTCGGGTCCACCACCGGGCGGGCAGAGACGAGATAGCCGGTGTGGCCGACCATCGAATCGTCTGGGCGCAGACGATCCGGCACGACTTTGTACTGGCGCAGTAGCAGCTCCTCCACGGCGATATCGGCAAAACTCTTGCGCTCCAGGGCTGCCAGCAGATCGATGACCTGGTTGGTGGTAGGAATCAGCGCGGCAAAAAAACCGCCAGGGCGCAGCGCCGCCCGCACCTGATCCAAAAAGAGGTTGGGCGTGCGTACATCCAGAAAGACCGCATCCGCGCCCTGCTGCCGAAACCCCTCGGCCACCGACTGCATGTACATCGAGACATTCTCCAACAGCCCCACCCGTTCCAGATTGGCGCGGGCGATCTGGTAGTTGTCATCGCGCACTTCGTAGGTATAGACCCGTCCGGCGGGGGCCACAGCCCAGGCCAGGGCAATCGTCAACCCGCCGCTGCCCGTGCCCGCTTCGATCACCTGATCGCCGTTGCGCAGGCTCAATTTGTGGACGAGATAGGCTGCGTCTTTGGGGAAAATGATTTGCGTGTTGCGTTTGATACGGGTGATCAGATCGGAGAGCGACGGCTCCAAGAGCAGGACTGGATTCCCCAGTTGGCTGTGGACGGTCGTCCCCAATGGCAGGCCGATGAGATCGTCGTGCTGGAAGTGGCCCAAATTTGTGTGAAAGACTTGTCCAGGGCGCAGCGTAATCAGATAGCGTTTGCCGCCCCCCGTCGCCAGGATGACCAGTTTGTTGGCCTGGGTGGTCACCGGGTGTGTGGAGACCCAGGGCAGAGTCTCTTCTTGGCTGCGTCTGGCCGCGGCGTCTGTAGCAAGGGTGTTGGGCATGGGAGTGGCAAGTGGCAAGTGGCAAGTGGCAAGTGGCAGGTGGCAGGTGGCGAGTAGCGAGTGGGTCACGTCTGCCTATTACCCAATCCCCAATCCCTAATCCCCAATCCCCAAGTCCCCAACATTCTTTGACGAATCTTCAGAATCGATCTATTATACCGTAGCGGCGCACGAGTAAAGAAACCATCTTTGCCAGAAGTGACGAAACCCGCTTTTCCCTGACGTAGCGTACACGTATAGCAAGCGTCAGGGAGATTTCCACTCTTTTTTCCCATTGCCAATTTTTGCCGGTTGACACTCCTTTGAAGGCTGTGTACAATAGAGGCACATACGGTCTCCCCAGCCGTAGCACGACCAATTGTTGACTCCCATGCAGTCCGCTCAGCAGTACCCAACCCGTTAACAGCGGCACAATGCGTTCGTGCTGTTGCTAAATTATCTCAGCAGTATCCGTTTATCGTCCACTCTCATCAGGAGGTCCCGTATGCAGAAGCGTCTTACTTTCTGGGCAGTTCTCTTATTGATTGCTGCCCTTGTGTTGTCTGGGTGCGCCCCGCGCACAGGAGCCGGTTCGTCGGCCGCGATGGCAATGGAAGACGAATTGGTGATTGATTTGCCCGCGATTGTGATTGATTTTGACAGCAGTGGGGCCGCGTCCATCGGTGGCGTGCCCGCTTCGGAAATGGGCGCAATGGCGGGTGTCGATCTCTCCACCCTGGCCCTCTCCCCCGATTGGGTCAACTACTTCAGCATGACCAACATCCAACATCTGCAGATTGATAATACTGCCGGTGGTTTGATGATTCTGGTCAATGGACAGCCCATTCCTTCCCTGGCCTGGGACGAAGATTCGTTGGTTGCCACCGCCGGCGCTTTGGGATCCCTGGGCATTGCCCTCCCCGTCCTGGACAAAGTTCTGCCTCTGGTTCAGCAGCTCGGTCTGGCTGTCATCCTGCGCTTCCCGGTGCAGGCTGGCGCTGAGATCATTGCCTACTCCGTGATGGGTGACGGCTCCGCGGCTGAGATGTCCAAAGCCGCCCAGGAGGAATTCCTGGCCGCTGTGGGCGCACCCCCCAAGATCAATCTGCCGATTGTCTACCAGGCCGATGGCAGCTACGCTGTTGGTGACCTGAGCGACGCCGAATGGACCGCCCTGACCGGTGTGCCCTGGTATGCCTTGCGCCTCGACCCCAATGCGCTGGCCGGTCTGACCGCCTCTGGCATTACCAGCATGACTTTCGAGACCGATCAGGCGGGCGTTCATGTCAGCATCAATGGCAACGCCCTGCCCACCATCTCTTGGGGCAATGGCGAAGTCCAGCATGTGTTGGATCTGGCCGGCCAGATGGGTCTCTGGGCCGCCTACATGCCCGGTGTCAACATGGATGATATGATGGCCACAATTGAATCCATCCTGCCCGTTGTGCAGACCACCGAAGCCAACATCTCTATTTACCTACCCGGCTCGGGGATGGGCAACTAACGAACAGCCATCCCTATGAATCTGTAAACAAAGACGGCAGGCGTGAGACTCACGCCTGCCGTCTTTGTTGATACTTGAAGAGGGCTTCTATGGCTTTTTCAAACAATGTCACGCGTCTGTTGGACGGCAAACGAATCGCCTACACCGTTCATACATACGCCTATAGCGAAGAACTCCATTCCGCCACGGATGTGGCCGATGCGATTGGCTTTGCCCACGCAGAGGTCTTCAAAACGCTGGTGGCGCTGGATGTTACGCCCGGCCAGAAGCCCACACTGGTCGTCATACCCGGCAACGAAACGCTGGATTTAAAGAGATTGGCAAAGGCAGTGGGGTCTAAAAAGATGCAGATGGCGGCCCGCGCCGAAGCGGAGAAACTGACCGGTCTGCTGGCCGGAGGCATCAGTCCGCTGGCGTTGATCAACCGGGGCTTTGACATCTATCTGGACAGCCGGGCGCAAAAGTTTGAGCGCATCTATATCAGCGCAGGCGAGCGGGGCGCACAGGTGGGTATCGCCGTAGCCGACCTGGTCAAGTTGACCCGTGCTCGCTTCATTGATCTGGTGTAGAATGTACGCAGAGCGCCGTTTCCTACTCCCCAATCTCAGTCTTCAATGCCTGATCCCACTGTTTCTACTTGGGAGGAGACCCTATGCCTACTCCGCCGGATGAATGGTGGCGACGCATATTGACCGGCGACACGCCCGATCTGCCCCTGCGTCCGTAGGTCGGACTGGTAGTCCGACTGGCATTTTCAGCGTTAAAGGAAATGAGTACAATGTGGGAGATTCGCCCTGTACAATCTTCAGACGCGGCCGAATGGCTGCGCATGCGCCTGGCCCTGTGGCCCGACGAGCCGGCGAAAGAAGCTGGGGAGATTGCCGATTTCTTGGCGGGCAACTCTTTGCCCTATTTGGAAGCCGCCTTTGTCTGCCCCCGGCCCGGCGGCGGGTTGTGCGGGCTGTCCGAAGTGGCTATCCACACAGAAGCGCCCGGCTGTGTGACCGACCGCATCGGCTATCTGGAGGCCTGGTATGTGGACCCAGACGCACGCGGCCAGGGAATCGGCCGTGCCCTGGCCGAGGCAGCCGAAAGTTGGGCGCTGGCGCAGGGCTGCCGGGAGATGGCGTCTGACACAAACCCCAGCTACCCGCTCAGTCCCGCGGCTCACGCCGCGCTGGGCTATGCGACCGTTCAATGGCATTTTCGCAAGAGCTTGGGTTGATTGCCAAAATGGATGGGCCGGATGAACACAGATCGTCAAGAGCTTGTACAAATCGCACAGGAGACTCTGACAATTTTGAGCAGGGGTGTTTATTGTTTGCCAGGAGTTGGAGCGGTTTCGATTCAAGACACGCTTTCCACTGCCTGTGCCCACACCCAACTCCATCACCCCACAGAATATAACGCACTTGTGGCCCAGCTTCCTGGGCTGTCGCCTTCAACGTTCACCGGAATCAACGTCAGTAATCGCACAACACTGGCGGCAGGTCTAGAGCTTGCCCAACAATTTCCGTCTCTTGCTTGCCTCAACTTTGCCTCGGCCAAACGGCCCGGTGGTGGGTTTTTGAATGGAAGTTCAGCGCAGGAAGAGAGTCTGGCCCGGGCTTCCGGCCTCTACGCAACCCTACAAACCCAACCCGAATTTTATGCCTACCATCGGCAGTTAGGAACGAGTCTCTATTCCAGCCACGTCATTTTTTCGCCATCTGTACCGGTCTTCCGAGAAGATAGAGGTCAACTGCTCGCACAGCCCTGGCAGAGTTCTTTTCTCACGGCTGCCGCTGTCAATGCAGGCTCGATGCGGGGCAGAGGACGGGGACGTCACGACAAAGTTGGCGCAGCAATGGAAGAACGGATACGAATGGTACTGGCTGTGGCTGCATATCACCACTGCAACGCGTTGGTATTGGGGGCTTGGGGCTGTGGCGTCTTCCGCAATGATCCCAACCAGATTGCCCATCTCTTTGCAAAGGTATTGGCAGACCCCCTCTTTGAGAATCGCTTCAGCCACATAGAGTTTGCCATTTACGATCCCTCGTCTTCACTTGCGATTATCACACCATTCCAAAAAGAATTTGCGTAAATCTAAACTGGACAGAATCAAATGCCCTTTGACACTCAACGGCTCACCATCCGCCAGCTAACCGACGCCGACGCGCCCGCGCTCTACGCCATCTTCTCCCACCCGGAGGTGATGCGCTATTGGGCTTCCCTGCCGTGGACTTCCATTACCCAGGCCGAAGAACGGCTGGCCCACGCGCAAGAGGGCTACCGATCCGAGGAAGGTTTTCAGTGGGGAATTGAGCGCAAGGAAGACGGCGCGCTGATCGGCACCTGTTCGCTCTTTAGCTTCCACCGTCCCAGCCGCCGCGCCGAGATTGGCTATGCGCTGGGTCGTCTCTATTGGGGCAAAGGCTATATGAACGAGGCGCTGACCGGGCTGGTGGCCTATGCCTTTACGACGCTGGACCTCAACCGGCTGGAAGCAGACATTGACCCGCGCAATGACGCCTCCGCCAAGACGCTGGAACGGCTGGGCTTCCAAAAGGAGGGCTTTATGCCCGAACGCTGGATTGTGGGCGATGAGGTGTCGGACACCTGGTTTTACGGTCTGCTGCGGCGCAACTGGCGGGAGGAGGGACGCAGATGAACGCAGAAACAGCAGATTTTCACAGATTTTATCCCTTCGACAGGCTCAGGACACCGCCGCGTCTATCTGCCCAACCAGCGTCGTCCGCGTTCAATTTTTCAGGGCAAAGCAGACAGTAATGTTACCCGTCACCGATCCGTCACTGCAACAAAGACTTGCCGCGCACCAGGCCGAGCGGGACGTTTGGCTGGCGGAAACGCTTGTCCAGTTGGAGAGCGACGAACGGGTGGACGCGGCTTGGCTTTTTGGTTCATTGGGCCGCGACGACGCGGACGAATTGAGCGACATCGATCTCTTTGTGATCGTCAACGACGCAGAGTTTGACGGGTTGATTGCCCAGCGCTACGACTTTCTGGCCCAGATTGCCCAGCCGCTGCTGGTGTTGGAAGCGCCGCAAAACTGGCCGCCGGGCGGTGTCTACAATATGGCGCTCTATCCCGGCGCGTTTGGCCCGCACCAGGTGGACTGGTATTGGGTGCGCCGCTCCGCAGCCGAATTGCCCGCCGAGACCCGGCTGCTTTTCGACCGCATTGACCTGCCCCGTCAGGACAGCCCCACCTATTTTGACTACGCGCCCGTGCCGGAGCGGACAGCGGAGGAGGAGGCGACACAGAACGTCAATGGGTTTTGGGTGATGTGGCTGATTGCCTGCAAATACATCGCCCGCTATCCCTGGAAGGCCAACCTGGGCGTGATGCGCCTGGTGCCCCATCACCTGCGCCAGATCGCCGCGTTTGTGGATGCGCCGCTGCCGTTGCCAGAGATCGAGCCGCTCCACCCCTCCCCCGCCGAGAAGATCGCCCGTCTGCGCGAGCTGGCCAGCCTGGCCGAGCCGCTGCTGCCCGCTGTGGTGGCGAAAGGCGGAGCGATCCCGACGCAGATCGTTCCCTACGCCCACCGCTACCTGGCGCTGGTCGAGGCCATCGCTTACAATTCTGACCGACCGACAACTTAATCTCCCGCAGAGGCGCAGAGGCGCGGAGAAGAAAAGAAGGACACGGATTCACACAGATTGTCAAGATTTACACGGATTGAATCTGCGAAATCTGCGCCCTCTGCGAAATCTGCGTTTCTACTTTGATTGCTACTCTCTGCGTCTTTGCGCCTCTGCGGGAGAATTTTTCGTGCGAACACCCACACTCTTTTTGATGGTCGGGCTGCCGGGCGCGGGCAAGACGACGCTGGCCAAGAAGCTGGAAGCCGAGCGCCCTGCGCTGCGTCTGACGCCGGACGAGTGGATTCCGATCCTCTACGGCGAAAATTTGGACCAGGAGAAGTTGGATAGTGTGCGCGACCCGGTGGAGAAAATGCAGTGGCAGGTGGCCGCGGCCGCCCTGCGCCTGGGTGTGGATGTGGTACTGGACTTTGGCTTCTGGGGGCGGGCTGAACGGGATGACTTTCGGGCGCGGGCGGCCGCGCTGGGCGCGCGGGCGGAAGTCTGCTTTCTGGATGTACCCCACGCGGAGTTGTCGGCCCGTCTCGCCGCGCGCAATGCCAGTCTGCCGCCGGGCACGTTCCACGTCTCCCAGGCGCAGTTGGATTTGTGGTGGGGTTGGTTCGAGTCGCCAACAGAGAATGAGCTATCATCTTCTTGTGCATATCGCCCAAATTCATAGTTGCAAATATCACAAACTCCTGTATAATGACAACGAGCAGGGACGCTCGTTTCTGGAACTTCACGGTACATCCATGAAAACGCATTCTGATTCTCTTCTTAGCGTACTCGTATCCGGTCTCGTAGTCGTTCTTGTAGACGACTTGGGGCTTTGTCCGGTTGGAGAAGAGACAGGGGCGCACTAATCCCTGATTCTCAGGTCAGCGCAGACCCTTCCCCAACCGGGGAGGGGTCTTTTTTTATCTATTTATCTCCGGAGGAGAATTCACAAATGACTCGCTCCAAAGCAAAGCAAATGGACGACCAGAGGCAAAGTATGAACAGTACCCCGCGCCAGATGACCGGCGCACAGATGGTGTGGGAAGCGCTGGTGGCCGAAGGTGTAACAGTCATATTTGGTCACCCAGGCGGGGCGATCTTGCCCACTTACGATGCGTTGGCTCCCTTCGAAGCCAGCGGCGCGATCCATCACGTATTGGTGCGCCACGAACAGTGCGCGGCCCACATGGCCGACGGCTACGCCAGGGCTTCGGGCAGGGTGGGCGTCTGTATCGCCACCAGTGGGCCGGGGGCCACCAATCTGGTGACTGGGCTGGCAACGGCCCAGATGGACAGCGTGCCCATCGTCGCCATCACCGGACAGGTGCCCACCAATCTGCTGGGCACAGACGCTTTTCAGGAATCGGATGTGGTGGGTGTGACGCTCCCGGTCTGTAAACACAATTATCTGGTCACAGATGTCAATGAACTTCCCCTCATCCTCAAAGAAGCCTTCTACATAGCCCGCGAGGGTCGCCCCGGCCCGGTGCTGGTGGACATCTGCAAAGATGTGCAAAACGCCAAAGGCATCTTCCGCTACGATTTTGAGATCGATTTGCCTGGTTTTGAACCCTGGCCCTCCTACGATCTGGGCAGCCTGTTGGATGCGGCCCAGATCATCAATGCAGCCGAACGCCCGCTGATTATGGCTGGTCACGGGGTGCAGTTGGCTGGAATGAGTAAAGAACTGTTAAAGTTGGTCGAAAAGGCGGAAATCCCGGTGGTGACAACTCTGCTTGGCACGGGGGGCATCCCCGAAACCCACCCGTTGAGTCTGGGAATGGGCGGGATGCACGGCGAGGCTTTTGCCAACAAAGCCGTGCAAAGCTGCGATGTGCTGATCGCGATGGGGATGCGTTTCGATGACCGCATCACAGGCCGCTTGGACAAATTTGCCAAGCAGGCGAAGGTCATACACTTTGAGTTGGACAAGGCGGAAGTGGGCAAAAATGTGATCCCGACAGTGGCTGTCATCGGCGATCTGGGCGAAACTTTGCCTGCCATTCTACCTCTGGTTGGCGAGCGGCGTCACCAGAACTGGACCCAACTCTTGCAGGAGTGGAAGGGGGAGACAGCAACCACAGACATTCTCAATTACGAAGTGGACGAACTGATCCCGCCTTACGTCATCCGCCAGTTGTGGCACGCCACCAACGAAGCCAAACAGCAGCGGGTGCTGGTGGTGACCGACGTGGGCCAGCATCAGATGTGGGAGAGCCAATATTTTATCCACGAAAAGTCGGGCCAGTTGCTCACCAGCGGCGGATTGGGCACAATGGGTTTCGCCCTGCCCGCGGCCATCGGCGCGCAGATGTCGGATCGCGACGCGCTGGTCTGGACGGTGGCGGGTGACGGCGGCTTCCAGATGACGTTGCAGGAGTTGATTGTTCTGCAACAGGAGCAGCTACCGGTGAAGATCGCCATCATCAACAACGGCTTTTTGGGGATGGTGCGCCAGTGGCAGCAGATGTTCTATGACAAACGTTATGTGGGCACGCCTATCCTTTCGCCGGATTTTGTCAAGCTGGCCGACGCTTACGGCATCCCCGCCGTGCGCGTGACAAAGCCGGAGCAGGTGGTGGATGCTTATAAGCAGGCCCACGCCACCCCTGGCCCCTTCCTGATTGATTTCCGGGTGAAGGAAGAGGTGAACGTCTACCCGATGGTGGCCCCCGGCGCGGCTGTGGACGAACTGATTCGCCGCCCCAAGCCGGGGATGGTGCAGGGGTACAGCGGCGTGCAGCCGAGCTGGTAAAGAGACAAGAGGAAGGGAGGAAGGGAGGACAAGAGGAAGGGAGGAAACTGGTTCGCAGTCAATCTTCCCTTCCTCCCTTCCTCTCTTCAGGATAAAATGTGACGACAGACGACTTAACCAATCGCACAGAGCGAGGAGCCAACTATGAAATACACTCTCGTGGCCTGGATGCGGGACAAACCGGGCGTGCTGAACCGGGTGTCCGGGATGCTGCGCAGGCGCAATTTCAACATAGACAGTTTGCAGGTCAGCCACAGCGAGACACCGGGCATCAGCCGCATGACCTTTGTGGTGGACGGGGACGAGCGGGTGGTGGACCAGGTGGTCAAGCAGATGCACAAAGTGATTGACGTGACGCGCGTGGAGGATATCTCTGAGCAGCCGACGATTTTGCGCGAGTTGGCCCTGCTGCGGGTGCGCACCACCACGGAGACTCGCGCCGAAATTATGCAGTTCAGCGAAATCTACCGGGCGCAGATTGTGGACGTATCCCCCGACAGCCTGGTGGTGCAGATCGTGGGCAGCGAAGAAAAAGTGGATTCGCTGATCGAACTGCTGGACCGCTTCGGCATCGAAGATATGGTGCGCACCGGGCGGGTGGCCCTGCGCCGAGGGACACGCGAAGGCAACCGCCAAACCGCCTCGTCGGTCTGGAAGGCGCGCTCCACGCCCATTACAAACGGTAATCGCAGCGAAAGAGAGAAGACGGGGGGAGTGTAGGGATTTGCGATTAGGGATTGGCGATTGGCGATTGGTCGTCATCGCTACCCATCTCATAATCTCGTTTCCCCCATTCGACAGCCAATATCCAAATCCAATATCCAATACCCAACGAGGAACTCATGGCAACGATTTACTACGAAAACGACGCGGACCTTTCCCTGCTCAACGACAAGAAGATCGCCATCATCGGCTATGGCAGCCAGGGCCACGCCCACGCCCTGAATCTGAAGGACAGCGGCGCGGATGTGCGCATTGGCCTGCACGCGGGCAGCAAGAGCAAAGCCAAAGCCGAGGCCGACGGTTTGCGCGTGTTAAGCGTGGCCGATGCGGTCAAAGAAGCCAACGTTGTGATGGTGGTCATCCCCGACCCCATCCAGGGCAACGTCTATGAAGCCGAGATTGCGCCCAATCTGAACGCGGGCGATACGCTGATGTTTGCCCACGGCTTCAACATCCGCTTTGGCTTTATCCAGGCTCCGGCCAATGTGGATGTATCAATGGTGGCCCCGAAGGCCCCCGGCCACCGGGTGCGCGAGGTCTTCAAAGAAGGCTCCGGCGTGCCCGCGCTGGTCGCCATCCACCAGGACGCCTCCGGCAAAGCGCTCGCCAACGCCCTTGCCTATGCGAAGGGCATCGGTTCCGCCCGTGCGGGCGTCTTGCAGACAACTTTTGCCGAGGAGACGGAGACCGATCTCTTTGGTGAGCAGGCCGTCCTCTGCGGCGGGGCCAGCGAACTGGTCAAGGCCGGCTTCGAGACACTCGTCGAGGCGGGCTACCAGCCGGAGATCGCCTATTTTGAATGTCTACACGAACTCAAACTGATCGTTGACCTGATGTACCAGGGCGGTCTGAGCTATATGCGCTACAGCATCAGCGACACCGCCGAGTGGGGCGACTACAAGAGCGGCCAGCGTATCGTCACCGACGAGACAAAACAGGCGATGAAGAAAATTCTGGCCGAAATCCAGTCGGGTGCCTTTGCCGAGGAGTGGATGGACGAGTATCACGGCGGCGGCAAAGTCTATTACGCGCGCCGGGATCGCGAGCAGCAGCAGCAGTTGGAGACAGTCGGCAAGCAACTGCGCCGGATGATGAGCTTTTTGAACGCAAAAGAGATTTAGTAGCGAATGGGGAACGGGGATTGGGGACTGGGAACTATTCCCGATCCCCAGTCCCCAGTCCCTATCCGCCGGAAGGGGGGTGATTGACGTGGAAGATGGCCTTAGTGACCTTTTGTGGAATTTGGCGCGCAGTATCGAGTCCTATCCAAATCAATCACACCCCGGAGAAGTGTAATGAGCCAGACAAACGAAAGTCAGGAAGTCTCTGTAGAGAGCGACGCCGAAGTTGACGTAGCCAGCTTCGCCATCCCCGACATTGCGGCCTGGGCCAGGGAAATCGCCCACGGCAACAAAGTCATCGTCTTCGACACCACCCTGCGCGACGGCGAACAGTCGCCCGGCGCGACGCTCAACGAGCAGGAGAAGTTGGAGATAGCGCGCCAGCTCGCCCGCCTGGGCGTGGATGTGATGGAGGCGGGCTTTCCCGCCGCCTCCCCCGGCGACCTGGCCGCGGTCAAACGCATCGCCGAGACGGTCGGGCGCACCCCGCGCACGGACAAAGCAGGCAACCCCGCGCCCCCGCCGATTGTGGCCGGGCTGGCCCGCACCAACAAAAACGACATTGACAAAGCCTGGGAGGCCGTCGCGCCGGCCGTGCGCCCGCGCATCCACACCTTTCTGGCCACCAGCGACATCCACATGGAACACAAGCTGCGTATGAGCCGGGATCAGGTGCTGGAGACCGTCGGCGACATGGTGGAGTATGCGCGCAGCCTGTGCCCGAATGTGGAGTTCAGCCCAGAGGACGCCGGGCGCAGCGACCCGGAGTTTTTGGTACGGGTGCTGACCGTCGCCATCGCAGCCGGGGCGACAACGCTGAACATCCCCGATACTGTCGGCTACACCACCCCGGAGGAGTTCGGCGGGCTGATCCGCAAACTGCGCGAAGAGACCCCCGGCGGCAAAGATGTGATCTTCAGCGTCCACTGCCACAACGACTTGGGGCTGGCAACCTCCAACAGCCTGGCCGGTCTGCAAAACGGGGCGCGCCAGCTCGAAGTCACCATCAACGGCATCGGTGAGCGCGCTGGCAACACCAGCCTGGAAGAGACGGTCATGGCGCTCTACACGCGCCAGAGCATCTACGGGCTGGAAACGAATATCGTCACCCCAGAAATCCACCGGGCCAGCGATATGGTCAGCCGCTACACGGGCATCGTCATCCAGCCCAACAAAGCGATTGTGGGGGCCAATGCCTTTGCCCACGAAGCCGGCATCCACCAGGACGGAATGCTGAAGAACAAACGCACCTACGAAATTATGGACGCGGCCACCATCGGCCTCAACCAGAGCCGTCTGGTGCTGGGCAAACATTCGGGCCGCGCCGCACTGCGCGCCCGCCTGAATGAGATGGGCTATCATCTGGACGACGACGAACTGAAAGAGGTTTTCAAACGCTTCAAAGATGTGGCGGACAAGAAGAAGACGGTCACCGACGCCGATTTGGAAGCGCTGGTGGGGGACGAACTCTACCAGCCGGTGGAGACGTGGGAGATGATCGGTTTGCAGGTCTTGTGCGGTACATCGGTCAAACCAACCGCCGTTGTCACCCTGCGCAACAACCTGACTGGTCAGGAGATCACCGAAGCCGGTTTTGGCACAGGGCCGGTGGACGCAGTCTATCAGGGCATCAACCGCATTGTGCAGGTGACTAACAACCTGGCAGAGTTTCTGGTGCAGGCCGTGACGGAGGGGATTGACGCCACCGGTGACGTGACCATCCGTTTAGAAGTGCCGGAGAGCCGGGGTTTTAGCAAGACGGCGCAGGGCCGCGCCCGCCGCCAGTTGTTCAGCGGGCGCGGCGTGGACACAGACATTATCGTCGCCAGCGCCAAAGCCTATATGCAGGGGCTGAACAAAATGATCGCGGCGCAAGGCGGTGGGGAAAGTTCGGCGGTCTCGATGGCCGCGAATGAGACAGTTTGAGAGAGTGAGCGGTAAACGGTAATCAGTTTCTCAAAAAGTCCCCGGCACTTAAGAAAGTGCCGGGGACTTTCGATTGGCCCATCCTTTACACCCCGCCCCGGCGCGAGTATCATACATCCAATACAACGCGCCGACAACGAACGGACGACTCAACGGATTCAAGAGCTATGCAACGGTATCTGACCCCATTCCTCATCATCGCTTTTCTCTGCGCCCTGCTGCCGGAGAGAAGCGTGTACGCCCAGCAGCCGCCGCCGGTCTACACCTTTCAGGAGTGCGCGACGGTGGAGGAGGCGAAGCTGCGCGATGAACTCAACGGCATCACCCAATTTGTCTTTGCCGCGGAGCAGGGCAAACTGGACATCGCCGGGATGGTGGAGCGGGCCTGGTTCGAGCAGGGCGCGGACGCGGTGGTGGAGGCCGAAGTGGACGCGGCGGTGGATCGGGTGCGCAGCGAGGAGGACTATTGGAGCCGCTTCCTTTCGGGCTGGTCTGCGGCCAAAGCCGAGGAACTGACGACAAAAGTCGCCAACTACGCCTTTGGCTCCGCCGCCTTCCGCCAGAAGATTGACGAAATGTCCGTCGCCATCGCCGACGATCTGGCGCGCGAGGTCGGTGCGATGACGGCCCGCTCGGCCTCGTCCGCGCTGCTCTGCGTCCAGGAGTTTATCGGCGATACCTTCTCACAATCGCTGATTGCTGTTTTCCAGAAGGAGATTGAGCGGAAAGTGACCGAAACAGGCGTCGGTCAGGACGCCGAAGCCGACTTTGCGGTGATTCTGGACACACGCACGAAAAGTCTGGCCGGTGTGGGTGTGATTATCGCCAGCCAGATCGCCAAGAATCTGGCCAAAAAGGTGGCGCAACGGGTGGCGGGTAAGCTGGCCGGGCGCATTCTGGGCAAAGCGGCCACATCCATCATTCCCCTGGCCGGCTGGATCATCGGCGGCGGGCTGATCATCTGGGATCTGATTGAAGCGGGCGAAGGCAGCCTGCCCCAGATTCGGGAGTCGCTGAAAGGCGCGGAGGTCAAGGCGGCCATCCGGGCCCAGGTGGCCGAGGTGGTGGAGAGCGAACTCTCGGCGGAGATGCCCGAACTGGCCCGTTCTGTCTCCAACGACATTTTCGCCGAATGGCTGGACTTCCAGCAGAAGTTCAGCCGGGTGCTGGAGTTGGCCGCGACAAACAGCCGCTTCCAGACGATTCTGGACAGCGCCACCGCCAATCAGGTGCAGAAGCTCTCCAACCTAGTGGCCGTGGCCGATGAAAAACTCTCCCCGGAGCAGTTGGCGCAGACGATCAACAGCGGCGCGTTCGAGCGTATTTTCGCCTTGCCCGATCTGGCCTTCGAGATTCTGCGCACCACCGGCGACGCGCAGATAGTCATCGCCTGGGCCGATCTGGCTGGCGAATCCATCGCGGCGGTGGCGGAGACGGAACTCTACAAAATCGCTGAACCGGGCGACTTTGCTGATCGGCAGGCGCTGGAAGTTGTGCTGGCCCTGGGCGACGGCGCGGCCATACGCGCACTGCTGGAACTCAACCGTTTGGAGCGGGAGATTCTGCTGGGGCTGCCCGCCGAGCAGCTACACCAGGTCGTGACGACCTTCAGCGTGGACGATCTGCGCTGGCTGGCGAGTTACATCACCCAACTGAGTCCGCAGGAGAGCAACCAGCTTGTCTCCCGGCTGCTGCGCGAACCGGCGCTGATGCCCAAACTCAAATTTGAGGATATCCGCCGCGCGCTGGTGGAGAGCGACAATGTGGACGAGACGCTGGCCTTTCTCTCCGAAGGCAAGGCGGCGGCGTCCAATCCGGTGGAGACAGTGACGGGCGTCATCGAAGACAGCCAGCGGCTGCTGGAAGGGCAAGTCCCCTGGCAATTCTTCTGGCGCAAATATGCCTCGTGGCAGAATCTGCTCTATCTGGGCGCGGGGCTGCTGCTGCTCTTCCTCCTCTGGCGCATCCTCTTCCGCCGCAGCCCCGGCGTGAATGTGACGGTCAATATCCCCGAAAACCGGGACCGGAGATAAGAATAGAACGCGGATTAGGCCGGATTGAGCGGATTTGCGCGGATATAAATCTTGTGAATCCGTGTCTCAAATCTTCTGAATCAGTTATTGGGTAGGGCTACGATACGGGAATGGCAAAATCAAAAACAGGCAAACACCTATGACATCAACAAAATTACCACCGATTCATCCGGGAGAAGTGCTGCTCAGCGAGTTTTTGCAGCCGCTGCAACTAAGTCAATACGCTTTGGCCAAGGCGATTGGAGTACACGCGCGCCGTATCAACGAAATTGTATTGGGCAAACGTTCTATCAGCCCAGACACGGCGTTGCGACTTTCCCGCTACTTTGGGTTGTCCGAGCGCTTCTGGTTGAATTTGCAGACACGCTACGATCTCGAAGTGGCAAAAGACCAACTTGCCGATCGCCTGGAACGCGAAGTGAGTGTCCGTATCCCAGTTGCGGCATAAAGCGTCGGTTTGCTTGACCATTTTGATCAGCATTTTGATCCACCCGCATCCGCCCAATCAGCGCCATCCGCGTTCCATTCTTCAGGAGAGTTTTCTGTGCTGATCGCTCTGGACCACCCCCACCGGGACGACATCGAAATCGGCGAGTTGCTGGTCGTCGTCACTGTCTACGCCGCCAATATTGTGCAGGACGTGCGCGAGAACATCCGCAATCTGGTAGGCGGGCGCATGGCCCACTACGAGCGGCTGATTGAGGTCGCTGTGGAGAAGGCGCTGGCCGATCTGGAGGCCAAAGCCGCGGCCAAAGGCTACGACGGCGTGCTGGGGGTGAAGATCAGCCACCCGTCGGTTGTGGACGGCGGGGTGGAGGTGGTGGTCTATGGGAATGGGTTTCGGGTGCGAAAGGGGGAGTGATGAATGCGGAATGGTTGGATCGTCCACTCCTCTTACGGCACTACGCAGTTCGCTTTTCTCGGGAGAACGGGCAAACTGCCCGAATCACGCGAGAACGAGGCCGCATTCACCTCATTCCGACAGCGTGACACATACCGGATCTAACGCGGCACCGTCACCGCGTCATTTTGCGTGTAGGCCGTTTCGTTGGTATAAGTTACCTGATGATCTGTGTTTATTGGCGCGTTGCGCGTCCACTTCATCAGCGCTTCTGAAAGAAGGTCGCTATCCTCAGCGGAATCCCTGCCCGGTTGCGCCTGGCTCTTGGTCTCGGTATATCCAGCCTGCTTCACAGCAGTTGCGCCCAGGCCCCCTCGGCCCTGACGCCCCACGGGCCAGCGGCGGCTCACATTGCCGAGTTGGGATGGTTCATGTTGTGGGTTGGGGGCGCTGTCTGGGTGCTGGTGGTCGCCTTGCTACTCATCGCCCTTTTCCGCCAGCGGGGGGAAGAACCACTGGAGGCTCTGTCCTTAACCGCTCAACAGTCGCTGGGTGCCAGGGCCTGGATCATCGGCGGCGGAATCGTAATGCCCGTGGTGGTCCTGCTGGGGTTGATCATTCTCACCGTAGGGGCACTGCGGCTGATGGCAGCGACCACGCCCTCGGATGAGGTGGTGATCGAAGTCATCGGTCATCAATGGTGGTGGGAAGTCCGCTATCTCAATCAAAACGTGATCACCGCCAACGAGCTTCATCTGCCGGTGGGACAGCCTCTGGAAATCAAACTCACCTCGGTGGACGTCATCCATAGTTTTTGGGTTCCAGAACTGCATGGCAAGTTTGACCTGATTCCCGGCCGGACCAACCGCTTTGTCTTGCAGGCCGACCAACCTGGCGAATACCGGGGCCAGTGCGCGGAGTTCTGCGGCCTCCAACACGCGAAGATGGCGATTCTCGTGGTGGCCCAAGCGCCTGAAGATTTCATGGCCTGGCTCGACCAACAGGCTCAACCCGCCCCCCAGCCCACCGAACCAGCCGCTCTCGCCGGCCGCCAAATCTTTCTGGAGTCCGCGTGTCGAGAGTGTCATACGATCCGGGGCGTGAGCGCCTCCAATGGAGCCGGCCCCGATCTGACGCATCTGGCCGGTCGGCGCACGCTGGCGGCCGGCACGCGTCTCAATACGCCTGAACACTTGGCCGAGTGGATCAGCGCTCCGCAGGCGGTCAAACCCGGCAACCTTATGCCGGAAACCAGCCTGACGCCGGAGGAACTTTCGTCGCTATTAGCTTACCTGGAGAGTTTGAAGTAGTTAGGAACGCACCTCGATGCCGAACCCCCCTTCCGAAACCCCGGCCGAAGCTCAGGATTCACCACGAGCGGCTCCCGCGCCGGCAGCGACCGGCGAAGCGCTCCGGCGCGTGTGGGCAGACCCTTCCGGCTGGTGGGGCTGGCTGTCTGCCGTCCAGAATGACGTCATCGGCAAGCGGATGCTACTGACGGCTTTCTTTTTCTTCGTGTTGGGCGGAGCTGACTCGCTCCTGATCCGTCTACAGTTAGCCCGGCCCGACAACACCTTCGTCGAACCTCAACTGTATAACCAGCTTTTCAGCATGCACGGTTCAGTCACGATGTATCTCGTCATCCTGCCGATGCTGGAAGGCTTTGCCATCCTGATTTTGCCGTTCCTGATCGGGAGCCGGGAGATGCCTTTTCCCCGGCTGGGAGTCTTCAGCTACTTCACTTTCCTCTTTGGCGGGTTGCTCTTCTACAGTAGTGTGCTATTGCGGCTGGTGCCTGATACCGGCTGGACAGCCTACGTACCGTTGAGCAACTTGACCTACTCACCCAGCCTGGCGCTTGACTATTGGTTACTGGGCCTGGGCGTCGCCGAGATTGGGGCCATCGCCGCCGGGGTTGAGATCATCATCGCTATTCTCAAGATGCGGGCACCCGGGATGACTCTGAGCCGGATGCCGCTCTTTGCCTGGGCGATGTTGGTCTCGGGCTTCATGATTCTTTTCGCTTTTACTCCGCTCATCGTGGGCAGTCTGTTGCTTGAACTCGACCGTAAGGCCGGTACTCGCTTCTTCGATCCGACGGCGGGGGGCAGTCCACTGTTGTGGCAACACTTGTTTTGGATTTTTGGCCATCCTGAAGTCTACATCCAGTTTCTCCCCGCGACGGGCATCATTTCGATGATCATTCCGGTCTTCGTGCGCCGGCCTATCGTGGGCTACAATTTTATCGCCATGTCCATTGTGGCGACGGGGTTACTGAGCTTCGTCCTGTGGGTGCATCATATGTTCTCCGTCGGGTTGCCGCAGATTGCCCTGGCTCTGTTCTCCGTCGCCAGCCTGATGATTACCCTGCCCAGCGGCGTGCAAATCTTCGCTTGGCTGGCCACCATTTGGATTGGCCGCCCGGTGTGGAAGACGCCGTTCCTGTTTGCAATTGGCTTTCTTGTCTTGTTCGTCCTGGGCGGGATTACGGGCGTGATGACCGCCGTGGTCCCCTTCGACTGGCAGGTGCATGACTCATATTTCGTGGTCGCCCATCTGCACTACGTACTCATCGGTGGCGTGGTGTTTCCGATCTTCGCCGCCTTCTACTATTGGCTACCCAAGTTCACCGGCAAATTGCTCAACGAACGCTTGGGCCGCTGGAATTTCTGGCTGATGTTCATAGGCGTCAACGTCACGTTCTTTCCCATGCACATTGTGGGCCTGTTGGGGATGCCACGCCGAGTGTACACCTACCCGGCCGGGTTGGGCTGGGAAAGTTATAACCTGATTTCGACGCTGGGCGCGGGCGTATTGGCCTTTGGCGTCCTGCTATTTGCCGTGAACGTGGTTTACAGTCTGTGGAAAGGGCCGGCGGCCGGGGACAATCCCTGGGGAGGAGATACCTTAGAGTGGGCGGTGCCTTCGCCACCAGAGAACTACGGCTTTGCAGTCCCGCCCGTGATTCGCAGTCGCCATCCCTTGTGGGAACAAGCGCAGTTGCACCAGGGCGAACCGAGGTTAGAGAAGTTTGTGTACGCCTTTGCACGCTTGCCCATCACCTGGCGCGCCGCTCTGGTGACGGGCGCGCAAGACGCACGACCGGAGGAAGTCTTCCGGGTTTCGGGGCCTTCGCCCTGGCCGTTTGCCGCCTCTTGCGGGGTGATGCTCACCTTCATCGGCGAATTATTCAATGTCCATCTCATCACTGGCATAGGCGCTCTGGTGACTGTCAGTGCGTTAATTCTCTGGCATTGGCCGACCGAAGCGCCCACCTCAAGCACCGAAGAAGCCGCCTTCGAAAAGGCCCACAACATTCCAGTGAACTCGAACGGCAGTTCCGCCATCGCCCGCTGGGGGATGGCGCTGGGTCTGCTCATCCTAGGGATTGCCTTGACGAGTTTCCTTTTCAGCTACTTTTACATTCGCTTGGAAAATGTGGCTTGGCCGCCGGAAACGATTGCCTCCCCCGACGGATCTCTGACCGGCCTCGTCGCTCTTCTGTTGCTCGTGAGTGCTGGCGGGATGGCATGGACTCTCCAGGGCATCCGGGCCGGGAGTCAGCCTCGCCTTCGGTTTGGTCTGAGAGGGGTGAGCGGTTTGGGTGCGGTCGCCCTGGGGCTTCAGATTTTCGACTTCACCCGGTTGGGCTTCGATCTGCAAACCCATGCCTACGGTTCGCTCTTTTACATTTTAGGCGGCTTTGCCTTTTTGGTGCTGGCCGGCGGCCTGATTTTGAACGCGCTGACTCATTTCTGGGCCGGTCGCGGGTGCTATACGGCTCGCGCTTATGTCGCTGTGGAAAATACAGCCTGGTATTGGTATGCGGCGGTCGCCATCTGGCTTCTTACGTTTGCGACTTTGTACGGGACGCCGTATCTCACCCTATGACTCAAATCTCTGCTCTCCGGGCGTGGCTAATTCTGTGTCTGACGGCGGTTGTCCCTGCCTACCCGGTTTTGGCACGGCCTACAGCTTTACCAAAGACGCTCGTTTCTTGCAGACGGCGGAACTCAACGCCCAGTTTTACATCGAACAGAGCGTATCCCACGGCGTGCCGCCCAACGACTGGGCGGAGACGAATCCCTGCAACCCCCTTACCGGGCCGGCGTTCCTGGCAAATGGGACGCCGGGCTGGGAAGGGGTGTTGAAGCAGGGGATGTATCACGAGCGGCGGGGTTTGGGCGTGAATGAAAGTGTGATGTGGGGGGATTATTTCTTTTTGGAGGCGGTGAGTAAGGTGTTGGGGTATGAGTAACAATCGAGAATTGGGTCTTGTCAACACGATTCGTTTTTTGAATCAGTTTACGACAGGCTTTGGCAACTATACAGGGGAACGCAGGGCTTTGCTGGAAAAGCAAACACTGGACGAGGTTTTCGCTGACTTGCGTAGTTATCAAGCGAAACGCACGCCACCCCAGCAAGACCTACAGCCCCGAACAGTCCACGGGGCGGAGGTGGAGTGATCTCGGCTTTGTTTTTTTTGTTGTATCTTTTTTGTAAGCAGCCTCGCTGCCGACGTACCGCCCGACTTTGGCAGTTGTATCGGGGCGACTTGCACCGCCGAACTACCGATGCAAGTGATCCCGTCTCCCTTTGATCGGTGGGGTAAACTGGTTCGGGCGTTAGCCGCCAATAATTGGAGTGATGCGTATGAATCAAAATGACATAGAAACAATCATCTTAGGTCGATTGTATGATTCTTACTTTCGCGATAGCAGTGCAGTAAACCTCCACACCATTTGCGATGAGTTTGGAGTAGACAAAACTGTATTTTGGAAGGCTATCGATTATATGACTCATCAAGGTCTGATAGAAGCCTATGCAATGGGTGGCAATTATATAATTCATTCTATTGGTATCTTGCGGGCAGAAGCAGAAGACATAGTGACAGAAAATCTTAAAATTGAGAATCAACATATCCGCACTATGCGCTAAGGGGATCGAGATCGACAAAGAATTGTCGATGTGACAGTGACGAAAAAGATCATAAAGCAAAACCTAACTGTCGAAACAACTGATGGAAGAGCAGTTGAATGGACTGGTAGAGTAGGTCAAGGGGGTTTTGGCTGTCGGGTTTTGCTACTGGTTGTGGTCTGGCAGCGGCTGCGAGAACGGGTTTGATGACCTTTTCGCGCAGGAGGGTAAGGGCCGCCAGTGCGGAGAGACCGCTGGTCGTCGGGGCATACTTGCGCGAGTTGCCGAGTTTTTGAACAAGTTGCTTGGCGCGCAATTTCTTGAGATCGTAGGCGGCGTGGCGAGCGGCGTAGTGAGGGGCAGAGTCACCCAAAATGCCACGGACTTTGGCGGCCAGGTCGGAAGCGGCAAAGCCGTTAGGGGTGGGGGCTAAGGCCAGGACAGCTTGGAGTACAGCGCGCATCCTGGGTTGGTCCAGATGAATGCCTGCGACGGTAGCTTGACCGATTTGTGCGGGAGTGGGTAAACGGTCAAGCAAGTCGTCACTGATAAAAGCCGCATCGACGGCCTGCAGGGTATTCAGGAAGCGGTCGAGGATGGGGCGCAGATAGGCGAGCAGAGACGGAAAATGGTCGAGGGAACGTTTGACCGGTAGATTTTTGGTATTGTGGACAACCACCTCGAAACGGAGGATGCGTTCGCCTTTGCTATAGACCTTGAGCGTGAGGCTGCCAAAATGCAGCTTGAAGATGGTCAGGTTATAGGTAGGTGTCTCGACGACAACCTCCAGCCGGGGTTGTTGGTGGCCACGATGCCGAAAGGGGCGGCGCTTGGCCCCAAAGATGGTTTTGATGCGTTTGAGGTCAAGCGTAGAACGCAGACGGTCAATCAGACTCTCAAAGAGTTGCTCCATCTGGCCGCCTTTGTGAAAAAGCAGATTGCGGCTCAGTTCGACCTGATAGATGGAGTAGTTGTACTGAAAGTTGGTTTGGCTTTGTTCAGCGGTTGACAAAGCAAAATAGAGGCAGGTGGAGTAAATCCAGCGGTCACAGACCCGGCGCAGTTGCCCTATCATACTCGGCGAGTTTAAGGTTTCTGCAATCTGTGCCAGGGCTGCGTTGTCATCAATTTTTGTAAAACAATTGTTTTCTTTTTCAAAAGCAAGCCCAGCGCGTTGGGCTTGACGTGCGACGTACTCATGCCCATTCAGGAAAATCTGTGCCCCAAACGGTGGGTGGGGACTGATCCGAATCGTCAGATGTCCCCACTCGGGGTCGAGAATATGAAACCAATACTGTTTGACAAAGGCATAGCGGCGCACCAGATTCAGCACTTTGCCTTCTTTGCTGCTTTGCACTTCCCAGATCGGAGCCGAAAAACGGCTCACCAATATCAAAAAGACGCCTTGAAAGTCCGCCTCTTTGGGTAGGTGTTCTTGCGCCAACTCGTGCTTGCGTACCTCTCCATCACACTCGATGACGGGAATCTTATGCGCTTCGGCATAGGCACGCACCCGTTTTGCATAGCGTCCGGCCATGCGCATCAACTGCGCCGTTTCCAACCCCTCATCCGAGCCCTTCCACTGCCGCCACCAATAGCGAAAGCCGCCAGCCTGCTGCAACAGGGGATGATAGGCGTTGATTACGATCCGATCCACGCAATCATAACTCGCTTCAATCAACTCTGTGTAGCGCTCTCGAAATGCGTCAGTTGGGATTTGGACTTGGGCTGGAACAACCATACTTCGTTTTCTCCTCTTCTCCTGGTTGCTTTTTCTTGGCTTTCCCAGAGACTACCTGAGAACCCCTATTCCTGTCAACTGCCCCGACTGGGGCTTCTTTTTCGGGGCGCAGTCCCCGAAAATGGCTAG
>CAMDEX010000061.1 GCA_945897075.1 Litorilinea aerophila
CGCCCCTACGAATAACAACTGTGGAAAGGAGAAATTTTGTGACAGTACAAACAATGCCGCTTCCAGTTCAATACGTCACGGCAGAGAACGGCCAGCGGGTGGGTGTTCTGCTCTCCTGGCGGGAGTTTCAGCAGCTTCAGCTTCGCCAATCTGACGATCCGGACCTGCTCTCCGGTCTGAGCATCGCCGAATTGCAGGCATTGGCAGCGGGAATGCTCTCTGCGCAGCGTCAAGCAGAACTTTCTGCATTGCTGGCAGAGAATGACAGCACGCCGTTGGCAGCCGAGGATGCAGAGGAATTGGATCGCTTGTTGGAACAGATTGACGTCCTTTCCATTCTTAAAGCCAGGGCACGACTGACACTGCAAAGTCTCGCATCCAACCAGCCAGAGTCAACTCGACAATCTCTGCTTGGCTTGTCCTACCTGCAACCGCTACAAGGCAGCACGGCAGATCGCGCCTGATCCGCAAAGCAGCCATGTCGTTGCGCTTTATCACCCACGTCAAAACAGTTGGACGGATCATTTTGCGTGGAACGCCGATGGCACAGCGATTGTTGGCAAGACACCGACGGGTCGCGCTACTATTGAAGCACTGCGCATGAACCGGCCACATCTGCAACAGTTGCGACGCTTATGGCGCAGATTGAACATTGAAGGCGCTTGACACGATCCGGAAACCCCACATACAGGAAGATTTGCCCCGACCGCTCCCCCCCAATCCAAGGCATTCTGCAAGCCGTTGAGGAAGAGAAGTAGTGCATGCCTTCGCGCAGCGCCCAAACCACCTTCCACTGGTATTTTGACGAAGAAGCCCGCCAGCGGGAGGAGCTGCTCCTGGGCGGGCGGGAGCAGCACGGCCTGCGCTGGATCAGTCGCGGGCAGCGACGGCTGGCGCGCGTGCTGATAGGGCTGGCCCTGCTGGCGGTCGTCGTCAGCCTGGGCCGGGAATATCTGGTCTGGGAAGAGACGCGTATGCGCGCCATCATCGGCCAGTCGGTGCAGGTGGAAGCCTGGGCCTGGCAGCGGCTGGACTACGCCGCGATCACCGCCTCGTTGGACCCAGAGGCGCGTGCGGATTGGGTGCGCTGGCACACCCAATCCCAGCAGGGGCGGCGTACTTGGGCAGGACGGGACGCCCGGCTGCCCCAAGTGGAAGTGGGGCAGGTGGAGTTTCTGGGGCGGGGGCGGGCGCTGGTGGAGGTGCGGCTGGCCGCCGCGGAAGTGCCCGATGTGGAGCAGTACCGGGAGTATCGCATCTACCGCAACCTGGCCGGGGAGTGGCTGCGTACGTCTACCGACACTCGCTTGTGGGGGGCGCAGGCCGAGCAGACAGCCGGGATTTTCCACTTTGTCTACAACGCCCAGGACGCAGTGGCGGTGGAGAAGGTTGTCCTGCAAGCCGAGACGATTTGGCAGAATCTGCACGAACGGCTGGGGTTGACAACCACATCCGGCAACCCCTCTTTTCAGATCGTCATTCAGGGCGAGAATGTAGGCAACGGCGCTACCCGTTTTGAGGGCGACCGTCTGCTGCTGCTCTCGCCCAAATTGACGCGTTCACCTGTCTATGAAGACGAATCTCAGACCCTTTCCCGGATGCTTAGCACCGCCCTGACCCGACGGGCGATGGATCGTTTTATGCAGGGGCGGGGCTTTGATCCCCGCTGGTCTGTCACCTATGAAGCCGCGCTGGAGTGGCTGGCCGAGGAGGTCAACCCTCTGTTGCCCCGCGACCCCAGACAGGAGAGCGGCGCGTTGCGCAAGCGGGTGGCCCAGTTCGGTCTGCCCCGGCTGGACGATCTGCTGGAAAAGCGTCATGCCGGTTATTATTGGTGGGCGGGCTGGGCGTCCAGTGCGGGTCATTCGCTGTTGGCCTACGCCATGAACACCTACGGCGCAGAGCGCATTGACGATCTGATTGTGGGGTTGACGACCGCGCAGGATTGGGAGGAATTGAGTCAATCTGTTTTTGGCGTCTCCGCGGGGGAGTTGGAGAGCGGCTGGCACGGCTACTTGCGCTGGCGCTATGGGTTGGAGTAGGGCGATGGAAGCTGGGATGCTGGCCATAGGCGCGGTCCAGTGTCTCAGCATCGTAAGTTCAACAGCGCCTGTTCCAATACCAACACGCTCTGTCAGTTGCAGAGCAGATAACTCACATCTCCCTCGTTCCGCCTTCCTTTGCTTACCGTTGTCCTGCAATGATATACTCATCCCACCCGTAGCAACGCCGCGGAATGGCTGCAAGATGCTTGGCAGCCTTTTACAAGTATCCTCCTATCAGTACACCTTTTCCGCCCATACTACCTGGTTACACTCTCTCCTATGGCCCTCAAGAAATCCGAACTCTATTCCTCCCTCTGGCAGAGCTGCGACGAACTGCGCGGGGGGATGGACGCCAGCCAGTATAAGGATTACGTCCTTGTCCTCCTCTTTATCAAATACGTCAGCGACAAATACGTGGGCATCCCCTTTGCCCCGGTGGTGGTGCCGTCCGGCGCGGGCTTCGCCGATATGATCGCCCTCAAGGGCAAGGCGACCATCGGCGACGACATCAACAAAAAGATCATTGCCCCCCTGGCCCAGGCCAACCGCCAACTCTCCCAGGCCGACTTCCCCGACTTCAACGACCCGGCCAAACTGGGCAGCGACAAGGAGATGGTGGATCGCCTGACCAATCTGATCGCGATCTTCGAGAACCCGGCCCTGGATTTTTCCAAGAACCGGGCCGAGGGCGACGACATTCTGGGCGACGCCTACGAATATCTCATGCGCCACTTTGCCACGGAGAGCGGCAAGAGCAAAGGCCAGTTCTACACCCCCGCCGAGGTCAGTCGGGTCATCGCCCAGGTGTTGGGCATCCGCCAAGCGCAGACCAGCCCGGCCACGACTGTCTATGACCCCACCTGCGGCTCCGGCTCCCTGCTGCTCAAAGTGGCGGACGAGGCCCCCACGCCCCTCACCCTCTACGGCCAGGAGAAGGACGCGGCCACCAGCGGTCTGGCCCGCATGAATATGATTCTGCACAACAACCCGTCCGCCCTGATCCATCAGGGCAACACCCTGACCAGCCCCCACTTTCGCGAGGCCGGTACGCTCAAGACCTTTGATTATGTGGTGGCCAATCCGCCCTTTAGCGACAAACGCTGGGCCACAGGGCTGGACCCGGCCAACGATCCCCACGAACGCTTCACCCCCTTTGGCATTCCCCCGGCCAAGCAGGGGGACTACGCCTATCTGCTGCACATTGTGCGCTCCCTCAAAAGTACAGGCCGGGGCGCGTGCATTCTGCCCCACGGCGTCCTCTTTCGGGGCAATGCCGAGGCCGACATCCGGCGCAATCTGGTAGCCAGGGGCTACATTCTGGGCATCATCGGCCTGCCGCCCAACCTTTTCTACGGCACAGGCATCCCCGCCTGCATTATCGTCCTGGACAAGCGGGAGGCCCACAGGCGCACGGGCATTTTTATGATCGACGCCAGCGCGGCCTTTGCCAAAGATGGCCCCAAGAACCGGCTGCGCGCCCAGGACATCCACAAAATTGTGGACACCTTTGCCCGCCAGAGTGACCTGCCCGGCTACGCTCGGCTCGTGCCCCTGGCCGAGATTGCGGCCAACGACTACAATCTCAACCTGCCCCGCTACATTGACAGCAGCCAGACCGCGGACGTGCAGGACATCGCCGCCCACCTGCTGGGGGGCATCCCCGAACGGGACATCGACAGCCTGGCCGCCTACTGGGACGCCTTCCCCGCCCTGCGCGCCGCCCTCTTCACCCCCGACCGCCCTCATTATTCGCAACTCGCCATTCGCAATTCGCAACTGAAAGAAGCCATCCTCACCCACCCCCAATTCGTCGCCTTCAGCCGGGAGATGGAAGCCCACTTTGCGGCCTGGCAGCAGCCGACAGTGGCCCGGCTCAAAGCGTTGGGGCTGGGGGTCAAGCCCAAAGAGTTGATCCGGGAGCTGGCCGAGGGACTGCTGGCCCACTACACGGCCCGGCCACTGGTGGACGCCTATCAGGTCTACCAGCACCTGATGGACTATTGGGAGGAGACGATGCAGGACGACGTCTATCTCATCGCCGCGCCGCGCGAGCAGGGGGGCGGCTGGGTGGCCGAAACCTATCGTATTGTCGAGAAGGACAGCCGGGGCCGGGAACGGGACAAGGGCTGGGCCTGCGATCTGCTCCCCAAATCCCTGATTGTGGCCCGTTATTTCGCCCCGCAACAGGCCGAGATTGACCGTCTGGACGTAGAGACGCAAAATTTTGCGTCTCTACAGACGGAATTGGAAGAAGAACAGAGCGGCGAAGACGGCTTCTTCGCCGAACTGGACAAAATTAACAAAGCCAGCGTGACCGCCCGCCTCAAAGAGATCGGCGACGACGCGCATGCCCAGGAAGAGATCGCCGTGCTGACCCGCTGGCTGACCCTCTCCGCCCAGGTGGCCGAAGGCAAGCGGGCGCTGAAAGAGGCCGAGACTGCCCTGGACGCCGCCGCCTATGCCAAATATCCCAGCCTCAGTGTGGACGAAATCAAAAGTTTGGTAGTGGACGACAAATGGCTGGCCAGCCTTAGCGCAGCGGTACACGGGGAGATGGAGCGCATCGGCCAGGCCCTGACCCAGCGGGTGAGCCAACTGGCCGAGCGCTACGCCACCCCCCTGCCCCAGATGACCGCACAGGTGGCCGAGTGGGAGGCGAAGGTAGGGGCGCATTTGGAGAGGATGGGTGTGCTGGGGGCGTAAATGTATAGCTAACTTTTATATGGAAGCCAAAACCGTCTATACTAAAGGCAGGATTTAATATGGAGCAGAAATTTTCGCTTAATAAAGTCAGGGCAACATATGGGAAACCCGCATACTGATTTTGGCCCTCCATTTCGAACTGGAAAATACGTTCGCCAATCTGGCGGCTATCGTGCCTTCCTTCCTGCCCCGCTTCCCCCAGACCCACCGATTCAGATAAACGATGAATTACAGGTTTTGCTCTCTCAGGCGGATCGTGCTCTAGGCCGACTGGATGGTTCGATTCAAACCCTACCACACCCCGATCTCTTCGTCGCCATGTATGTGCGCAAGGAAGCGGTCCTTTCCAGCCAGATCGAGGGGACGCAAAGCTCTTTGCAGGATGTCCTTGCCGCTGAGGCTCGCATCTTTTCAGCCGACCAGCCCAGCGATGTCAGCGAAGTGATCAACTACGTACGCGCCATAAATCACGGCCTGGCGCGTCTGGAAACCTTGCCTGTGTCTGTGCGTCTGATTCGAGAAATTCATACAGAGTTGTTGAGCGGTGCGCGTGGGCAGCATTTGACGCCGGGTGAACTGCGCACAACACAAAACTGGATCGGTCCAGCTGGCTGTACGTTGGCCGAAGCCACATTCGTACCACCGCCCCCCCACGAAGTTCCGCGCGCTTTGAGCGACTTGGAGAATTTTTTGCACGCTCAGACCCGGCTGCCGCTGCTGATCAAAATCGGACTGGCTCATGCCCAATTTGAGACGATCCATCCTTTTCTGGATGGCAATGGCCGCGTTGGTCGCTTGTTGATTACCTTCCTGCTCTGCGAGAAGGAAGTGCTGCTCAAGCCTGTGCTCTACCTCTCTTACTACTTCAAGCGCTATCGGCAGCAATACTATGAACTGCTTCAGGCGGTGCGCGACGACGGCGATTGGGAGGCCTGGCTTGCATTCTTCCTGAGAGGCGTCGCCGAGGTGAGTCAACAGGCTACCAATATGGCAAGGCAGATATTGCTGCTGCGGGAAGAACATCGTCAGATGATCACCGACCGTTTGAGCCGGATGGCCGGCAATGGTCATCGCCTGTTAGAATCCCTTTACCAGAACCCGGTTGTTTCCGTGAACGAAGTAGAGAAGTTGACCGGCACGACCTATCCCGCAGCGAACAACCTGGTGACCCAATTGGTGGACCTGGGCATTCTGCACGAAGTGACCGGTCAAAGGCGCAATCGTCGCTTTATGTATATGGACTACATTCGACTTTTCCACAATGGGGAGTAGACCGTCGTGGGCAATCCGTTGCAGCGTATGATACAAAGGCTGACCAGCCGTATCCAGGAACTGGCCGAGCGCTACGCCACCCCCCTGCCTCAAATGACCGCACAGGTGGCCGAGTGGGAGGCAAAGGTAGGGGCGCATTTGGAGAGGATGGGCTTCGTATGGCAATGAAAGCGGGCTACAAGCAGACGGAAGTGGGGGTGATTCCGGCGGATTGGGAAGTTACGCCGGTTGGTCGCTATCTACGCAGAGCGCCGAGTTATGGTATAAATGCGCCCGCGATTTCATTTGACTCTCGGTTTCCCACATATCTACGAATTACTGATATTACTGAGGATAATCGACTTTCGGAAATAACAAAAGCATCTGTAGAGCACCCTTTAGCAGAAGCTTATCTACTTGAACCTGGAGATATCGTTTTCGCTCGAACTGGGGCAACTGTAGGGAAATCCTATCTTTACAATTCACGAGACGAGAACTTGGTTTTCGCTGGATTTCTTATTCGCTTGACTCCCGATCCTGAGCGCTTAAACCCAGCATTTCTCTCGCTGTACGTACAGAGCCAGACTTATTGGAACTGGATTAAAGTTAATTCTATGCGTAGCGGCCAACCTGGGATCAATGGCCGGGAATATGCAAGCCTTCCGATCCCCGTCCCACCCCTCGCCGAACAGACCGCCATCGCCGAGGCATTGGGCGACGCCGACGCCCTCATCAACGCCCTCAGCCAGCTTATCGCCAAGAAGCGGCTGGTCAAAGAGGGGGCAATGCAGGCGTTGCTCCGTCCGAAGACGGGTTGGACAGCAACGCGACTGGGCAGCCTAGGCGTCTTTTCAAAAGGAAGTGGAGTTCGGAAGGATGAGTCTCTCAGCGGTAATTTGCCTTGCGTACGCTATGGAGAGATTTACACCAGACACACAGATATTATCAAGGTTTTCTACTCGTGGATATCTCCAGATGTGGCAGCCACCGCACGGCGACTCAAGACTGGCGATCTCTTGTTTGCTGGGTCTGGTGAAACGAAAGAGGAAATCGGCAAGTGTGTTGCATTTGTCGATGACATTGAAGCCTACGCGGGTGGTGATGTTGTGATCCTCAGACCTGAGAATGCGGATTCAATCTTCTTGGGTTATTATCTGAATACCCCAACAGTTAATCGTCAAAAGGCGAGCAAAGGTCAGGGCGATGCGGTTGTACACATTAGTTCTGCTGCGCTTGCAGATATCGAATTGATGCTTCCACCCCTCGCCGAACAAATCGCCATCGCCGCCGTCCTCTCCGACATGGACGGGGAGATCGCGGCCCTGGAGGAGAAACTGGTCAAGGCCCGCCAGGTCAAAGAGGGGATGATGCAGGAACTACTCACCGGAAGGATTCGATTGGTATGATGGAAGCGCAAACTGTCGAATGGAAACGGGTGTGGCGGGATGAATATCTGAAGTGGATATCCGGCTTTGCCAACGCTTTTTTTCGCATTGGCTACATCGAAGACGGTGGCTTGTGGGTCAAGTTTCCCTTGCCAGATGTCTACAGATCGGACCGGATTAGGGCAGGCACTACCCAGAAAACTGTCCAGAAAACTACCCAGAAAACTACCCAGAAGATTCTTGCGATCCTTTTGGAGAACCCTTTCGCCAGTCGTCGGGAGATCGCCGAGCGTTTGACGGACATCACAGCGAGCGGTGTAAAGTATCATCTCGATCGGCTTAAAGCGGAAGGGATCGTGCGCCGCGTCGGCCCTGACAAGGGCGGCCACTGGGAGGTACTCCAATGACTATCGGCCCCCCCGAACGCGCCACCCAAAACCGGGTCATCGCCCTCTTTGCCAACGAACTGGGCTATCGCTATCTGGGCGAACGGCAATACCGGGACACCAACTCCAATGTGGAGGAGGAACTCCTCAGCGCCCACCTGCGCGGGGCGGGCTACACCCCGGAACCGATCAACCGCGCCCTGCACCGTCTGCGTGTGGAGGCCGACAACCCCAACCGCAGCCTCTACGCCAACAACCAGGCCGTCTACAAACTCCTGCGCTACGGCGTCCCCGTCAAGAGCGAGGCGGGCCAGGTCACCGAGACTGTCCATCTGGTCAACTGGGGCGACCCCGCGGCCAACGACTTCGCCCTCGCCGAGGAGGTGACGCTGCACGGCCAGCACGACCGTCGCCCGGATATCGTCATCTACCTCAACGGTATCGCCGTCGCCGTCCTGGAACTCAAACGCAGTTTTGTCTCCATCGGCGAGGGCATCCGCCAGAACATCTCCAACCAGCGCGCCGAATTCAACGCCTGGTTCTTCAGCACCGTTCAGCTTGTCTTTACCGGCAACGACGCCGAGGGTCTGCGCTACGGCACGGTGGGCACGCCGGAGAAATACTTCCTGACCTGGAAGGAGGACGAGCAGGACGACAGCCGCTACAAAATGGACAAGTATCTGCTCAAAATGTGCGACAAACGCCGCCTGCTGGAGCTGATCCACGACTTTGTGATCTTCGACGGCGGTGTCAAAAAAGTGCCCCGGGTCCACCAATACTTCGCCATCCAGGCTGCCCAGCGCCATGTGGACATGCGCAAAGGGGGCATCATCTGGCATTCCCAGGGCAGCGGCAAGAGTATTGTGATGGTTCTCTTGGCCAAATGGATTCTGGAAAACAACCCGAATGGCCGGGTCGTCGTCATCACCGATCGGGACGAACTGGACAAGCAGATCGAGCGGGTCTTTGCAGAGGCGGGCGATAGCATCCACCGCACCAGCAGCGGCCGCGATCTGATGGCGAAGCTGGGCCAGGCCACCCCCCGCCTGCTCTGCTCGCTGGTACACAAGTTCGGCCAGCGGGATGTGGAGGATTTCGACGCTTTCATCGCCGATCTGGCTTCCCAGCCCAGCCACGCCCTGGGCGATCTCTTTATCTTTGTGGACGAATGTCACCGCACCCAGAGCGGCAAGCTGCACCGGGCTATGAAGGCCCTCCTGCCCGACGCCCTTTTCATCGGCTTCACCGGCACGCCCCTGCTCAAAAAGGACGCCCAGACCAGCCTTGAGGTCTTTGGCGGCTACATCCACACCTACAAATTCAACGAGGCTGTGGAGGATGGGGTGGTTCTCGATCTGGTCTACGAAGCCAGGGACATCGACCAGCGCCTGGGCTCCCAGGATCGCATAGACGCCTGGTTCGATGCCCGCACGCGTGGGCTTAACGACTGGCAGAAGGGCGAATTGCGCCACCAATGGGGCACAATGCAGAATGTACTCAGCTCCCGCGCCCGTATGGATCAGGTGGTCAACGACATTCTGATGGATTTCAGCATCAAACCCCGGCTCAGCGACGCCCGGGGCAACGCCATGCTGGTGGCTGCCAGCATCTACGAAGCCTGCAAATACTTCACCCTCTTCCAGCGCACCCCTTTCCGGGGCAAGTGTGCGGTCATCACCTCCTACAATCCCCAGGCCAGGGATATTACGCTGGAAGACACCGGAGCCAACAGCGAGACCGACAAGGCGTTCATCTACAACACCTACACCGATCTCCTGGCCGACGTCCAGCCCATCCCCGGCAAATCCAAAACCGAGACCTACGAGGACGTGGCCAAAAAGCGTTTTGTCGAGGAACCGGCCCAGATGCGCCTGCTGATTGTGGTTGACAAACTCCTCACTGGTTTCGACGCGCCCAGTTGCACCTATCTCTACATCGACAAATCCATGCAGGATCACGGCCTTTTTCAAGCCATCTGCCGCACCAACCGTCTGGACGGGGACGACAAAGAATTCGGCTATATTGTGGATTATAAGGACCTCTTCAAAAAGGTGGAGAACGCCATCGCCGTCTACACTGCCGAGTTGGACCAGAGCGCAGGCGGGGACGACCCGCAAATTCTGCTCCAGGATCGCTTGCAGATAGGCCGCACCCGTCTCGACGCGGCATTGGAAGCACTGGCTCTGCTCTGCGAACCGGTGCAACCCCCGCGCACGGACCTGGACTATATCCACTACTTCTGCGGCAATACGGAGATTCCTACGGATGTGCAGGAACGCGCGCCCCGGCGGGTGGCCCTCTACAAAGCCGTCGTTGCTCTGCTGCGCGCCTACGCGTCCATCGCCGACGAGCTACCGGCCGCCGGTTACACCCCCGCCGATAGTGCCCGCATCCAGCGCCAGCAGGAGGAGTATCTGCGTCTGCGCCAGATTGTGCGCAACGCCAGCGGTGAGAGTCTCGACCTCAAAGCCTACGAAGCCGATATGCGCCATCTGATCGATACGTACATCCAGGCCGACGAGCCGCGCACCATCTCGCCCTTTGCCAATCTCTCCCTCACGGACCTGATCGTCAAGACCGGCATTGCCCAGGCCATCGCCGACCGCTTGGGCAGTCTGCGCGGCAATCAGGCCGCCATCGCCGAGACCATCGAAAACAATGTGCGCAGCATTATTCTGGCCGCCCAGCTTACCGACCCGGCCTATTACGACCGCATGTCCGCCCTGCTCCAGGAGATTATCGCCCAGCGCAAGGCCAGGGCAGTGGAATACGAGGAATATCTGCAACGGGTGGCCGATCTGGTGCGCCAGGTTACCAGCGGCCAGGCCGACGCCACGCCCGCGGCACTGGATACCCCCGGTCGCCGCGCTCTCTATAACAATCTGACCTCTGACGGTCAGCAAGGCCATCCCATCCACGAGGGAGCTAACGCTGCCTATCGCACAGCCAGAGATGACGCCGAAATCCTGGCCCTGCGCATCGACGAAGCCATCAAGCAGGCGCGGCCCGACGGCTGGCGCGGTGTCCCCGCCCGGGAGCAGATGATCAAAAGCGCCATGTACGAGATTTTGCAGGATGTGGCCGAGGTGGAGCGTCTCTTCCCCATCGTCTTTCAACAGACTGAATACTGATGACCACCCAAATTCAACTGGGCGACATCACAATTGAAGTCGTCCACAAGCCGATCAAAAATCTCCATCTCACCGTCCACCCGCCAGCCGGGCGCGTGCGTATCGCCGCGCCCTTGCGTATGGAGTTGGAGACAATTCGTCTCTATGCCATTTCTAAATTGGATTGGATCCGCAAACACCAGCGGAAGCTACAGCAGCAGGCCCGGGAAGCCCCGCGCGAAATCCTGGAGCGGGAAAGTCACTACGTCTGGGGCAAGCGCTATCTGCTTCAGATTACAGAACAGGACGCCCCGCCCGCCGTCGAACTACAACACGCGACCCTGCATCTTCGCGTCCGCCCTGGCTGCGACGAAGCCAGACGACAAGCCATCCTGGCCGCCTGGTATCGCGACCTGCTCAAAGAAGCCATTCCGCCCCTCATCGCCAAATGGGAAACGGTTCTGGGTGTCAAAGTGGTGGGTTTCTCTGTGCGCCACATGAAGACGCGCTGGGGTAGCTGCACTCCCTCTCGCCACTCCATCCGTCTCAACACCGAACTCGCCAAAAAGCCCCCGGAATGTCTGGAATACGTCCTTGTCCACGAAATGGTTCATCTGCTTGAACCGAGCCACAACCAGCGCTTCCACAATCTGATGGACCATCACCTGCCTGCCTGGCCCCACCACCGGGAGACTCTCAACCGTCTGCCGATTCGCTATGAGGCCTGGCGTTATTGAGGATATATCCCCTGATCAAGATTTTCTCATATCATCTCTTTATCCCACCATCTCACCCCAAGTTACGCAGCGCCTGCTCCAAGACCAGTACGGCCTGCCAGTAGTCGTCCAGGGAGATGTGCTCGTTGGGTGTGTGATCCAGGCTGCTGTCGCCCGGCCCGTAGGCGAGGATGGGGCAGCCCCAGGCGGGGCCGACGACGTTCATATCGCTGGTGCCGGTCTTGACGACAAAGCCGGGGCGCTGTCCTGAGCCTGTCGAAGGGCGTTCGCCGCTCACTTCGCGGATGGCAGCCAGAAAGGCGCGCACGAGCGCGTTGTTGCGATCCCCGCGCCAGGCAGGCTCGTGGGCGTAGATTGTCAGGGAGATGTGGGTGAGCGGGCCGCTGACAGTTACCTTTTTTGTGGAACCGTCGCCAATCGCCGCGGCGGGGAAGGGGGCGAGCGGGGAATCGGTGGCTGTGCGCTGGTTGGCCCAGCCCACCAGAGCGGTCAGAAAGTCGTCAACGGGGAAGTCCACGGGCAGACGCACGCCGATCTTGGCTTCTACCCGGTCGTGCAGTTCTTCGTCCGTCCAGGTGCGCAGATCGCGCAGACTGGGCAGAAGCTGATCAAAGGCTTTGTTGTAGGGCCGGTTGAACTCTGCTGCGTAGGCGGAGACCCAATTCCAGAGGTCCACGGCGACAACTGCCACACCCGCATCCGGCCCTGCTGTGTGGGCCATCGGCTGCGACGCCTCCATCTCCAGCAGCAGGCGGCCTTTGTAGCCCAGCGTCACCCGCTGCCAACTGCTCGGCTCGCCGATGACGCAGAAGTCGGGGATGGGTTCGCCGGTTCCGTTGAAGCGGTCGCGGATGTAGCGTGCGCCTTTGCTGGTGGCGTACTCCTCCTCCACCGCACCCACCACCAGCAGACGCAGCGCGTTGGCCCTGGCCCAATCGGCGCCCACACGGGCTGCCGCGGCCACAAATGTCGCCAACGGCCCTTTGGCGTCCACGCTGCCCCGCCCGTAGAGCAGGCCATCTTCAATACGCACGGGGATCGCGCCGGGTACGGTGTCTATGTGGCCGAGGAGGACGACTGTGCGCGGTGCATCGGCCGCGCCCAGCTCGCCCACAGCGTTGCCCGCGGCGTCCACAAAGGCCCGCGTGTAGCCGAGAGCGGCCATCTGCTCCACCAGCCAGGCCGTGGCTACACCCTCCTGGCGGCTGAGGGAGGGGATCGCCACCAGCCCGTGCAGGAGCGATATAGCGTTGTCGCGCCCGGCCATCAATCCCCCAAATCCCCGAAGATGTCGCCCAGCCCTTCTTCCCAGACGTCGTCCAGGGGCATAAAGGGGTTCTCGACAAACGCCTTGCCCACCTCGGCCAGATAGGTGCGCACATTGAGTTGGGGCATCTGGCGGGCCAGTTCGTCAATCTGGCTTTCCATCGAAGCGGTCAACTCGTCCGCCTGTTCGCGCAGATGGGAGACATCAATGCCAATGCCGAACATGTGGTTGATGCGCCGCGCCAGATCGTACCAGGCCTTGAAGTCATTTTCGATGCGCAACCCCTGCGCGGCATACGCAGTCTGGCCGAAGTCATAGGCGGGCACAAAGCCGTGGAAGGAGAATGCCTCCATCCCCCGTTGGGCCGCTTTGTGTACCAGAAAGGTGCTGATGGTTGTGCCGCCTTCGTAGTTGGAGAAGCGCACCGCGTAGTTCTCCATCTCCGCCTGCATGTGCGGCAGGCTGTAGGAACAGGAGATGCTGCGCTCTTTGTCATAGGGCATGGAGCCGTAGACACCACCCAGAGTCAGGATACGGCGCACGCCGATCTGCTCGGCCGCATCCAGAATGGCACCAGCATAGGCATCTTCGTTCATGTGGGGTTCATCACCGGCAAAGATGAGCAGCCCGATGTTGCCCCGATCGGCGTAGTAGAATTCGTTGGTGGGCGAACTCATCGAGCGTACCAGCCCCTCCTCCAGCTTTACCACCGGGCGCAGCAGATGGTGGGTGCCGGGAATCTGGAAGAGATAGTAGCCGTCCGGCCCGATTTTGCCGATTTTGCGCGCCTCGGTCCGTTCGATGATGTAGTAGGGCAGGGCAGAGGAGATGGAACCAGCGTCGGCCCACTGCTCCCAGCCTGCGATCATCACAGTTTCCTGTGACCGGGGGCGTTCCCACAATTCGAGGGGTGCAGCCATAAGAACCTCTCAGATAGTTGAACAGGGCATGCAGGAGTGCTCAATGCAACCGAGTAACCCTGTAAATGTTGTCATACGGATTGTACCACGTCTGCTCAGGTTGGGCGAACGCTGCCCATCGCTCAGCTATGCCCGGATTGGCGCATACGCTTCTGCCAAAGGGTGTGGGCTGCCTGGGCGTAGACCGCGTGGTTGCCGTGCCAGAGCGGCACCTCGTCCAGCGGCCAATAGCGCAGATCCAGCCCCTCGTGGCTGAGAGTCAGCTCCCCGCCGGTCATCTCGCACAGAAAACAGACAGCCACCATCGAAAAGAGTCCTCCGCCCGGGTCGGCGCGCCGGGTAAAGACGCCCACCAGCTCCACAGGCCGCACACGCAGACCAGTCTCCTCCCACGTCTCGCGCACGACTGCCTCCTGCGGTGATTCGTTGGGTTCCAGCCAGCCGCAGGGCAGACACCAGCGCTGGTCGTCGGCGCGCAGATGGAGCAGAATGCGCCCTTCCTCGTCAAAGATGGCGGCGTCTGCGCCCACCTTTGGCGTGATGTAGCCCAGTTCGGCCTGCAAGCGCTCCTTAACCAGACCGGCGGGCAGGTCGAGATAGTCGGCGTACTCCTGGCTGGTCAGTTCCAGCAGCCGTTCGTAACGTTGGCGGTCGTATTCGTTCTGGGCGTAAGTCAGACCGTTGCGGGCAATCGTGCGCAGTTCGTCGAGCAGAGGGAGTAGGTTCATAGAAACCTCATCCGCACAACCATTACCGGGGGAATCTCGGAGAATTCCGGCCCCCAACCGAGCGGGCTGCGTCCCTTTGGATGATCAGGCGGGAAGGCGCGCTCCTCCAGCCCGTCCATCACAAAGCCCGCGGCAAAGCCCGCACCCAGAAGCATTTGCAGCGGGCGGTGAAAATAGGGATGGGGGCGCTGCTGTCCGGGGATGGCGAGGCCCATCTTCACCGACGGGGACATATAGCCGGTCACTTTCATGCTGTAGGTCGTGACCAGCCTCCCGTCCCTGTCCTCGCGCTCGGCCGTATGGATGGTGTGCATATTGTTGAAGCAGGGGTGCATCACCGAAAAGACGAAGACGCCGCCCGGTTTGAGCAGACGAGCCAGGCTGGCAAAGAGGGGGTCGATCGCTGCCATATCGAATAACGCCATATTGGAGAGGGCCGCGTCGAAACTGCCCGCGCCCAGGGCCAGAAGCGCAGCGTCGTCTCCCCCGTCGATCAGCCGGTAGCTGATGTCGCCATCCTCGGCTGTCGTGCGCGCCCTGGCCCGCTCGATCATTGCATCGGAAACGTCAAAAGCCGTGATCTGCGCGCCCAGCCGCCCCAACCGTCTGCTCGTCAAGCCGTTGCCGCAGGCCACGTCCAGGACGCACATCCCAGGGCCGGGCGCAAGCAGCCGTTCGATGGCGGGCCAACAGAGGACATTGACAAAATCATTGCCCTCGCCCATATATTCGTCCCAATAGGCCGCGTTTTCGTTCCAGGCGACCTGGGCTTCCTGGGAATACTGTTGGAATTGGTCAGACATATCTTCTCCTTTCCAGTGACCGGCGAACAGCGATTGGGGATAGGATGGGATGCCCAATCTCCAATCCCCAATCTCCAATCCCCGATCTCCAATCCCCAATCTCCTATTTCGCCGCACCGATCTGAATCGTCGTCTTGCCTGTCACCACAGAAAAGACGTTGGCCGTGACGGTGCGCTCGTCGCGTTGGAAGGTGTAGAAAAATTCATCCTTTGCCCGTTCCACCGCATCGCCCACCTGCGCAAATCCGGCGGCTCTCATCGCTTCTTCCAGATGAGTGCGGGCTTCGGCGACGCTGAAGGTTGTCAGGACATTGGCAGTGCGGCCCACCACCGAAAGCTGCGATCCGGCGGGGATGGGGAAATCGAAACCCAGCAGCGCCATAACTTCGCTGGGCATGGGTGTGGGCGGCCCTTTAGCCTCCTCTACATTCGTGGGCACTTCCACCACAATCGGCGCGTTGAAGTCGTAGTAGAGGAATTCAGTGGTAAAGGTCTTCCCCTCCAGCGTCAATGAAAAGCGCAGTTTGACGATAAAGCGCTCCTCCGCGTCCAGCCAAAGGTCCAGTTGGGCGTCATCAGCATTTTTAACACTCAATGAATCGGCACCGGCCTGGATATCGGGGATGACTGTTTTGTCGCCTTGCAGATGGAGTGTCATGCGCCCGCTCACCTCTTCCCGGCCTACTGGACGCAGAAGGGGCGCAGCCGCCGCCATCCCCGCGGGGGTGATGACGGTCAGCTCGGCCAAATTGAAGGTGCTGATGACCGTCCACTTTTCGCCGTTGTTCAGGTAGAGAACGTCGTTGATGTAGCGCACGTTGACCGTCGTCGCTTTGTCGTTCTGATAGAGCGTCACCTGATCGTCTTCGGCGATGGGATTTTTGACGTGGGCCACTGCCACCACTACCGATGGCTTACCTTCGCTGCTCACTTCCACGTGCATCCGATAGGTTTCGATGCTCTCTACATCCTCAACGGTCAGTGCCGGTTCGCCGCCGGTGGCAGCCGGCGCGGGTGGGGCGGCTTTCCCCTGGGCAGGGGCAGCCGTGGGAGTTGCCTGCTGCGCGGCTGGAGTAGCAGCAACAGGCATGGGTTGCCTATCTCCACAGCCCGCCAATGCGAGCAGAATAATCAGCAGAACTGTCAGTCTCAGGCGAGCTTTTTGCATTCTTTTTGCGTTCCTTTGCGCTTCAGTTGGGGTATCTTCTGAACAATCAGGGACGAAGAAGTTCGACTTTTTCCGAAGAGTCGAACTTCTGGGAGATTTACATCCCCCAAATGCGAATGGTCGTATTTGCGTAGGGTTCGTCGCGCTGGAAAATTTTTTCGTCCCAGGAACGCTGCGGATTGCGGTCAAAGAGGACCAGATGGCCGGCGGACGCATGGCAGCGGTCCATATAGCCGTAGGTCTGGGCCAACCCTTCGCGGATAGTTCTCTCCAGCGAACCGTACACGATTTTGCATTCGATGACAATGCGCTGGCCGCTGCCGTTGCCTGGCCAGAGAATCAGCAGGTCTGTGCGCCCGCGCCCCAAGCCGTATTCCCGTTCGATGCGCCCGCCGCCGTTGACTACCCGCTGCAAGAAAGCCTGCAAGAGCAGTTGCGGCCCCGCTTCTTTGTACGCAAAGCGTTCCACCCAATGTTCCGAGTGCTGGCGGAAGAAGTCCTGGAAGGCAGCCAGCAGTTTCCCGGTATCCAGCAGGCCATCCGGGGCGATATACCAAGCGCTACGCTGGATGCTTTCCAGGGCGATTTGGACCACAAAATTCAGGTCGCGGGGGATCACTTCCTGGTAAATCGGATTGGCAATCACCAGCCCATCGGTGCCCCGGCGCACCAGCCCCAAATCAACCACATATTCGATGTCCAGGGCGGAGACCGTCTCGTCCAGGGCTTCGCCTTGCACCATCGCCTCCACCACCCGGCGCACGCGCGGCTCTTTGAGTTTGTCGGTCAACTGGTCGAGATGGGTCTCCCGGCGCAGGATAAGATTCTCTTTGGCCTGCTCCACCATTTCCTGGGTAATTGTCAGGGAGCGGTCCCGATTCTCTTTCATTTTGAAGCAGGTCTCATAGGCCAGGGCGTTGACCAGCCAGGGTTGGCCTTGCGTCAGATACCAGATACGCTGGCTGGCGTCTGGGGTGAAGGGCTGACCGGTCGTCTCTGTGTGCTGATAGAGCAGGCGCAGCGTCTCGGCTTCGGTAAAGTTGCCCATGCGAATCGACTCGGCTTTGATGTTGAAGGCGCTGCCGCCGGTGATGGGCGCGGCGTCATTGTCCAGGTGCAGCCGGTAGTCGCGCACATCGCGCACGCCGCACAGGATGACGCTGTGGGGGAAGTTGGCAGGGCGCTTGTCATAGCCGCCGCGTAGCTGGCGCAGCACGGCAATCAGGGTGTCACCCACCAGGGAGTCGATCTCATCAATGAAGATCACCAGAGGCAGGGGCGAATGTTGCGCCCAAGTGCTGAGGAGGTCCGCAAGGGCATCGAATGGCGCAAAATTGGCGGTGAGTTCTGAAACTCTTTCTTCGGGAAAGGTGTCGTTCAGGAATTGTCTAGCCCGGGTTGCGATCCCAGAAAGAATCGCCCGGATGGCACCATCCACATTCTGGCGGGCGGCCTGTGCGCCCTCCACATTCACGTACAGGGTGCGGTAATGTCCTTGCTCGTTCAGGTATTCCATCAACGCCAGCAGAAAGCTGGTCTTGCCCGTCTGCCGGGGCGCGTGCAGGACGAAGTACTTCTGCTGCTCAATCAGCAGCAACACTTCGTCCAGATCGATCCGGTGTAGAGGCGGCAGACAATAGTGGCGCACACAGTCCACCGGCCCCGCGGTATTGAAAAAACGCATCGGTTTTCCTTCACAACGATAGCGGTACTTGTTCAGCCACGAAAAGATGGGACGCAGATTTTCATGATCCGAATCGATCAGCGCTGATCAATCAAAATCATGACAATCTGCGTCCATTTTTTATCACTTCCCGTATTCTACCATCCCTACCCGGTTTTTCTCTACCCACTCCCAGTTGATCTGCACGCCCAGCCCCGGCCCCTGGGGAATCGGGACGTGGCCGTTGCTATCCACTGCAGTCAGGTCATCCCGGTAGTCCAGGAAAAGCTCCGGTTCGTGGCTGGCCGGCGCTTTGGGGTGGAGCAGCCCCATCTCGTAGTAGTTGGTGTTGCGGATGGCGGCCATACACTGGCGCTGGGCTGGGCCGGGGCCGTGAAATTCGATGTCTACGCCCAGCCCTTCGCAGGCGTGGGCGATCTTCATTACGCCGGTGATGCCGTCGTAGCCCACATCGCCGCGCACAAAATCGGTCGCGCCGTTGACCACAAAGTCAATGTGCGGCTCCAGCGAACGCACGTGTTCGGTCTGTAGCAGGGGCGTTCGGATCAGCTCCTTCAACTTGCGGTGGGCAAACTGGGAGGTGCCGCCATCGCGGAAGGCGTCCTCGTACCAGAAGAAGCGTTCCTCGTCGCAGGCCCAGCCCACCTTCAGCGCGTCGCCAAAGGTGTGGTATTCACAGGCCGGGTCCAGCATCAGGTCCATCCTGCTGCCCACCCGCTGCCCCACCGCGTGGACGTTGGCAATCTCCTGGCGGATGGGTGCCCGCCCCCAGCCGTGGATTTTGAAGGCCGGGTAGCCCAGTTCCAGACACTGCTCGGCAAAGTCGGCGAAGGCTTCGGGTGTGGAGAGGCCGTCGGGCTGGTGGTCGCCGTGATAGGTGCTGGCGTAGCAGGGCACGCTCTCTTTGTAGCCTCCCAGCAGCTTGTAGATGGGTGTGTTGTAGAGCTTGCCTGCGATGTCCCACAGCGCGATGTCCACTGGGGCCAGCCCGATGCGCGCCACCTGGCGCAGGGCGCGGTTTACGTCCGTGTAGATGCGCTCCCGTTCCAACGCACTCTTGCCGATCAGATAGGGCGCAAAACGGGCCAGGGAGGCGTAGTCGAGCGCACTGCCGCCCGCATACTCGCCGACGATACCTGCATCGGTGAAGACCTTCAAAATATAGCCGCCCATCGGCGCACGGCCACCCGGCTCGTAGACCAGATTGAAGCCGTTGTAGTCGTAGCCCATATCCTGCAGGCTGGACTTCCACTGATGTACCTCGAATTTCGTGATAATCGGATCAGACATGGGGGTTCTCCTAGGGTGAAAGTTTGGAAACAATAGCGTCAGTATAGCAGTTTTGCCCGCGCCATGCGAATGCCCAAAATATACTGGTGTACGGCAAAGTTGGGGCGAAGTGACGAAAAGCGCCGGGGAGTTGACCGTCTGCGCTGATAGAGCCGGACGCAATCCTATCCATTGACTGGCGTGAAAGCGAGTTGTGCCACCGAATAGGGATACGTGTTGGGATTTTGATAGCTGCATTGCGATAGGGGTGGTTCGACTATTTGACAAATGTATGCCATAATAGATGTTAAGAATGCCCTAACTATTTGCTCATAGCTTGATACTCTCGATATTGTAGCCTATAAGGAAGCCAGAAGAATGAAGCGCACCCTACCCTGGTCCAGATCGGCCACTTTCCTGCTTCTATGGGGAGTGGCCGTTGGTTTGCTGCTTTTGTTTCCGACCGGAATGATCTACGCCACTGCGCCGGAAGAGGGTCCCGTGGCACTAACTCCCTCGCCGGAGCCGACGATAACAGAGACGCCTACGCCTGTTCCGACTCCGACTCCGACTTCGACTCCGACTCCCGCGCCTACTCCGGTTGTTGGCCCGGCGACGCCCGAGCCGCCTGTGCCGATCCCGGAACCGGCAACGATCTTTCTGGTCGGTTCGGGTTTGGCCGCACTTTCTGGATTGGCCGCCTACAAACGCAGACGCTCCTCCTCCGGCGGATGATGCGTATGCGTGGGTTTGTTCTGATAGCTGGGCCTGTATGCCTTGCCCTTTTGCTCAGCTGGCCTGTTTGGCCCTGGCTGTGGGGCGAATGGTGGAGCAACCCCTATTACAGCCACGGACTGATCGTCTTGCCACTCTCCGTCTATCTGGGTTGGCGACGGCTGTCAGGATTCCGGGGCAGCGCTGGCTATGTTGGCGATAGCCGGGGTCTCGTTCTGCTGCTGATCAGCGTTGGCGCACTCGTGGCTTTTCTGGATTTGCGGGCCTATTATCTGGCGGGCTTTGCGCTGGTCGGCCTGGCTGCCGGGCTTCTTTGGCTCTTTTTGGGGGCAGAGGCGCTGTGTCAGCTATCCTTCCCGCTGGCTTTTTTTTCCCTGGCCCTGCCCCTGCCTTTTGTGGAGCGGGCAACATTGCCCCTAGCTCTGTGGACGGGGAGTTGCTCGACATCACTCTCTGCCTGGCTTGGACTTCCATTGGTCATTAATGGCAATGCCATCAGCCTGCCCAATGCCGAGCTTGTCATTGGTGCCCAGTGCAGCGGTATGAACTCGCTGACGGCTCTTACTGCGCTGACTGCGCTGGTGGCTTATGTCTTGATTGGTCCTCTGTGGGGCCGTATTGCCCTTCTCTGTTTGGCGGCACCCCTGGCCGTACTCGGCAACATCTTGCGGGTGACGAATCTGCTCTTTGTTGCTCATTACTGGGGCGCGGATGTGGCTTTTCGCTACTATCACGATTTTTCAGCTCCGTTCTTTTTCCTGGTCGCCCTTGCCCTCCTCTTTCCCTTGAGTCGAATGCTCCAATGTCGCCACGTTCGCTTCGATCGCTTTTAGCCTCCCTGATTCTGCTCGCTGGGATCGGTCTCGTCTACGCGCAGCGCGCCGCGTCATCCTTTGCCCTGCGCTTTGACACGGGGATTCAGTATGTGGTGGACCTGGACTTCTGGCAGCGAACGGGCAGTGAACAGATCGTCTACGCCCAAATGCCATTGGATCTCTCCCACGAACTGGCCCAACTCCCTCTGCAATTCGGTCTTTGGCGCGGGGAAGATGTGGCACAGACAAATGTAGAGGTCTTTATCCTGCTGGAGCCGGAGCAGTATCTACAACGGCTCTATCGCAACCAGGCAGGGGACTATCTTTGGTTGAGTATCATCGGGGGGCGCACCTCGCGCACCTTTCATCCCCCGGATATCTGCTACGATGCGGATGGCTGGAAGACTGAATTGACGTCGCGGACTCTTCCCCTGCCCGCCGGTGGCGATCTGCACGGGATGTGGCTCGCAGCAGAAAAGGGTGATACCGGTCACCGGGCTTTCTACTTCTATATCTTCCCAGACGCGCAACGCAACCCGGAAGATGGCGTTGTTCTGGTGAAATTGACTGGAGGCGCGCAGGGCAGCGACGCGGATACGCTGCGCCTGATGCAAGACTTTTTGGGCCACCTGCTTCTTCGTTCTGCTGCACTACCCCACCTATGATAGATACCTGCCGCCTGCGCATACTCTGTTCTATCCTGACCGTCGTGCTTGGGCTGATAGGGTGTCAGCCTTCTGCGGCGACAGATTCCCAAATCCTTCCTGTCGAATTGCAACGCGCTGGTTCGTGCGGATTGCACTTGCCAGACAACGCTACGCCGGCGGACAAGATTGTGGCGGTATTGCGCGCTGAGGGTTCCTTTGTTGTGGCACAGGATATGGACGCTCTGCTTGCTCTGTGGCAGGCCGACGGGCAGGTCATAGATGCCCGTAACACAGCCGAGGATGAGCGCGATGATCAGCGCTGGTCGGGTACAGATGCCCTGCGCCATCGCTATCTCTATTGGGTCTTTCCGGGCGGTGCAGCTATCGTAGCGCCGCAGGATTTTGACATACACATTTTGGATGAAAGCGCGGTGGTTATCTCCACCACCAGCATAGACAGTGAAATAGCCCCAGGGGGTGATCGCTGGGAAGTTGAGGAGACAGGGGGGTGTTGGCTGATCAGAAAGCTGACCTTCAATCTCGAACGATAGCGGACAAACGCCGGTTGCGTGATCACCGGCGACAGATGCAAGATGTTAAAAAACAGATGAAGGGTACCCAGCGGGTACCCTTCATCTGTTTTTTAACATCCATCGTCGTGTACTAGTGCAGTGCGGCGGAAATAACCCGGCAGTTCCTGACGTAGTGCGTAGTGCGTGTACCAGTTGACGCACCACGTACTACGCACCACACCAATCGCACAGGGACTTCCGCAGTCGTGTACTAGTCTGCGCTGATTGAACGCTGGACTTAGCGATTGATCAGCGGCAACAGAATCGGCGGGATTGTGTTGCTCTCCGCCGGTGGTTCAACCTCTGGCGCGGGTGGCTCCTCTGTCGGCAGAGCGGATTCGACGGTCTCTCCCTGACCCACCAGGGGCAGGAAGAGTTGGCGTATTCCCTCGCCGCCATTGCCAACCCCAGAGACACGGCCCGACACCGGCCCGTACTCGTTGCGGCTGCCATCGATCTCCACCTCGTCCAGCCAGTACCAGTACAACAGATCGGCTGTTAGCCCCGTGTCCAGGTAGGAATAGGCGCTGCCACCGCCGTTGCGCCCCTGCGCGGGGATCAACTGCTCGGTCACCCGCACGGCCTGGCCGCGCTCGGCGCTGTCGCTGCGCCAGAGATGGAAGCCCCAGGTGTCGATCTCCGCGCCGGTCAGCCAGACCAGACGCAGGGCTGCCCCCTCTGCCTTCGCTGTGAAACTGAGCAGATCGATGTCCGTTGGATCGAAGGGATGGACCACCACCGGCGATGTGACCACCGGTGTCTGGTCCGTCTCGGCCACCGCCACATTGATGATGGCCGTCGCCGGACCCACCGGCAGCACTTCCACACTGAAGGAGACGGTAATCACCTGCCCGACCGGCAACAGAGCCGTTTGCCAGACCAGCGGATTGGGGCCACTCGTCTGGGCAGGTTGCGCGCTGCCCGGCACAAAGCTCGTGCCCACCGGTACGCTGTCCGTAATCACCACATTCGTCACCGGGATCGTGCCCAGATTGGAGAGGCGCAGGGTGTAGGTGATGCGGTCACCGGGCAGGACAGATGTGCCCGGGGGCGGTTGGGAGCCTTTTGTCAGCCCAATATGGGCCGCGCCCAGGTCTGTCCCCGTGGGATCGTCCGGGTTGGGCGAATCGGGATCGTCCGTCGTCTCATCAGCGAGAGCGAGGGCCGTCACAACGCCCTGGTTGCGGATCTCTTTCACGCCCGCGGGCAGGGGATTGTTGACCCTCACCCGGTAGGAGATGCGCGCCTCGTCGCGGGCGGGCAGCTCGCCGATATCCACACGAATGGTGCGGTCGCCCCCGTTGTTGCCTGTTGTCACCGCGCCGATGCTCGTCTGCACCGACCCGACGATGAGCGTTGTGTTCACATCCGGCGTGTCGGTGAAGATGACACTGGATGCAGCCCGGTTGCCGCTGTTCTTCACAACCACCTGGTAGAGCAGCGTGTCCCCCGCGGTGACTGCCCCATTGCCGTCCGCATCAATCAGCAGAGAATCCCGTTTGGTGGCGCTGAGAATCGGATCACCCACCACAGGCGTAAGTGTCGGGTCGTTGTCAGTGGTCGTGTCCGGATCGTCGGTCGGTGCCGGATCCACATTGTCGCCGGTGACGACGCCCTGGTTCGCCACCTGTTGCACACCCGCAGGCAGGGTATCGGTGATGCGCACCTGGAAGCTGATGTCAGCCCGGGCACCACCAGGCAGCGTGCCGAGATTGACCCGCACAGTCGTATCGCCCGCTGTGTTCCCGATGGCAACCGTGCCCCGGTTGGTCTGTACCGTACCGACGACGAGTGTCGTGTTCGGGTCCGGCGTGTCCGTGAAGATCAGGTTGGCTGCCGCCCGGTTGCCCACATTCAGAATTGTGATCTGGTAGAGCAGTGTATCACCCGGCCCGGCCAACCCGTCGCCATCGGTGTCTATGAAGAGGGCATCCCGTTTGGTCACGTCCAGAATTGGCTCGGCCACCACCGGTGTCAGCGTGGGATCGTCTTGGGTTGGCGTGTCCGGATCGTCGCTGGAAATTCCGCCCGTATTGTCCGCGCTGGCCAGGGCCTGGTTGGCTACCTGATCCACCGTGGCCGGTAATGGGTTAACGATCACCACCCGATAGGTGATCACCGCCTGTCCACCGCCGCCGGGCAGAGTTCCCACGGCCACGACAACGCCTGTGTCCCCCGCGTTGTTGCCCGTTGTCACACTGCCCACACTCGTTTGCACCGAACCGACGACCAGCCGGGTGAAGGGATCGGGTGCATCCTGCACCACGACATTCAGCGCGGCCTGGTTGCCGATATTGCGCACGGCAATCCGGTATTGCAGCACGTCGCCGGGGCTAGGCTGACCGTTGCCGTCCAGATCCGCGAAGAGAGAATCCTGCTTCGTCATCGTCAGGCGGGGTGCGGCCGCGATAGGTGTCACTGTCGGGTCGTCCACCGCGCCCGTGTCCGGATCGTTGGTGACGAGGGCGGGCAGTTCATTGCTCGTCACCGCGCCCTGGTTGACCACCCGGCTCACATTGGCGGGCAGGGGATTGTTGATGGTCACCCGGAAGGTGACTGCCACCTGCGCCCCGCCTGCGATGGTGCCGATGTTGACCCGCACGCCCGCGTTGCCCGCATTGTTGCCGACGACAACTGTGCCCTGGCTGCTCTGCACCGAGCCAACGACAAGCGTCGTGTTCGGGTCCGGGAAGTCCACAAAGACAACACCGGTGGAGGCGGCATTGCCCCGGTTGCGGATGATCGTTTCGTAGAGCAGGGTATCGCCGGGGCTGGCCACCCCATCCCCATCTGCGTCAACAAAGAGGCTATCCCGCTTGTCCGCCTCCAGCACCGGCGCAGCCACAAGCGGCGTGACGGTCGGGTCATCGGTTGCGCCTGTATCCGGGTCGTCAGTCGGGACGGCCGGTAACTCATTGCTGCTGACTGTGCCCTGGTTGGCGAGTTGGGTGACGCCCGCGGGCAGCGGGTTGTTGACCGTCACTCGGAAGGTAATCACGACCTGACCGCCGCCGGGGATTGTGCCGATATTCACCGACACAGCCGTATCACCTGCACTGTTGCCAGTTGTGACCGTTCCGGCGCTCGGCTGCACAGAACCGACGACGAGCGCGGTGTTGGCGTCGGGCGTGTCGTTGAAGACAACGCCGGTAGCCGCACTGTTGCCGGTGTTGCGGATGACCACCTGGTAGAGGAGGGTGTCACCGGGGCTGGCAAAGCCATTGCCGTCGGCGTCCACAGCCAAACTATCCTGTTTGGTGGCGGAGAGAACCGGCGCAGCCGTCAGCGGCGTGACGGTCGGATCCCCGCCCGGCGCTGTATCCGGGTCGTCAGTCGGCAGAACCGGCAGTTGGTTGCTGCTGACTGTGCCCTGATTGGCGATCTGTGTCACACCCGCGGGCAGCGGGTTGTTGACCGTCACCTGGAAGGTGATGACCACTTGGCCGCCGCCGGGGAGGGTACCGACGCTGACGGCGACAGTTGTGTTGCCAGCATTGTTGCCGCTGGTCACACTCCCAGCGCTGGTTTGCACAGAGCCCACCAGCAGAGCAGTGTTGGCGTCGGGTGTGTCATTGAAGATGACACCTGTGGCCGCGCTGTTGCCAGTGTTGCGGATGACGATGCGGTATTCGAGCGTATCACCGGGGCTGGCAAAGCCATTGCCGTCGGCATCCACGAAGAGGCTGTCCTGTTTGCTGGCTGAGAGAACCGGCGCAGCCGTCAGCGGTGTCACGGTCGGGTCAGCGACTGCCGACGTGTCCGGGTCATCGGTGGGTGTATTGGGGAAGTTGTCACCGGTGACAACCGCCTGGTTGGTGATCTGGGTGACGCCTGCGGGCAAGGGATTGGCGATGGTCACGCGGAAGGTGATGGTTGCGCTCTGTCCGCCGGGGATAGCGCCCAGGTTGACATTGACAGAGGTGTCGCCGGCGGTGTTGCCCAGGACAATCGTGCCCTGGCTGCTCTGCACCGAGCCGACGACCAGAGCCACATTCGGGTCGAGCAGGTCGTCCACGAAGACGGCCACACCCGC